>CAYGTH010000045.1:0-25299 GCA_964352745.1 uncultured Bacteroidia bacterium
GTTTGGGGTAGCTGCGGTTGGTAAAGATGGAAATGAGAGCATGGTGGTATTTCCGAGGGACCGGATTCCGAGTGGGGAGTAAAGGGAATTTTGATTTACGATTTACGATTTTGGAGTTACGATTTTGGAGTTACGATTTACGAGGTTCGATTTGGGAAGTACGATTTTGGAGTTACGATTTACGACTATGAAACTAAACTACATATTTTCAGCTATTTTACTTGCTGGCCTGATGGCCTGTACGCCCCCGGCTTCCACCAGGCTTGCCCCCCCCAATATTGTCATCATCCTTGCAGATGACCTCGGCTATGGAGACCTGGGCTGCTACAATGAGCAGTCGCTGATTCCGACGCCTCATCTGGATCAATTTGCGACCCAAAGTATGCGGTTTACGGACGCGCATTCCCCGTCGGCTGTGTGTACCCCTACTCGCTATGGGGTTATGACGGGACGCTATTGCTGGCGAAGCAATCTTCCTACCGGAGTCGTGCAAGGCTATGGGCCTGCGGTCATTCAGCGAGGTCGCACTACGGTTGCCTCTTTGCTCCAACAAAAGGGCTACCATACCGCCGTAGTTGGCAAGTGGCACCTCGGAGTAGATTGGGCCATTAAAGGGGAAGCAGCCCCCGACGGACAGCGCCTCCAGCACCTTTATACCGCAGCGGATGAATTGGCTCCGGATACGGTTGATTTTTCCAGGGCTGTGCATGATGGCCCTCTCCAGCATGGATTTGACTATTCCTGGATTCTCCCTGCTTCTTTGGATATGCAGCCCTATTGTTACTTGGAAAACAATCGGCTCGTTACCCCACCTACTGGATTCACGCCCGGCAATGACCTCAATACGGGTTATACAGAGGCATTCTGGCGAGAAGGGAAAATGGCCCCAGACTTCGATTTCTATCAGGTGATGCCCACATTTCTCCAAAAATCCATCGCCTATATCACCGAACGTGCAGAGCATGAGCAACCCTTTTTCCTCTACCTGCCCCTGGCTTCTCCTCATACCCCCTGGGTGGCTACTCCTGAATTTCAGGGTACAACCGAAGTCGGGAATTATGGCGATTTTGTCTCTATGGTCGATGCTTCCGTAGGCGAATTGCTTACTACCCTTGAGACTTTGGGAATAGCTGAGAATACCGTAGTGATCTTCACCAGCGATAATGGCCCCTATTGGCGGCCTAATATGATCGAGAAATATGGTCATAAAGCCAGTGGGAATTTGCGGGGGATGAAAGCTGATATTTGGGATGGAGGACACAGGGTTCCCTTTATCGTCCGGTGGCCTGGAAAAATTGAAGCCGGAAGTCAATCTAACCAACTTATCGGACTCACAGACATCCTGGCTACTACGGCCGCGATCACGTCTATCGAATTACCGGCGGAAGCAGGGGAAGACAGCTATAATTTTCTGCCTGTATTGCTGGCAGAGTCCGGGGATACTCCCGTTCGGGAAACGATTATTCACCAATCCTCCAAAGGACATATGGCCATCCGAAAGGGAAAATGGAAGCTTATTCCTAAGCGAGGTTCTGGCGGTTTTTCGTCACCTCGCACCTATGAGCCACAGCCGGGGGAGGCAATCGGCCAGTTGTATGACATGGAATCGGATCCTTCCGAGGTTAACAATCTATACGATACGAATCCGGAAATTGTAAGCGAGCTTTCTGCCCTGCTCACTCAGGATATCGCAGCCGGTTTCAGCCGTAAAATTCCCTGAGGAGAAGCAGGGTTTGAGGTTTTTCTGTTCAATCCTTACAGTGGAAACGTTTGCTCAAAATTTGGAGCTAACTTTTATCACGCGAATCCAGTACTTTAAAGTGATAATTCATCATTGTGAATCGTCACTCACCATTTCACGCCAAGCCTCCTATGTGTAGATCAAGTCGTATGCCCCTCCTATACGTTTTTGTCTCATTGTTCACTTTCTCAATACTCCCCGCCCAGGAACTGGCTGAATCCGACTACACTGATTTCCCGGAGGTTTTTCTGGACTGCCGATCGTGTGATATGAATTATTTGCGTACGGCGCTTCCATACGTCAATTACGTCAGAGATCAACAACTGGCGCAGATTCATATTTTTGTAACGACTCAATCTGCTGGAAGTGGAGGCCGTAGTTTTGAACTCTCCTTTCTGGGTAAAGAGGAGTTTAAGGGTACAGAATTTACATTGAACTATACTTCTCTCCCTACCGATACACAAGATGATATTCGGAAGGGATTGGCTAAGCGGCTAAAACTTGGCCTTGCTCCCTTTATGGCAAAAACTGATCTGGTAGAGGACATTGACTTCTCAGTTGACAAGACTACCCACCAAAAGCCAAAGAAAGACCAGGAAAGAGACGCATGGCATAACTGGATTTTTGAACTATATGGAAATGGGAGTTTTCGGACAGAGTCCAGTCGAAGCGATATCAGACTGAGTTATGGCATGGATGCCGACCATATCTCCGAAACATGGCGGGTACGGATTCGCCCGCGCCTTAGCTACCGACAAACCCGATTTGAGAGTGACGGCGAAGAGATCATTAGTACCATACGCTCCAGTAGCTATCCCAGCAGCGTTGTCCGAAGCCTGAGTGACCATTGGTCAGCCGGTTTTTTCAGTTCCTTTAGCAATTCCACTTATCGCAATATAGACCTCGATGTCTGGCATGCACCCGCGATTGAATATAGCTTTTTTCCTTATTCAGAAGTCGCCCGCCGGGAATTCACTATTGCTTATCACACAGGATATTTTTACCGCAATTATGCCGAGGAGACCATCTACGGAAAAATGCAAGAGAATCTGTGGCGACAGACCGTATTGGTACGTTTGATAATGCGTCAGCCCTGGGGATCCCTGTATGCGGGCTTACAAGGTTCCAGCTATATGCACGACATGAGTCAAAACCGATTGGAACTCAATAGCAATCTCAACTTGCGTGTATTCAAAGGACTTTCGATGAAAGTAACCGGAAACCTTGATTTGATCCAGGACCAGTTATCCCTCCCCAAAGGGAGTGCTTCGCTTCAGGATATTCTCCTACAACAGCGGCAGCTTGCAACAGACTATGAAATGTTTGTATCGCTGGGCGTGAGTTATACTTTCGGTTCTATTTACAACAACATCGTCAATACGCGGTTGTAGAGCGTGAACATGGACAAGATTCCAGCTCAAAGGCACACAGAGCTTGAGAGATAACTTTGTTACCTCTGTGCCTGCTTTGTGCCCTTTGTGAAATAGCCAATGAGTTATTTCACAGAGTCACCCAGAGAAGAATGAGACAGGATGCCTCCAAAATCAAGGATACTGCTTAGCCAGATGAGTTTCCACCCAAGGCACATCCGGAATGGATTCGGGATTGTCGATGGCCCATTGAGGCGTAGGGAATAGCCGCAACCGGGAGTAGCGGGGATAGGTTTCCCAAATATCTCCCTCAGCTGTCATCCGTGCGTCGCCGGTTTCCTTCAAATAGGTTTCCAATTGCGTTCGGAGTTCAGCCGTTTGCTCTGCGAAAGCAGGGTTTGCAGCCAGGTTATTCAGGCATGCGGGATCCTTGCGAATGTCGAACATTTCTTCTGCCGGCCGGAAACCTACGGCGAGTTCGAGGAAATGGCCAATCTCGGCATCCTCTCGATTTTCAATTAAAAAATCCAAAGATGGACAGCCATCAATATCGTGATATCCCCCATGCATTGGGCCGAGGTTTTGAGCTTCGGCGTCTGCTTGCTTGGCATAGCTGCCCGTTCCATATTTTTGAGGCGCGCCGGCAGGCCAGCGTTCAGGTTTGAAGTTGCGGATGTATAGGAATTCATGCGTACGGATTGCCCGTTGCGGATATCCCAGGCTTTTGTAGCGTACAGAGGAATGTCGCTCTCGTGAAGAGAAGGCGGCCGTTCTCTCTGGCTCGACAATGCCAGATTTTCCAGAAGTCAGGATATTCACCAAACTCTGGCCGGACATGGGAAAATCACCGGGATGATTGACAGCAGCGGCTTCCAGGATCGTGGGAGCGATATCGGGAAAGTCTACCAGGTCATTCACTACTCGATTGCCCGCTACCTCACTTCCCCAACGAATCGCAAGGGGCATGTGAATTCCATATTCATAGACATTCGCTTTTGCGCGTGGGAAGGCCATGCCATTATCAGAAGTTACAATGATGATGGTATTATCCAGCTCTCCTAATTCTTCCAACATAGCGATCATCCTGGCAAGATGGGAATCAAACCATTCAATTTCGTAGGCATAGTCAAGGATATCACTGCGAATTTCAGGACGGTCCGGCAGAAACGCGGGCACTACGACCTTATCGGGATCCCCTCCATTTTCGATGCCGATCCCTTTTTTAAATACCCGATGAGGTTCACTGGAACCATACCAAAAACAAAAAGGCTGATCGGATTTCCGGCCTTTCAAAAAGGCTTCAAAATTAGCAGCATAATCGGTGCTGCGAATACCTTCCGGGACTTCTGCCGTAATCTCCTGAAATGCCGGCCCCGCCGGGTTTCGGGTTCGCCCCCCTAGTTCATAATTACCCGGCCCCCATCCTTTACCGGTATGCCCAATCCAATAGCCAGCTGCCTCCAGCAAGTCGGGATAGGTATGATACTTTTCAGAAAACTGACTGGCATGTGTGCCCGCATGTTCCAGTTCCCAGCAGTTGCGCCCTGTCAGCAGCGATGCGCGAGAAGGGCTACAACCCGGGGAACCTGCAAAAGCCTGTGTAAACAAAACGCCCTCTTTTGCGATTCGGTCAAATGCAGGGGTCTGAACGGCTTCATAGCCATAAGCCGAAGTATGGAGCCAGGATTGGTCATCGGAAATCGCCAATAGAATGTTGGGGCGTTTGGCTTTTTTATCTGTACCAGGAGCAGCTGATTGGCAAGCTAACAACAATAACAGACAACACGAGAGGTAAGTATAGAAGTGGTTCATAAGGAGTAAATCAAGGTCCAGCGTCCTAATGGAATAAAATAGGAGTTTTCTGACAGTTTCAGGTGAGCAATCGTTTCCCGCCTTATAAGAACAAATAATTGATTTGGGAGTTGTATGATCAGGTTCTGAATATCGTCAATACTTCCTTAATAGACACGCTTGAAACACGGTCCGCCTCGCGACACTACAGGATGGGGAAAGTTGTGTAATTTGGAAATTAGGAAGGCGAGTGAGTTCAACACAAAACATTGCCCCATTCAACCCAATAGGCATATGAAACACTGGATACTTTTTCTATTGTTGATTTGCACTTCTCCGCTGATGGCCCAAATGCCTGCCGGGCCTACTATCGAGGGTTCTTATCAGGAAGTGCCCTTTTTAGAGGTCGTGGAAGATTTAGAAAATCGCTATCCGATTCATTTTTTCTTTTTGGACGAATGGGTGGATAGTTTAATAGTGAGTGCCCGATTTGACCATACCCCGCTCGATCAGGCCGCAGCCCAGCTTGTCCAACATTCTGATTTATATACCCATCTTTCCGGTTCTCAGGATATCATTATAACCCGTGGATTCCAGGTGAATCAGCAGAACCAAGTCGAGGAAGATGCCTTGCGGCCGCTTTTTGATCCGAGTCCTCCCCCTACTGCCAATGCCGAAATTGTCAGCATTGAAAACCAGGAAATTCCGATAGGCGATCCTCAACAACGGTTCCGGGGGGAGACTGCCACCCTCATTGGCTACCTGCGTAATAGCGAAACCGGCGAACCTATATCAGGCGCTTCGGTCTTTAAAAAGGATCCGATCGCAGGGGTGATCACCGACCCATTTGGCTACTATGTCCTGACAGTGCCCAAGGGAAGCTTTGACCTCTATTTCACTCAGCTCGGCATGAAGGATACCCGCAGAAAGGTCGCCCTCCACGAAGATGGCCGACTGGATGTGAACATGGAAACCCAAATCATTTCCCTGAAAGAA
Organism: uncultured Bacteroidia bacterium; assembly: GCA_964352745.1. Classification (GTDB taxonomy): domain Bacteria; phylum Bacteroidota; class Bacteroidia; order J057; family J057; genus CAYGTH01. The sequence continues at coordinate 5,899 of CAYGTH010000045.1, forward strand.
GTAGAAATCAAAAGCGAGCGCAGCAATGCGGAAACAGTACAAACAGGAGCTGTAAGCCTCAGTATTCGTGAAATTAAAACGATTCCTACCGTATTGGGGGAAGCCGATGTAATGAAAATAGCCCTGACCCTGCCAGGAGTTCAAACTGTCGGCGAGGGCTCTTCCGGGTTCAATGTCCGGGGAGGCAATACGGATCAAAACCTCATCAGCCTGGACGAAGGAACGATCTTTAATCCAAATCACCTGTTTGGATTTTTCTCCACCTTTAATCCTGACGTAATCAAGCGTGCAGACCTCCACAAAAGCGGTGTCCAGGCGCGTTATGGAGGTCGAATTGCCAGTTATTTTGATGTTGGGATTCGGGAAGGCAACAAAAAACAGTTTGGGTTATCGGGCGGTTTGGGTCCCGTCTCCAGCCGACTTACCCTGGAAGGCCCCTTAAAAAAAGAAAAAAGCTCATTCTTGCTTGGGGTTCGAAGCACCTATTCGGACTGGATTCTGAATTTGCTCGAAGATCCTTCCCTACAAAACAGCAGTGCTTATTTTGGAGATGTTATTGCAAAAATCAGTCTGCCCCTCAATGATCAGAATACCCTAAGCATATCCGGATATCACAGCCGAGATCAGTTTCGCCTGAATTCCGATACCCTGTATCGCTATTTCAATACCAATGCAACGGTACAATGGCGACATATTTTCAACAACACTTTCTCGGGCCGCCTTACCGGCAGCTTCACCAATTACACCTATTCCATTGATAATCAATCTATAGCAGCCAATTCTTTTGGGCTTAATTATGCAATCAATCAGGCGCAGGTAAAACTGGATTTTGATTATTTCCCGGAACGCAGGCACCATATCACCTTTGGGATTCATACTACGGGATACCAACTTGATCCGGGAGAAATATTCCCGCTAGATGAATTTTCGATTGTCCAGAATCGGCAAGTCGATACCGAAAGAGGGTTGGAAACAGCACTTTATCTCGGAGATGAATTTGAAGTTTCGCCCGCCTTAACGGTATATGGAGGCATCCGTCTTTCGGGCTTTGCCTTAATGGGACCGGGATCGGTACGAAATTATGAATCGGATCGTCCGCTGGAAAACATTTACCTCCTGGATACGACTTACTATTCCGGTGGAAAAATCATTCAAACCTATGGAGGTCCGGAATACAGATTGGGAGCCCGCTATAAATTGGCTGATGAATTTTCCGTAAAAATTAGTTTCGACCGGCATCGTCAGTACCTCCACATGCTGAGCAATACGATAGCGATTGCCCCTACAGATACCTGGCGATTGAGCAACCCCTATCTCCCACCGCAGATCAGTAATCAGTTTGCCGTCGGTCTGTATCGGAATCTGCCACAAGTAGGCATTGAGTTTTCAATCGAAGCTTACCTCAAACGAATCCGCAACCTGATTGAATACAAAAACGGGGCCGATTTATTAGTAAATGAAGCCCTGGAAACGGATGTCGTCAATGCTACGGGGCGATCCTACGGAGTTGAAATGTTGCTCAAGAAAAAATCTGGGAAACTCAATGGTTGGATCAGTTATACGTATTCCCGAGCTTTATTACGAACAAACAGTCCCTTTATAGCTGAACAGATTAATTTTGGTCAATCCTTCCCTGCAAATTTTGACAAACCCCACAACCTGACCCTGATCAGTAATTATAAATTCAACTGGCGATTCAATACGTCCTTCAATGCGACCTACAGTACCGGGAGGCCGACCACTTTCCCCTTGACAAAATATCCATTTGCGGGTACGATCCACACCTTCTTTACAGAGCGAAACCGCTACAGAATCCCGGATTACCTGCGATTTGATATCGGCTTTACCCTCGAAGGCAACCACAAAGTCAATAAACTGATTCATGGATCCTGGACCTTTTCCATTTACAATATCACCGGCAGAAAAAATGCCTATTCTGTTTATACCCGAATTAATAATGGAATAGTTCGTACCTATCAGGTATCAGTGTTTGCCCAGGCAATCCCGACGCTCACCTATAATTTTCGATTCCAATGAGCTATTTCAGGCAAATCGGTTGGACCCTCGTCCTTTTGGGAATGTGGACCAGCTGCATCGATCAAATCGAGGTTGATATCCTCGACAGAAGCCAATTATTGGTGGTCAATGGCAAATTAACCGATCAGCCAGGACCTCATTCCGTCCAACTCACCTGGAGCATTCCGCTTGATAGTCTCCTTTTCATTCCCATTATCGGATCGAGGGTTTCGATTGCAGAAGAAGGCGGAAATTCAGTGCAACTCACAGAAGTAGAGCCCGGATTATATCAAACGCAAGCTGGAGAACTCCAGGGTGAAATCGGCAAGCGGTACCAATTGCAATTATCTCTCGCAAATGGGCAAGTGTATGAATCGGATTGGATGGAAGTACGAAAAAGTCCCCCGATAGACAGCTTGTATTATGAACTCGAAACAAGGGCTACACTTGAAGGACCGGAAACGGGTATGCAGATGTATGTCAACACCCGCGATCCCGAAAACAAAACCCGCTACTATCGTTGGGAATGGGAAGAAACCTGGAAATACGATGTTCCCTTCCCTTTCTACCAAACCTATCTCGGCAATAATCAGGTAAGTTATTTTGAGCCCAATGAATTTTGCTGGCAACAATTACCGCCACAGGAGATTAGCATAGCGACCTCCTCTCAGAATACCATAGATGCCGTTGTAGGCCACCCGCTTCATTTTATTTCTACGCGTGGGCCTAAGCTCTTGCTCCGATATAGTATTTTAGTGCGGCAGTTTTCGATGAATGAAACAGAATATTTCTTTTGGAAAAACCTACAGGAATCCGCCGCTAATGGAAGTGGGCTTTATGAGCAGCAACCTCAGTCGGTGGCAGGAAACATCAGAAATGTAGCAGACATATCCGAACCGGTATTGGGATATTTTTCAGCTTCGGCCACCACTGAAAAACGGATTTACATCAATCGGAATGAAATCCAGACGCTGGTAGATCAGCCTTATGAAATATTTTGTAATGATGCAGTAGATACAATTCCGCGCAGTTTTTTTTCGGAAGACAGTATTCGACTTACCATTCGGGATGGTAAAAACTTCTATGATTTTTACCGGGATCAATCTGAAATTATTGGCTATTTAATGGTGCCTCCTTTTTGTGGAGATTGTTTAGTTCGCGGGGGAGATACCCTGCGTCCGGATTTCTGGATTGACTAAGGCAAGGGGAATTCAAGCTCAAATTCAAACACAAGCTCAAGTTTCACATGTTGTCATCGATGACCCCTGATAATCAATCGTCTCCAGTCTCAATACTAAAATCTGTCTGCTTACTTAAGTAGTTTTATGAATGCATTGATCCGAATACCTCTCTTCCTCTGTCTGATGTTGGCTGGTTCCCTGTTTGGGCAGCCTGGATCCCGGAATCTATCCGTATTAGCGGATAAATTCACCCGGAATGTTACGCACCATTTGCAGGAAAAAGTATTCGTCGATACGGATAAAACCATATACACTACCGGAGAGACCATTTGGCTAAGTGCCTGGTGTGTAGATGCAGCGTTTCATACCCCCATTGACCTGAGCAAAGTACTCTATCTGGAAGTGCTGGATACATCGGGCCAAGCCTGGATACAGGAAAAAATCAAACTAACTGTAGGCAGAGGAACGGGACAGCTATTCCTTTCGGCAGACCTCCCAACAGGCACCTACACCCTTAGCGCCTACACTTCCTGGATGAAAAATCTGGATCCGGGTCTGTTCTTCCACACGCCCATTTTCCTGTATAATCCCCTCACCAATGAGTCGCAGATCCCATCTGAATCCCAGGAATCCTCTCTTTCAATCCGTTTTTTTCCTGAGGGGGGTAATTGGGTAAATGGGCTGAACAGTCGGGTGGCCGTAGAAACTGTCTCCCCTGCGGGACCGCATGCACTAACGGGCAGCATACAAGACAGTCTGGGCAAGGTGGTCGCCGAATTTCAAACCCATGACAAGGGCATCGGCCTGTTTGAAATGATTCCGGTAGCAGGGATGACCTATACAGTATGCTATACTTTCCAGGGAGATTCTTTACAATTCCCTGTTTCCCCTGCCGTTCTGCACGAGGGCTGGACCCTTTCTGCCTCTCAAAAAAACGGAAAATGGATTGTATCCGCCTCGCACACAGATGATTCACCACAAGCTACTTATCTGACGGTACAATCCCGGGGCCGGATGCGGGCTACTCGTTTCCAGGTTACCCGTTCAGGAAAAGCTATTTTTGAAATTCCAGGAGATTCCCTCCTTCCCGGAATCAGCCAGATCACCCTCTTTGATGAAGTGTTGCGCCCCGTTTGTGAGCGACTGATTTTCACACCAGCAGATTCAAAAGTTCAACTTCAAGTCACCCCTCAGAAAGCAAGGGTAGGCAAACGCGCTGCTTTTGACATTCAACTCACTCACTCAGCAGTGGAAAGACTGGATGCTTCAGTTTCCATTTATAAATATGAGGCGGGGCTGGATCTTCAAACTCACAGTATCGTTTCAAATTTGCTGATCAATTCAGACCTGACCCAAGCCATCCCGCGAGTAGATCGATATGTGCATGCAGCGGATAGCGCCACCTTGACAGAATTGGACCATCTGCTTATGATCCGGGGCTGGCGGCGGTTTGACTGGCCAGAGGTAATCGCCGATTCTCCCAAACGCCTGACTTCTCCCCCGGAGCTATACGTCCCGACCTTAACGGGTGTCATTAACCCCGGCAACCATCCACTTCCCGATAAAATCCTTGCTATCTCTCCAGGACAATCAGCCGCGATTCATGCTACACGCGTAGATAGTAGCGGTCGGTTTTTTCTACAGCTCTCCCCAAAACTACAGAGCGGACAACTTCTTTTCTGGCGAAATGATCTGCCCGGAGAAAAACCCGATATCCGGTTGCAAAGTCCATTTTCAAGCCGAAATCGAAGTGCTTATGTTCATCCGTTTTCCCTGCCTGAATCAGCTCGTACTTTTCTGAATACACTGAGTTACAACAGTCAATTAGCCAATAGTTATGTATCCGCTACCCATATTCGAGGTACGGAAGGGGAGATACAAGAGAATCAGGCTCCTTTTTATGGGAATCCTGATGTGCAATACCACCTCGATGCATACACCCGGTTTCCCACGATGGAAGAAGTGATGCTGGAATACATTCGAGAGGTAGCCATCCGGCGTTCTCAAAAAGCCAGACACTTGTATGTATATGACCATTATGCCAGTTTGAATACAGTTGCGAGTAACCTGATGTTTTCCAATCCTGCCTTGCTTATGATTGATGGGGTACCCCTTGTCGCGGCCGAGTCTGTGCTGGAATTCGACCCCCTCAAGGTCGAAGATATTCATATCGTCTATCGCAGGTTTCGAACAGGAGAAGCGGAATTTGACGGGGTTATCAACCTCATTTCCTATAACAAAAACTTTGGCGGACAGGATTTACCGCCCCATATCAACCAGCAGTTGTATCAGGCATTGCAACAAACCCGGGAATTTTATGCCCCCATTTACGATACGCCCGAAAACATCCTTAATCGAGTGCCGGATTTCAGAAGTACTTTGCTGTGGAATTCTCAGGTCAATATCCCGACAGATCAGCCACTTACCTTAAAAGGGTTCAGTGGAGATGATACAGGCATGTACCGAATCGAAGTAAATGGACTTACGCCCGGCGGTGTCCCTGTGTATGGAAACGCTTCTTTGGAAGTAACAGGCGAGGAATAAATAGAAAGATTAAAGACATTAGCCCAAAGGCAGGAATCTGCTATCCATTCAGAAGACATAGTCACATGAAACGATCTCTTCGGCCCCTCTTACTGGTTGTATCCTTGCTCCTTATGAGCAGATCCCTTATGCTTGCGCAGACAGCGGAAGAGGTCCGTGCTACCCGTCTGGATTTGGTGAGAGAAGCTTTTGCGGCAGAAATCCCGCTGTATGATTTATTGAAAAACGGAAGTCTGTATCTCCATTTTTATCCATCTGTGGAAGGCGATCAATACTACGGAAATCGTCCCCTTCATTATGGTAGTCTGGTGTACGAAAACATTGCCTATGACTCCATTAATCTGGGCTACGACATTTACAACGATCTGGTATTCGCTGCTGTGTACCACAATTTACAGCAGGAACAGCTGATTCTCCATACTGCTGACATCAGGCATTTTGAATTGGGTGGGGATCGTTTTATTTATCTTCCTGATGATCGCTATCCCGCTTTACCAGCCGGAGTCTATCAGGATGCCTATACGCAGGGAGAAATCCGATTGCTGGTTCGAAGGGTGAAAAAAAAGGAGAAATATTCTATGCGGTTTAATGGGCAGAAGATGCACATATTTGAGGAAGCACATGCCTATTTCCTCATACAAGGCGAGCAAGTCAGCCCTGTTTTTAATAAGAAGAGTTTATTACGTGCCTTGCAAGACGACGGAACCCTCAGGACGTTCATGCGCACCCAGCTCATTTACCTCAAGAAGGGGCAGCCCGGTTTTACAGAACGAGCCATTCGGGTATTGAAAGCGCATGCGAAACGTTAGTTCCGATGAACCAACCTATACTATACTCCTCATGGGTGTAGGCCCCTTTTCCATGAAGCGAAGAAATAGCGGCAAGTTTCGCAACAAAAAAGGGGTAGGACAAAAGTGTCAATCTCTCAAAACAGACAGGATTCACAAGTGTCCTACACGCAAGAAAAACGCTACCAACGCAAGGAAGAAGAGCTTACTGATATACTTTGCGCCCCTTTTCGGTTTCTCTTTGTGGATTTTTGGCCTACACCCGGCCTACCCCCCTGCTAACATCTTTCTAAATAATTCTCTATATTTGCGAACTCAATTATGAATAAACGGTTTCATCCATATTATCTCATAGGACTCGTGGCGGTTTCGTTCTCGATGTTGTTCTTATTTAAGATCAACAAAGTGAGCTTTTACCACCATTACTTCAAGGTCATTGAGGAAGTGGAAACCCGTAATTCTCAGGCGCTGCTCACAGATGCGGTAGTCTTATTTTCGGGCCAATCAGTTCATCAAAACCTGATTCAGCCGATTCTCAGCCTGCTGTGTATCGCGAGTATTGGAGGCTTATTCCTCTTTTCGCCTCGTCTGCAACAAATTACCTGGCCACGGCTCTCCCCTGCTGCTTGGCACGATCAGGTATATTTCTTGTTGCCGCCCGTACGCGCTCCCTAGTACGTATTCTCGACCCATTTTCATTTAATCATATCAATGCTGCCTGATAAGGGCAGTACCCGTGGAGTACACACTTCACGAAACAGATTTATTATTTATCGTTAACAATTATCATGAAGAATAAGAATACAGTCATTGCACTGCTGGTTATCTTCACACTGATCTGTGGATATAACCTCTACTGGACCTATGTTCAGTTCACCTCTGACAACCAGCTATCCGAATTGCGTGAGGCTGCTGAAGAGGTTACTAATTTCAAGGATGATCCATCTACCTGGACTAAGGAAGACTCTGCAACCGTAAAAGAATACAGGAGTCTTCAGGACGACACTGATTTCCAAGCCAAGTACAATACCGCTATTGACAATTCCTTTACCCTGGGTCTTGACTTGCAGGGCGGCATGTTTGTTACGATGGAAATTGGTGTTGAAGATGTAGTAACTCAATTGGCTACCAATCCTGATTCTACTTTTACGGAAGCAGTTGCCTGTGCCACCTTACGTCAGGAGACGGCTCAACAGGCATTTGTACCCCTATTTGTAGAGTGTATCCGCGAAATTGATCCGGACATCCGGTTGGGAACTTTGTTTTCCAGCATTGAGCGCAACATCAACTTCGATTCTCCAGATGAGGATGTCGTCGAAATGCTCAACAATGAAGCTACCGCAGCGATTGATCGAAGCTTCGAAGTCATGCGTAAGCGGATTGACCAATTTGGAGTTGTATCTCCCAACTTGCAAAAGCAGCCGAGCACCGGTCGTATTTTACTGGAGCTTCCCGGTGTAAAAGAGCCTGAGCGAGTAAAACAGTTGCTGAAGGGTACGGCAAAACTCGAATTCTGGACTACACATGATTTCCGTACCGCTTTCCCCGTAATTCAGGAAATCAATGAGCGACTCAAAGTCATAAAGGGAATTAATACGGATGCAGATAGTGCTGCAACGGATACAACCAGTACTCCTATTGCTGATGCAGAAACGCCTGGAGATGCTCCTGTAGCGGACTCCACTGCGACAACTGCTGCAGAAGACTCACTGACGAGTTTTAGTGATGTAACAGACTCACTAGACCCAGAAGGAGCTGCCTTGGATAATGAGAAACAGGCGGAACAATTTCGACGCGAAAATCCTTTATTCGCTGTATTGATTCCCCCTCGCTATGAGAATTATCAAGCCGATTCCCGGACTCCTCTGGTAGGTTATGCCAGCCCGAATGATACTGCTGCTATCAATGATTACCTGGAAATGGAAGAAATCCAGGCGCTTATCCCGGATGACATGCGTTTTGTCTGGGGGTTCAAACCCTTCGATGCAACCTCTGAGTTTTATGAATTAATTGCCATCCGGACCAATAATGAGAATGAGCCGAGTCTGGGGGGTGAGCGCGTAAGTTCTGCCCGTCAGAATTTTGATGATCGCGGACGTGCGATTGTAGATATGAGTATGGATTCTGAAGGTTCTCAAACCTGGGCGAACCTGACTGGAGCCAATGTGGGCAGCCACGTAGCCGTTCTCCTGGATGATTATGTATATTCTTATCCGGTTGTCAATCAACGGATCTCAGGAGGGCGCTCTCAAATCTCTGGAAACTTTACCATTGATGAGGCACAAGACCTTGCAAACGTACTGCGTGCGGGCCAGTTGCCAGTGAAAGCTCGGATTGAAGGCGAGGATGTGGTAGGACCGACTTTGGGTCGTAACAATATCTTCAGTGGATTGAATTCCTTCCTCGCTGCCTTCCTGGTAACGCTGGTTTTCATGATCTTCTATTACAGTCGTGCGGGCATCATTGCGAATGTAGCCTTGCTTGCCAACCTCGTGTTCATCCTCGGATGTTCGGCAGCCTTTACTATCGTACTCACCCTTCCGGGTATTGCGGCAGTGGTGCTTACGGTCGGTATGGCGGTCGATGCAAACGTACTGATCTTTGAGCGGATTCGAGAAGAACAAGCCAAAGACAAAACACTCAAAGCGAGTATCAAAGCTGGATTTAGCAATGCATTTTCCTCTGTAATGGATGCGAATATCACGACCTTCCTGACAGGGGTTGTTCTCTATGCATTTGGAGTAGGCCCTATCCGGGGTTTTGCCGTATCCCTGATGATCGGTATTATCACTTCTCTGATCTCTGCTCTGATCATTACCCGTCTGATCCTCGATTACTACGCCGACAAAGGCAAGGATTCGGTTTCTTTCGGCACCAAATTCACTACTGGTTTGTTCTCCAACCTGAAGCTGAATATGATCGCTAAAAAGCGGACCTTCTATATGATATCCGCTTCTGTATTGGTAGTAAGTTTGATTTCTTTCGGATTACTTGGATTTAAAACGGGTGTTGACTTTGATGGAGGACGTCAGTTTACCATGGCCTTTTTCGAGCAGGATGGCACGACCCCTCATTCCCTTACTGATGGGGAATTGGAAGAGTTAAGAGGTGCATTGACTCAGGCTTATGACAACAATGCGCCTATTATCAAAACCCTGGGAGCGAGTAACCGACTCCAGATCACGACAAGCTATAAGGCTTCGGACCGGGAGGCTACCGAAGAGATTAAAGACCTTCGGGACGCAACGATGGGCAAGATATTTGCCGGTCAGAAAATCATAGAAGATAGCTTCACCGATGTAGGGCCTACGGTAGCGAGTGATATCCGGGCAGCGGCTTTTAAGTCCGTGATTTTCTCCCTGATTATCATCTTCCTCTATATCCTGATTCGTTTCCGGAAATGGCAATATAGCGCCGGAGCGATTGCGGCGGTCTTCCACGATGTAATCATCGTATTAGGGATCTTCTCCTTGCTGGGTCAGTTGGATCTGCCCTTTAGCCTGGAAGTCAATCAAGCGCTCATTGCGGCCTTGTTGACGATTATTGGATACTCCATCAATGATACGGTGGTTGTGTTTGACCGAATCCGGGAGAATATTCAGGAGATGAAAGCGAGTAAGCTCAGCGACATCTACAACCTCTCGATCGACCAGACGATCAGCCGGACTTTGATTACCTCCTTCACGACCTTCCTGACAGCCTTGATTCTCTTCATCTGGGGAGGCGATGTGATTCGCGGATTTGTATTCGCAATTATGGTAGGAATCGTAGTCGGAACGTATTCATCGATCTTCGTTGCCAGCCCGATTTCTTTGGACCTGATCCAACGGGAATCAAAAGAAGAAGCTAAAGCATAAGCAACCAAGTGCCGATTATGGCACGATGCTTGAATAGAACAAAGGGGTAGCGCCATGCTACCCCTTTTCTGTTTTACCCATAATTGTCTTGCCTCACGCAACAGCCCCTTACTCAAAAATTTTGCATTGTCGAAAAATTCCTTAGTTTTGACCAATTCATGCAGGCAATGCATTGTATTCCCTTAATTAACTTACCAATATGTTTGGATTTCTTCTTCAGGTTCCTGCTGATTCCTTAGCAACAGGAACAGGCGGTGGAGCGAGTAAATCGCTTCTCGAAGTGCTGGTATCCGGTGGATGGACGATGGCTGTTTTGGCAGTTCTTCTTTTCGCCACCCTTTTCATTTTCATCGAACGCTACCTCACCGTTCGCAAGGCAAATGCCGATTCGGAAGAGTTCATGAAGCAGGTTCGCCTGTATGTCCTTTCCGGGAATATAGATGCCGCCAAAGCGCTTTGTGAACAAAATAATGACCCTTTTGCCCGCATGATCAAAAAGGGAATCAGCCGTCTCGGGGTTGCTTCTCTGAAAGACATTGAAGGCTCGATTGAGAATGTCGGAAAACTGGAAGTCTATCGATTGGAAAGGCGGCTTCCGCTTCTGGCGACCTTTGCCGGAGCCGCACCGATGATTGGGTTCTTTGGAACGGTAGTCGGGATGATCGCGGCCTTTAACCAGATCGTTGCGAAAGAAGGAAATGCAAATCCGGTTGACCTTGCTGATGGTATTTCTACGGCTATGGTTACGACCGCTTCGGGATTGGTAGTAGGCGTAATTGCTTTCCTTGCTTATAACGTTCTTGTTTCTTTAGTAGATAGAGTGGTCTTCAAACTGGAGCTGACCTCAACGGATTTTATTGACCTGCTGCAAGAGCCGGCCAAATCCTGATTTCGTAGTGTGTTTCATTTGACAAGATCATTTCTCCAATATGAGTCTCAGACGAAGAAATAAAGCCAGTGCGGAATTCAGTTCAGCTTCTATCGCTGATATCGTATTCCTGCTCCTGATCTACTTCATGCTCACCTCCACTTTCGTGGCGCAGGTAGGCTTAAAAGTTGATCTCCCCAAAAGCAGTTCCGACAAACCCAGTCCGGCCAAACACTCCGTTACCATTACGGCAGATGGCCAATTTGCCTGGGATCAGGAAATTGTTGAAAGAGAAAAAATCCCCGGCCTGATCAAAGAAGCCATTTCAGGGGATGTAGCTGACAAAACCATTACCCTCAGAACCGACAAACTCGTTACGATGGAGGAAGCGGCTTTTGTGATCTCTTCGGTCGCAGAAGAAGGCGGAACCATTGTGATTTTGACGAAGAAGGGAAGTATATAGCTGGAATTCGAGAAAAGGAGAAAGAGGGATTTCGAGAGAGATGATTTTTTCTTTTCAACAAGAACCCTAATTTCTCCGTAAAGCAGAGAACGACAATACAATATCAATGGCTTCAACTATCAAATATATTTATTCTGATGAAGGCGAGCAGGAAGCTGTAATCCTACCCATTGCTATTTGGAATTCACTCAAATCTCAGTTGAATTTATCTGATGAAAATCCTGTTCCAGAAAAACAGTCTTTTGCCGCTTTACAAGGAATCATCTCAGAAATCCCCATTCATGAGCTAGAAGCTGCCATCCACAAAATCCGAAAGGAATGGGACAACAATTTGTAATTGATACAAATATCCTGATATATCATCTGGCGAATAAAATCCCTACTAAAGAACAAGGCCAGGTACAACAACTATTATCAGGAGATTTTCTCATATCTGTCATTACTGAAATTGAGTTACTGAGTTGGGATCAACTTACGCAGACTCAAATTTCGCAGATCAAGTCTGCCATAAATCCTGCTCAAATCATTTATTTGGATGGCTCCATTAAAGATGAAACTATCCGGATTCGAAGAAGTTACGGGCTGAAATTAGGGGATGCGATTATCGCTGCAACAGCATTACTAAATGGCCGCCATTTATGCACGCGCAATAGTAGTGATTTCAAAAAAATCACATCGCTTCAGCTCTATAATCCATTTGATTGAATGCATCATTTATCATACTGCACCCGAAAACGACTCAAGTCGGGTGTATGGGCTCGTTCCCGAGCCAATTCCACCTCATAAATAGCTTTCCCCAGATTACTGATGAAAGGCCATCCAATCCCTTTGTATTCATAGACATCGTCATTGAAGATTTCGTTTTCATTGGTATAAATAACCGCAGACAACAGAAATTCAATCTCATTTTCAAAGTCCACGATGTAAGCACAATCAGTGAGAAAACCATAAGCGGTTCCGACCTTATTGAAGACCCGGATATTCGCAGGAATACGCTCCTTCGTATCCCCAAACAGGAAAAACTTCACATATCCATCGTAGTAGTGTTCATAATCACTGTAATCCGGGAAAGTGCTTTCCCGGGGCAATTGAGACATGTACTGATAGAGAAAGGGATAATCGCTTTCGGCCAAATCAAAACGAGCAGATTCCGCTACTGATTCAGGAAACAAGGCTGCTTTCAGGATACCTTGCATATCAGCCAGACCAAATACATTAGTGGTAGAAAAATCCTTCGGCCCCTCCACAATCGTATCCCCATTTAATTCTCCTTTTCCCAATAAAATCGGCGATGGCCACAGGTAATCTTGCTTTGCATAGGTCATGAGCTGTTCATGGATCAATTCGTCTCCCTGCACAAAACGTATCGGATTGCTGTGTCGTTGTACTTCCCGGTCCGCTACCGAATAAAAGCGGCGGACGATCCAGGTTTGGTCATACCCTTTTTGATGCAGGCCTTCATTCAGGTAGTCAAGCCCACAAAATTCCCATAAGCGATTATAAGCATCATTATCACTCACCAGAAAGATTTTCCGAATATACTGCGCCACAGAGGGTAAGCCCGTTTCCGCACTGGAATCAGTCCGCACAACAGACTGCCCCGTATACGCGCTATCCGTCAGCATGGTCGTGTGCTTGTCCAATCCCGGGATATCGAGTTCATTCAATTTTTGAAGGGCCATAAGGGCCACAGGAAGCTTCACCGTACTTGCCGGGTAAAAATACTCCTGTTCATTCAGTCGATAGTCAAATGAAGTGAAAGTGGGTCGATTGGCTTCGTCCCGGTCAATTTGCGTGTAGAGAATCTGCACACGGTACTTCTCAGGATGCTCCATCACCGTTCCAAAGCGTTCAGGCTGGCTGTTCATCAGGTCTTCCAGCGAACCATTCCATTTGTATTCAGAAGTGCAGGCAGTCATGGTGAGTAACAACAATAACATCGAAACAATCTGCAAGAGGGTATTCATAAAGGGAGGTTTAGACGAATATACAAATTGGGGAATATTTTGACTTGCAATCTGATCAGAGATACAAAACAAAATGCAAATTTCTTTTTTACCACAATGGCACTGAGTTCACGAAGGGGACAAGAAGTAGAAGAATTTAATCTAGCGGATCTTAGTGCTTTCTTAGTGTACTGCGTGTCTTAGACCATGTTTGGGACAGAAAATTTGTTAGCGAAAATGCTGAATTTAGGGTTCTGACAAGTCATTTTGCGCAGAAATAGCGAGCTATTTCGAGTAAAAATGGCGAAGATCAGGTTCCTGAAGTCAGTATTTTCTAAGGAAATTAGCGTTCCAAACATGGTCTTAGTGGTTTATTTTTAGACAGACTAAAACATCGAAATCAAAAGTGTCCTACCCCCCGATTACAACCAAGTGGAAAAAGCCCGCAGATTGGGGACTACGGACTGTCGAATTTTCTCGAATATCTATATTCTGCCTCCTGTTCCCTCTTTTGTTTGAGCGTTAAGTCTTTGAATTTGATCCTTGAACTTGCGATTGAATTTTCGACTCCTCTTCCCCCTGAATTCGTACCGAATTCTGCCCCCATGGCCTGCCCTCGGAGCCTGCGCAATGGGGGACCAAGCCTTATTTCGTTTACGCTATTTCTGTCTTTTTTCTTCTATCTTCCCTCTTCTCTCTTTCCCCTCTCCTATTAGATTCGGGAGTAAATGTGTAAATTAGAGCTTAGACTACGCTTCCCGCCAATCTGTTCAAGACAATGACTTCGCAAACTGCGAACATTGCCCTATCTTGTCACATGCCTATGATTGAGTTTTTGTTAAATGACCAAACGGTACGCAGCTCCCTTCCCGATGGGGTCGCTATGTTGGATTATATTCGGGAACATCAACGCCTGAAAGGCACCAAACTCGGATGTAGGGAAGGAGAATGTGGAGCCTGTTCCGTCCTGGTCGGGGAGTTGATTGATGATCGCATTCGGTATCGATCTATGTGTTCTTGTATCATGCCGCTGGGAAATGCGCATCACAAACACATCGTTACGGTGGAAGGCCTCAACATGGAGGACCTAAGCCCCGTGCAGCAGGCATTTGTGGACACAAGCGGGACACAATGCGGATTCTGTACCGTCGGCTTCGTAGTAGCCATGACAGGAGCTGTGCTGCGAGAAGGGCAGGCCTCAACGATAGAGGTAATCGAAAGTATGGATGGAAATGTCTGTCGATGTACGGGCTATAAATCCATTGAGCGGGCAGCGGATCACATCGCTAAACAGTTAGCCTCAAAACCAGCTACAGATGAGTTGGAATGGCTCGTGCAATCAGGTTTTCTACCCACCTATTTCCTGGGTATCCGCGAAGGCCTCCTTCAATTTCAACAGGAAACCATAGCGGTAGATCCTATTCCGGAAGACGCCATCTTCATCGGTGGGGCTACTGATCTTTTTGTGCAAAAAGGAAATACACTTGAAACGACTTCCCTCGTCCGAATGCTGGATCGAAAAGAACTCCGGGGTATCAACCGAGTGGGAAATCGCTGTTATATGGGTTCGGCAACAACTATGGCGGATTTGTATGAATCTCCGATCCTGCAAGAAGCCCTTCCGGAAATTCGCCATTTCGGGCCTCTTTTCGCTTCAGCCCCCCTTCGAAACATGTCCACAATCGGGGGAAACCTCGTGAATGCCTCCCCTATTGGCGATTCTACGGCCCTGTTTCTCGCGCTCAACAGTGAATTGAAACTGGTGAAGGGAACTAAGAGCAGAACCGTATTGCTAAAAGACTTTTATCAAGGCTATAAACAAATGGACTTGCTCCCTGGCGAGTATGTCGCAGGGCTTTCCTTTTTGGTTCCCGGGCCCGATACCCTGATTAGTTTTGAAAAAGTAAGCAAGCGTACCTACCTCGATATTGCGACTGTCAATACGGCTTGCTGGCTCGACATGGATGCTGAGGATAAAGTGCAAACCCTTCACCTATCAGCAGGAGGTCTCGGGCCTATCCCCATGTATTTACATCAAACAGTTGCCTTTCTCACAGGAAAAAAAATCAGCACCCCCACTCTGACAGCAGCCATATCCATCCTGAATCAGGAAGTGTCTCCCATCAGTGATGCGCGTGGAAGCGCCGCTTATAAACGGCTATTAATCAGGCAATTATTCCTGGCACATTTCATGAAAAGATTTGCAGACAAAGTAGATTTTGAAACCATCATGGCGCATACATCAATTGATTAATCCCAAAATTCTCCTCCTCACATTCCTATGATCGGACAGCCCCAACAAGAAAAAAAGCACCTCAAAAATCTGGATGCGCCTTTCCACGTAACTGGTAAGTCGGTCTATGTAGATGATATGCCTGTCCTCGAAGGCACGCTCTATGCCCGCGCGTTTTTCTCTCCGATAGCGCATGGTATCATACAGGCAATAGATACCGGACAAGCATCTCGCATGCCGGGTGTTATTCGTATTTTTTCTCAGGCAGATATTCCCGGCGAAAACCAGATCGGAGGAATTATCCCGGATGAGCCCCTATTGGCAACAGAGGAAGTTCATTTTCAAGGGCAACCGCTTGTATTGGTAGTCGCTGAAACAGCAGCACAAGCCAAAGCTGCGTGCAAACACATTCACGTACACATCGATCCGTTACCCGTTATTGTGGATCCTCGCGAGGCCTTCCGACAAGGCAAGCTTCTCTCCGGTTCGCGCACGTTTCAATTGGGAGATACAAAGGCTGCGTTTGATTCCTGTGAATACATCTTTAAAGGAACAGCTGAAACCGGCGGGCAGGAACATTTTTACCTGGAAACTCAGGGCGCTTATGCCATTCCCGTAGAACGCAATCACCTGAAGATATATAGTTCCACCCAAGGCCCAACAGCCGTACAACGGACCGTAGCCCGCGTTTTGGGGATTCCCATGAATCAGATCGAGGTGGATGTCAATCGCTTAGGCGGAGGGTTCGGTGGAAAAGAGGATCAGGCTTCCCCCTGGGCAGCGATGGTCGCGCTGGCAGCCTTTCATTTGCAACAACCCGTCAAATACATCCTCGAACGGGGGGAAGACCTGCAAATGACCGGCAAACGCAATCCCTATAGCAGCGACTATACAATCGGGCTGGATGCAGACTTGAACATTGTGGCATTCGAGAGCACCTATTTTCAGAATGGCGGGGCTGCAGCGGACCTTTCTCCGGCTATTTTAGAGCGCACCCTTTTTCACGCTACCAATAGCTATTATGTGCCGAATGTCAAGGCCACTGCCCATTCCTGTAAAACCAATATCCCGCCCAATACCGCTTTTCGAGGATTTGGCGGCCCGCAAGGCATGTTTGTAATTGAGGCCGCCATTCATCATGCCGCACGTGAAATCGGCATCGAAGCCAGCACCATTCAGCGGAAAAATCTCCTCCAGGACGGGGCTGAATTTTCCTATGGGCAGATCGTCGAAGAGGCCGAGGCCGAAAATTGCTGGGATGAGGCGGTTTCCCGGTTTACGCTCGACGAAGCCCGGACTGCTGTAGCAACCTTTAATGCGAACAATCGCTATTTCAAAAAAGGAATTGCCCTCATGCCCGTTTGCTTTGGGATTTCTTTTACGAATACCATGATGAATCACGCTCGTGCCCTTGTGCATGTGTACAGCGATGGCAGCGTGGGCGTCAGCACCGGAGCCGTAGAAATGGGACAGGGCGTAAATACCAAGATGATTCAGGTTGCGATGCGGGAATTCGGACTCCCCTGGGAACGCATCAAGCTCGAAACGACCAATACAACCCGCGTCGCCAATACTTCCCCTTCCGCAGCGAGTGCCACTGCTGACCTGAATGGAAAGGCCCTGCGAAATGCTTGCCAGCAAATTCGGGAGCGAATGGATACAGTCGCCCGGGAATTGGAAGGCGCAGCAGCGGATAGCAGCGTGGATATCAAAGCTGGAATCATTTGGATCAATCAGCTCAAAACAGCCTTGACCTGGGAAGATCTCGTGCAGGCCTCACTTGCCCGGCGGGTGAACCTCAGTGCCAAAGGCCACTACGCCACACCGCGCATTCACTTTGATAAAAGCATAGAAAAGGGGCACCCATTTGCCTATCACGTCTATGGCACGGCAATATTTGAGGCCAAAGTTGATTGCATTCGCGGAACGTATGAATTTGACGCGGTACGTATCGTACATGATTTTGGAACCAGCTTGAATCGCGCAGTTGACCTCGGACAAGTGGAAGGAGGCCTCGCACAGGGCATGGGCTGGGTTACAACCGAAGATCTGCTATACAAGGAAGATGGTACGCTGATTTCGCATTCATTGGCCAATTATAAAGTACCGGATCTGCTTGGTGCGCCTAAGGAAGTCGATGTACATTTTCTCCATACAGATGGTTCTGAATTGGCGATCTACAAATCCAAGGCTGTGGGAGAACCGCCCTTGATGTATGGGATCGGAGCCTATTTTGCAATTGCCAATGCGATGCTGGCGTATAATCCGAATGCACGTATTGGCTATCATGCGCCGATTACGCCGGAAAAGGTGTTGATGGGATTGTATGCGGGGAAATCATGAGTTGAACACAGAGCCACGGAGGCACAGAGGCTGCGCTTACTTCGAAGAGAAATTGAACGCAGAGACGGAGAGGCGCGGAGAAAACAACTGATTCCGCCACATTGAGCGGAGCCAAAATGCAGAGGACACAACCTTTATGGAAATAAAACCGATCTACAGCTCCCGATGCTGGCTGAATGGCAAGCTCCAACCTGCGACGATTTACCTTTCCGGAGGCACAATCACAGAAGTAGCCTCTGGGAAAGCAGCGGAACCGAGCTTGATCGACTACGGAGATGCTGTGCTCATGCCGGGCGTCATTGATCCGCATGTCCACATCAACGAGCCGGGACGCACGGACTGGGAGGGCTTTGAAACGGCAACGCGAGCTGCGGCTTATGGAGGGATCACCACGCTGATTGATATGCCGCTGAATGCGAGTCCGGTCACGACCACAGGTGCTGCTTTTGCCCAAAAACGTGCTGCAGCAGCAGGGAAACTAAGGGTAAACTGTGGCTTTTGGGGAGGTGTGGTAGATGGTAATCTGACGCACATTCGGGAGTTGATCGATGCGGGATGCCTGGGTTTTAAGGCTTTCCTTACCCATTCTGGAATTGACGAATTCCCCAATGCGACCCGCGAAGACCTCGAAGCAGTGATGCCTCTGATCGCTGAGGCGGGATTGCCCCTATTGGTTCATTGCGAATTGGAACAGGATACTCAATCAAATGCTGCCTTGCTCGCAAACCCTACGCACTACGCTGCCTGGCTGGCTTCCCGTCCGGATAGCTGGGAGGTCGCAGCAATTAAAATGATGATCGATTTGTGCCAAAAACACCGGTGCAAGACCCATATTGTGCATCTGGCAACGGCACAAGCTCTTCCTATGATCATCGCTGCGAAACAAGCAGAATTGCCCTTAACTGTCGAAACCTGTCCTCATTATCTCTTCTGGACCGCAGAGAACATTCCCGATGGCGATACCCGCTATAAGTGCGCGCCTCCTATTCGAAGTGCTGCCAATCGCAACCAGCTGATAGATGCCATCAATCAAGGGCTGATTGACTTTCTCGGAAGCGACCACTCCCCTGCCCCACCCGCGATCAAGGAATTAGAAAGCGGAAACCTTGCCAAAGCCTGGGGCGGAATCGCAGGGCTTCAGTTTCTGTTACCGGCTAGTTGG
>CAYGTH010000046.1:0-3039 GCA_964352745.1 uncultured Bacteroidia bacterium
GTGTTTAATGGGAGTTAATTTCCCAAACCCGGGAAGCAAGAGGAGCGAATTTCTACATTCGGGGAAACAGAGGTAACAGATTAAGGTGTTTATCTCCCTTTTACAGCTTGATCTGGTATATGATTTTATCTTGCTCAATAATTTTCTGGCCTCCTTGTTCCAGAATAGCGACCTCCGCGATCTGGAGAATTCTCATAACGATATCCGATATCTTATTATAGTTGGGCAGGTGATCCCGTGAATAATTGACATAGGTGTCATTAAAAGGTATTGTCCATTTCCCACGAGAAGGCAATTCCAATGTAAATCGATCCGGGATACTACTTGCGCCATGCATGACCCCCAGCAAGCCGCCAATCGTCGCCGCCTGATTGTCGCAATCGTAGCCGGTAGTCGTAGCAATGGCAATAGATTGGGTAAAATCTCCGTCTCCATACAACAGGGCCATGATCCCATTCAGGCCATTGATGGCGGCACTTCCCATCGGGTAAGGCAAATCAAAGCCGTCAAACTCCAGATAATACGCCTCATGAATTCGCTTACGGGTATCCTTCCAATCCGGGTATTCGCTATGCCATCGGATCACATGCTTCACGGCTTCTAAATAGGGACTATCCGCCGGCAGTTTGCTCATACCGATTTCCAACAACTTATCTACGTCCTGCTCAAAAAAGGCTGCGCTGTACATGGAAACATACAGCACCGTGCCATGCGTCGCCCAGCTATCATGTGTCACCCGTGCTGCCCATTCTGCACGTTCAGCAGCCAAGTCTGTCATACCGGGATATACCGCCCCCCAGATTTCATTGGTCAATTGAGAACCGAGGGTGTACCAATGTTTATTAAGCGCCTTACTTCCTGTTTCAGGCGGCAAATGGCCTTCAATCAGCAAATCATGCACCAGGGCATTGGAGGACCAAATAAATCGGTTGATATGTTTTTTGCGAAGCAGGGCAATTTCTTCATAGGTGATATCCAATCCATATTGTTCCAGTCCATGCAGGGTTACAAATTCGATATCCGTATCATCATCACTCCAGGCACCGCCCATCGCTTGTGCCATAATGTCAACAAATGCCCGGCGATCATTCACATTCATTTTCAATCCCAGCGTATCGGCATCCTGATAATTCATATACCTGTCTACAAAAACAGGAATCGGTTCCTCATCATAGAGATTTTCAAAGGGAAAGCCCACGTAGTTTCCCACCAATTGACCGATCCAGTATCCGCTGATTTTGTCCTTCAATTCTTCTTGCGAAATAGAATGCATTTCCTGTGCACTGGAGAAAAAGACCATTCCCAGCAGGTAGAGGATCAGGGAGCAACTTGTTTTTACATACATATGCCTTATTTCAATTCCAACTGTTCCACTTTTCCCTGCACGCCACGGATTCGCTCGAAGGCTGCGATCATCTCCTGTAGTTTTTCAGGCTGACTTTCGGCGAGGTTATTTTGTTCCCCGATATCTGCTGCCAGGTCATACAATTGGTACACATCGGAGTTGGCTAGTTCAATCTCCACCATCTTATTGACTGCCGGGCCGTTGTAAGGAGGAATCAAAATCCAGTCGCCCTTCCGCAACGCAGTCCGGGATGTGGCTTCGAGGATCAGTTCATCCCGCCCTGTATTGCTCGTACCCATGAGTACGGATGAGAAATCTTCGCTATCCGGCCCCGTGATCTCACTACCGACCAGCGTAGCAATAGAGCTGAATAAGTCTATCTGTGAAAGTACCGCATCAGAAACACCGGGCTGGATTTTGCCTTTCCAATAGCTGATAAACGGCACGCGGGTTCCCGCTTCATACAAGCTGTATTTCCCTCCGCGCAAAGGGCCTCGTGGCGTATGGGTTCCGAGTTTTTCTACGGCATCATCGTAATAACCGTCATTGAGCACAGGGCCGTTGTCACTTGACAATACAATCAGGGTATTTTCGAGGAGTCCTTCAGCTTCCAGGGTTTTGATCAATTCTCCAATACACCAATCAGCCTCCACGATCACATCTCCACGAGGTCCCATTCCGGAAGCACCAATAAACCGCTCATGTGGCGTGCGGGGTACATGCGGCTGCTGGAGGGCATAATAGAGGAAAAAGGGCTCCTCTGTGTGGGCTTTGATGTACTGCTGGGCCCGGACGAGGAAAGTATCGGCCATGTTTTCATCTACCCATTTTGCGGATTCGCCGCCCTTCATAAACCCAATCCGGGGAATGCCATTGACGACACTATTATTATGGCCGTGGTGCCACTTCATTTTGAGTAATTCAGGATTATCTTTTCCGGTAGGTTCTCCTTCAAAATTTTGCTGATAATTGATTTCGATAGGGTCATTGGGATCCAGTCGCATCACACGCCCATTCTCAATATAAACCGTGGGCACCCGATCCTGGGTGGCTGCCATGATATAAGAATAGTCAAAGCCGACCTCATTGGGGCCGAGGGTGATTCGCTCATTCCAGTTGACATTCCCCTCCCCTAATCCCAGATGCCATTTGCCAACGATGCCGGTATGATAGCCCTTCGTTTTCAGCATTTTGGGAAGGGTCATCTGATCTCTCGCAATCAAAGACGGAGCAGTACCCGGCAGAATTTTGGCGCGCTCATTTCGCCAGGGATAGGAGCCCGTGAGCAAGGCATATCGACTGGGAGAGCAGGTGGCAGAAGAGGCATAGCCATTGGTAAAGCGAACTCCGCCTTGAGCCAGTTTATCTATATTCGGCGTTGGCATTTCGGTAGCGCCATACGCGCCTACATCTCCATACCCCAGGTCATCTGCATATATGACGATGATGTTGGGGCGGCTGGGGTCAGGGGTATCGGTTGTAGCACCTTGGTTGTCAGCACTTCCACCGCAAGCTGTAAGCATACAGCAAAGGAGTGCAAAAAGGTAACTATGGGTGAGGGGTAAATTAATGTTCATGTAGGTTCTGGGTAAAAAACAATAATAAAGACAATAGACATGAAAGGCAAGATGGTAAGCATAAGCCCGGATAGGTAAGGGGAATAAATGGTTCCATTGATAAAAAATATTAGCGAT
>CAYGTH010000046.1:3139-25246 GCA_964352745.1 uncultured Bacteroidia bacterium
CTGGACTTTATCGGAGTTGAGCCCGGATGGCATAGCATGGCCTATCCCTGTACCTTTGAATGGGATACAACTCGTTTTCCGGATCCTGTCCAATTTCATACCGCATTAACCCAAAAAGGAATTCGATCGAATTTGTGGATGAATCCTTATATTTCTCCCGTAGCTTCCTTGTATCCGAAAGTAAAAGCGCTCTCTGGATCTCATACCGTTTGGAATGGGATTGTTCCCGATTTTACGATCGAGGAAACCCGTGAGTTATTCAAGCAACATTTCCTCACCAACCATTTGAGTATCGGCGTAAGTGGGTATAAAATCGATGAAGTAGATGGCTATGATTTCTGGCTGTGGCCCGATGTGGCAACCTTCCCCTCGGGATACAGCGGCGAACAAATGCGGCAGGTCTATGCCTTATTGGTACAGGATATGACTGCCGATTGGTTCCGAGAACTCAACCAAAGAACCTATGGATTGGTGAGAGCTTCCAATGCAGGCGCCAGTTCGATGCCCTATGTCATCTACAACGATTATTACAGCCACAAGGACTTCATTACGGCCCTTGTCAATAGCAGCTTCCTCGGCGTATTATGGACCCCGGAAGTGCGGGCTTCCGAAACTGCGGAAGAATGGGTACGCAGGATGCAATCAGTCTGTTTTTCGCCCATGGCGATGCTAAACGCCTGGGCATCAGGCACAAAACCCTGGTCTTTTCCTGAAGTCGAACCCGCAGTAAGGTCAGTTGCCAATCTAAGGATGCAACTCCTGCCCTATCTATATGCTACTTTTGCGCAATATCATTTTGAGGGAAAGCCCCCCTTCAGAGCGATGCAATTAGTAGCAGGATTTACAGATCAGCGCCTATCGAAAGCAGGCCTAAGTCCTGCAGAGAAGGCCTATGCAAGGGCAACAAAAGGAGAGTTGAAAGATCAATATATGATGGGGGATCATGTATTGGTCGCACCGATGTTCGCTGGCGAAACGGAACGACAGGTAGTCCTGCCTGCTGGCAATTGGTATGATTTCTATAGTGGGGAATATGTGGGTTCAGCAGAAATCATTACTGTTAAACCCGGATTGGACAAGATTCCGCTCTTTGTTGCGGACGGAGGGATCATTCCCATGATTGCTGCTCAAAGGCAAGCACCCCGAAAAGGAGAAGTGGTACAACTGGAAATCAGGCATTATGGCATGCAGGAGGGAAGGTTCACCCTATACGATGATGATGGCGAAAGTTTTGACTTTGAAAAGGGTCAATATTCGATGATTGATATAGCCGTGCAACGGGATAAAAAAGGGAACCTAACGGGGAAGATTGCAACACCAGAGGAAGGAAAGCCCTACGGATATCACAAACAAGTGACCTGGAAATTCATGACACCCCAATAGGGGTATTGCAAAGAATTCAGTTCTTATTAGTTTGTAAGCTGATGGACAGGGAGAGGCTACCGCTGAAAAGCAGACCTCATGAGGAGTTGTCGATACATACATACCCAAAAGATGGAAACCAATCACAAACTCATTCAACTGGACGCTGAAGACAATGTGCTTGTAGTCAGGCAGAAAATCTTCAAAGGGGAACGCATGACGGTTTCCGGCAAGGAAATCGAATTTCAACAAGCTGTACCGCTCGGCTTTAAAGTGGCATCCAAAAGCATTAACACAGGCGAAAAAATCATTAAGTACGGAATGTCCATTGGCTCCGCAACAGCCGAAATTCTGCCTGGTGAGATTGTCCATGTACACAATGTGAAGAGTGATTATGTGCCAACCTTTCTCATTGAAAACCAAGACGAATATGAAGGATAAGGAATGGATGGGGTACATCCGCACAGATGGCAGAAAAGGGATCCGGAATGTGATTCTGGTAGCCTATCTGGTAGAGTGCGCGCATCATGTCTGTACAGAAATTGCCTTTCCCTTTCGGGACAAAGAAGTCCAGGTTATCGGCTTCGGAGGTTGTTACCCCAATAGCCATGCTGATAAAGTCATGAAACGCCTGTGTACACATCCGAACGTAGGCG
This sequence comes from uncultured Bacteroidia bacterium, assembly GCA_964352745.1. Lineage (GTDB taxonomy): Bacteria > Bacteroidota > Bacteroidia > J057 > J057 > CAYGTH01. Next base: position 5,158 of record CAYGTH010000046.1, read on the forward strand.
GTGTATTACTGGTCTCACTGGGCTGTGAAAGTTTCAATCGATTTGACCTCGCCAAGTTCATTGAAGCCAGCGGCAGGCCCGTTTCGACGATTGTGATTCAGGAAGTTGGAGGTACCCGAAAAGCCATTGCAGAAGGGCAGGAATGGGTGGCTGTCACAACTGAGGTGCTTCAACAAAGTCCTACCACAAAAATGAGCATACAAGACCTGGTCATAGGCGCAATATGTGGGGGCTCTGATGCCACAAGTGGGATCAGTGGCAACCCGGCAGTAGGATTGACTTTTGACAGGCTCATTCAACAAAATGCCAGTGCCATTTTTGAAGAAACCGGTGAAATGATGGGCTGTGAGGATCATCTGATTTCCCGGGCACGATCAGTAGAATTAGCGGGGGAACTACAAAAAGCAATGCATAAGGCTGCTCAATACTACACCGTGATGGGGCATGCAAGTTTTGCACCGGGAAATGCAGATGGAGGATTGAGTACCATTGAAGAAAAATCACTCGGCGCCTACAGCAAGAGTGGCAGTGGGCCGATAAGTGGCTTACTGAAACCCGGAGATATCCCGCCAACAGGCGGCTTGTATCTATTAGATGTTGTACCGGATGGAGAGCCCCGGTTTGGATTCCCGAATATCAATGACAATGCCGAAATATCAGAATTAATTGCCTGCGGCAGCCATATTATTCTATTTGTAACAGGTCGGGGGTCTGTAGTAGGCTCCCCAATTTCACCAGTAATGAAGATTTGCGCCAATCCGGAAACCTACACCCGCATGGAGGAAGATATGGACATCAATGCGGGCAAAGTAATGAGCGGGGAGGCTAATCTGGACGACATAGCCGATGAGATTCTTGCAACAATTTACGACATAGCTCAGGGAGCTCAAACTGCTTCAGAAGCACTTGGGCATCAGGAGTTTGTCTTACAATACAAATCATTTCAGCCAGCCGGTCCGGCCTGTTTGCCTTAATCCTTGTTTAGCATGAAAAAATACACGCTCATTATCCCCCTAATCGGACTTCTGTTGGGATCTTGCCAGCAAACAGTCCAGGATCCCAATATCGTCATTATCCTTGCCGATGATCTGGGATATGGGGACCCACAGGTTTATAATTCCGAATCAAAAATACCGACTCCGCATATCGATCAACTGGCGGCGGAAGGGATACGCTTTACAGATGCTCATACGCCCAGCAGTGTGTGTTCACCCACCCGGTATGGCTTACTAACGGGGAGATATGCCTGGCGTACAGCGCTCAAAAAGAGTGTGTTGTGGCAATGGGATCAACCCTTGATCGCTCCGGACCGACTTACGCTTCCCAGGATGCTCAAAGCCCGGAACTACACGACTGCCTGTATCGGAAAATGGCATTTGGGATGGCGGTGGCCTTCTAACCAGGACTCCGGCTATATGAACGATACCATTCCCATCGGGAATTATGGGCTTGAAGGGAGAAATGATCTGTGGAAATATATAGATTTCAGTAAATCATTGGGAGGAGGGCCATTGGAAGCTGGGTTTGATTATTATTTCGGGGATGACGTACCTAATTTTGCTCCCTATGCCTTCTTTGAAAACGATCGCCTGCTCACCCTTCCCAATCAGCAAAAGCCCAAAGATATGTTTGGGGGCCAGGGACCGATGTCGGAAGGATGGGACCTGGAAAAAGTAATGCCGGAAATCACAAAGCGGGCAGTGTCTTATATCGAAACCCAGGCTCAGAGCGATCAGCCCTTTTTTCTCTACTTTGCCCTTACCGCTCCCCACACGCCGATTGCTCCGACCGCCGAATTCCAGGGCAAAAGTGAAGCAGGACTATACGGGGATTTTGTGCATGAAGTGGACTGGACCGTCGGCCAGATCGTTCAGGTGCTCAAGCAAAGCGGAGAATATGACAATACGATCCTCATTTTCACCTCAGACAATGGCTCTCCCCAACGCGATGGGACGAATATGAATGGTGCTATCGCCTCCGTCAAACAATACGGTCATGATCCCAGCAGACCCTGGCGGGGGATGAAGGCGGACATTTGGGAAGGCGGACATCGCGTCCCTTTTATTGCTTCCTGGCCGGGCAAAATTCCGACCCATCAGGTGAGTGATCAGATGATTTGCCTCACAGACATCATGGGATCTCTTGCCAGTATCTTATCCATTCCGCTAGAATCCGGAAGCCTGGAAGACAGCTATGATATTTCGCCAGCATTGCTACAAACCGATTCAAAAGGCCCGATTCGACCCGATATCATCCATCATTCTCATAACGGGACATTCGCGATCCGAAAGGAAGAATGGAAGCTTATTTTGGGGAATAATACCGGAGGCTTTAGCAATAACCTGGATATCGAAGGGATTCCTGTTGAAACGGAAGGACAACTATATCGCCTGTCTGACGATCCTTCAGAACAGCACAATTTGTATCTTTCTCAACCCGAAAAAGTTGCAGAATTGACCACCCTCCTAACGCACTATCAAACCAGTGGAAGAAGTCATGAATAAATCAATCTTCACTTCGATCCTGGGTACCCTGCTACTATTGCTCATTGGCACGAACGAGCTTTCCGCCCAGGCCCGTATCTCCCAATGGAAAGGCTTTACCCGTCATGACCTGAGTTTTGAGAAAAGGCCCTTAAGAATCATCGTACCCGATCAGGCCTTGCCCGGAAACCCCTGGCTATGGCGCGCCCGTTTCCCCGATTGGCATACAGAAGCCGATAGTATGCTGGTTGCAGCAGGCTTTCATCTGGTCTACCTCAATACCGATAACCTGTATGGCAGTCCCAAGGCGGTCGCCAGTTGGAATTCCTTGTACAAATTTGTCAGAACCACCTATCAACTCAATTCAAAAGTAGCACTTGCGGGGGTTAGCAGAGGAGGTTTGTTTGTATATAATTGGGCAAAAGAAAACCCGGAGAAGGTAGCATGCATCTATGCCGAAGCGCCGGTCTGTGATTTCACAAGCTGGCCGGGTGGTTTCGGTACAGGAGAAGGGAGTCCGAAAGATTGGGAGCAATTAAAAACAGTATATGGATTTGCCTCCGATGAAGCTGCCAAAGCATATGCGAATAATCCCATCGATCAACTGGAAGCCTTAGCAGAAGCGAAGGTGCCCATTCTCCACATGATCAGTCTGGAAGACCAGATCGTTCCTCCCAACGAAAACACATTTGTACTCCTCGATACCTACCTGAAACTAGGCGGTCCGGCAACTGTCGTACCCTGCACACGTGGTCAGCAGAAATTGAAAGGCCATCATTTCCCGATTGAAACGCCCCGAAAGGTTGCGGATTTCATCACCTACTATGCAGCTCCTACTCCCCTGGACGCTACTACTTATCATCAGATCCGGGGAAATCTCAATAATTGTCGGATTCAATTTGAGCAGCAAAAACAAGGGAGAGTAGCCTTTTTAGGGGGCTCCATTACCTATAATACAGGTTGGCGAGATAGCGTTTGTGCCTATCTGCAAAAGCGTTTTCCCGATACGAAATTTGAATTTATCGCGGCGGGAATTCCTTCCATGGGAACGACACCAGCGGCTTTTCGACTGGAACGAGATGTGCTGTCCAGCGGTCGCATTGACCTATTATTTGAAGAAGCAGCGGTAAATGATGCAGGAAATGGAAGAAGTGATTCGGCACAGCTCAAAGCCATGGAAGGCATTATCAGACATACCCGAATCAAGAACCCCAGGGCCGATATTGTGATGATGCATTTTGTCGATCCCGACAAGATGAAAACCTATCGATCCGGAAAAGTTCCGGAGGTGATCCGGAATCACAATCGGGTAGCAGCGCACTACGGGGTTTCTACGATCAACCTGGCAAAAGAAGTAACAGACAGAATCGATCATGGGGAATTCAGCTGGGAAGAGGATTTCAAAAACCTCCACCCCTCCCCTTTTGGCCAGGGCGTATATGCCCATTCTATGATCCGGTTTCTCGAGCATGCTTTTGATGAATCTCAAGATGCCCAGGCAATCGAATCCCCCCATACCCTTCCTAAAAAACTTGACCCTTTTTGTTATGATACAGGTGTCTTGCTCGACATCTCTACCGCCAAACGCGGGAAAGGCTGGAAAATTGACCCAAACTGGACCCCTACAGACAGCACGGGCGTTCGCGCCAATTATACTCAAGTGCCCATGCTCATCAGCGAAAAACCCGGTGGCACCCTGCGCCTTCCCTTTACCGGATCGGCCGTAGGGATTGCCGTTGCAGCGGGCCAGGACGCAGGGATGATCGAATACCGGATCGATAAAGGGGAATGGCGACAACAGAACTTATTCACCCGCTGGAGCAAACATCTCCATTTGCCCTGGTATTATACCCTGGCGGATAACCTGAGTCCGACTGAACATACCCTAAGCATCCGGATTGCTCCTGAAAAGGATGAGCAAAGCACAGGGAATGTTTGTCGAATCCGGTATTTTTTTGCGAATCAGTAGAGAGGACAGATTACAGACATCAGACAACAGACATCAGACAACAGACAACAGACACGAGACAACAGACAAGATTGTGTAATTAATTATATATTTTGAATTCAACCGTTCAGTAAGGCAGATCAGATGGGGAAATCAATCCTTAATAGTTGTTTTTTCGTAGCATTCCTGTCCCTCCACATGGCCTGCCAGAACAGCTATTCTCCATCAGCGGAGATCATCGCGCAATTACCAGAACGGGTCGATTTCAATTTCCATATCAAGCCCATCCTGTCAGATCGCTGCTTTCCCTGCCATGGTCCCGATAAAAATGCTTTGCAGGCAGATTTACAGTTGCATACCCGCGAAGGGGCATTGGAACATGTCCTGGAATCCGGCCAGCGCGCATTTACAGGGGGAAGTCTCCGCAAAAGTGAAGCCTTCCAACGGATGATTTCCCCGGATCCGGAAGCGCACATGCCACCGCCCGAATTTCAGCGTACACTAAGTCCTTATGAAATTGCCCTTTTTGCCAAGTGGATTGACCAGGGAGCTGAATTCAAACCCCATTGGGCATTTATTCCTCCTAAAAAAAGCAAGGTGCCCCCTGTCGAAAATGCGGAATGGTGCCTCAATCCAATTGATTATTTTGTATTAGAAAAATTGAGGACACAGAACCTAACTCCCAATCATAAAGCTGACAAGGAAACCCTCCTTCGAAGGGTTTCGATCGACCTCACAGGATTGCCTCCAGGCATCCATGCAATAGATGATTTCCTGGCTGATAATAGTCCTCAGGCATACGAGAAGGTGGTAGACCGATTGCTGGCTTCTCCTCACTTTGGGGAACGGATGGCCTTATTTTGGTTAGATATCGCTCGTTATGCCGATTCTAATGGCTATTCGCAAGACGGACTCCGACTTATGTGGCCCTGGCGGGATTGGGTGATCAAGGCTTTTAACGAAGGAATGCCTTATGATCAATTCCTCTCCTGGCAGATCGCAGGCGACAAATTGCCACAGGCCACACAAGAACAAAAACTGGCAACGGGTTTCCTGCGCAATCACAGATTAAATGGAGAAGGCGGCATTGTTGATGAAGAATACCGGATTGAATATGTAGCGGATCGCGCCGAAACAGCAGCTACTGCTTTTTTAGGACTGACCCTTCAATGCGCGCGCTGTCATGATCACAAATACGATCCCATTTCTCAGGAAGAATATTTTCAGTTTTTCAGTTTTTTTAATAGTGTTCACGAATCCGGCATCTCAGCCAATGATCGAAATTCCGGGCCTGAGCTGGTACTGACTCCTAAGGAAGTTCAGGAAAAAATTGATTTTATAACAGAACTGATTGAAGCAAAATATGTAGCAGCTAAAAAAATCGAAGCAGAAGTATCCCCTGATTTGTATCAGCAGGCTCACCCCAAACTTGAGAATGGCTTGTTGATCGATCTCCCTTTTGAAAACATCCACAATCAAGATGACGCCCCTGGTACGGTTGAGTTTAAGGGAGCGATTGAGCAAGTGAAAGGGCCAATTAATCGTGCCATTCGATTTACAGCTTTTGACGCGGTCAGTATCAGGCATGAGCAGTTGGACTTTGATCGGGCAGACGCATTCAGTTTTTCTTTCTTTGTCAAATCTCCTCAGGAACAAGCCAGTATTACCCTGCTCAATCACCTGGGAAGTTCCACGATCAACTCACCCGGCTATGAAATAGGGCTTATCAAAGGGCATCCTTCTATTCGTATGGCACATAGCCTGCCCGCCAATTTGATTGAAGTAAGTAGTTCGACTCCACTTAGGCCAGGGGAATGGAGTCACCTCACGTTTACTTATGACGGATCAGGAAAAGCGGCTGGGATTTCCCTGTTCCTCAATGGCGAAAAAACAAAGACATTCCATGTATATGACAAGTTGACGCAGGGCTTTGCAAATAATAAAAATAACCTGACCATCGGCGGGCGAACAAGCTATCAGGTCGACAGTGAGGGCGTCGGATTTATCGATGAATTGAAAATTTACAACCGGCAACTCAGTGAGGTGGAAGCCTATTTCCTATTTCATCAATCGGATCCAGAAACCACTCCATTCAGCATCGAAAAGCGAAAAGCACACTATTTACTGAATGAGCACCAGCCCTACAAACAAGTCTTACAGCAGATTCAGGAATTTCGTCAGGAACAATTTCAGATTCAGGACACCCTGACGAGCGTTATGGTCATGGAAGATCTACCTCAACCGCGCCCTACCTTTGTATTGGCACGCGGTGCCTACGACGCCCCTTCACAACAAGTTTATCCGGGCACGCCTAATGCGGTACTTCCCTTTCCATCAGATATCCCCCGGGACAGGTTGGGCCTGGCCAATTGGTTGACGACTCCTGACAATCCCCTCACAGCACGGGTAGCTGTTAACCGTTTTTGGCAACTCTATTTCGGTCAGGGCATTGTCAAAACGACCGAAAACTTTGGCAATCAGGGATCTCTTCCCAGCCATCCTGAATTGCTGGATTGGCTGGCAGCCACCTTTATCGAATCGGGATGGGATGTCAAGGTGCTGTTAAAGACAATACTCCTCTCAGCTACCTACCAGCAATCATCTCGTGTGAGTTTACTGGAGCGGGCAAATGATCCAGACAATACCTTATTGGCAAGAGGCCCGAGCCGCCGCCTGTCCGCGGAATTGATTCGGGATTGCGCCCTCGCATCCAGCGGATTATTGGTACATAATATTGGAGGCTCCAGTGTAAAACCCTATCAGCCCGCCGGTCTTTGGGAGGAAAAAGGGGAATTCAGCAAACTCAAAAACTATCAACAGGATCAGGGCAAGGATCTCTACAGAAGGAGTTTGTACACCTTTTGGCGTCGAAGCTCTCCCCCACCCTCCATGACAACTTTTGATGCCCCGACACGAGATGTTTGCATTGTCTCCCGGCAGGAAACCAATACGCCTTTGCAAGCATTGGTCCTGCTCAATGATCCGACCTTTGTAGAGGCTGCACGTATTCTGGCCGAAAAGGTCATCCGGGATATCCCCAACGAAACAGAACAAATCATCCATACCCATCGACTGCTGACAGGTCTCCGCCCAAATCCGGAAGTACTCTCTGTTTTGAGTCAATTGGCAGAAAAGGAATACCGTACATTCGATCAGCATCCCGAACGAGTGGAACAGCTCATGAAGGTGGGTGAATATCCCTATGACAAGTCCCTGGATCTTGCCAGAGTCGCAGCTATGACGATCGTCAACAATACCATTATGAGTTTTGATGAAACCCTGGTCAAACGGTAGGAATAAAAAATATATTTATTGTCTGTAATCTTCCTTCTCTTATTCATGAATGATTATCCCAACTTACTGACTCGCCGGAATTTCCTGCTCAAAAGCGGTCTCGCAATGGGGGCTATTCCTTTTTCCCGCTTACTTACTCCTTTTGATTCGCGAATTCCTCATTTTCCGCCAAAGGTCAAAAGAATGATCTATCTGTTTCAGAGCGGGGGGCCTTCTCAGCATGATCTGTTCGACTATAAACCCTTGCTTAACAAAATGAACGGAGAAGAGCTACCCGATTCCGTGCGACAAGGACAGCGAATCACGGGCATGACTTCCGGGCAACAATCTTTTCCATTGGCCGGGGCCCAATTTGACTTCAAGCAACATGGGCAGTCCGGGGCATGGCTCAGTGAATTACTCCCCCATACCGCGGAAATAGCGGATGAACTCTGTTTCATCAAATCGATGCATACCGAGGCGATCAACCACGATCCGGCAATTACATTTTTCCAAACCGGTTCTCAGCAGGCCGGAAGACCCTGTATTGGTTCCTGGCTAAGTTATGGATTAGGTAGTTCTGATAAAGACCTTCCGGAATTCTGCGTTCTCCTCTCCAATGGAACAGGCAAACGAAATGCCCAGCCCCTGTATTCCCGCTTATGGGGGAATGGATTCCTCCCTTCTTTACATCAAGGGGTGCAGTTCCGCTCCGGAAAAGATCCCGTCCTGTATTTATCCAATGCAGCGGGTATCGATGCCGCTACCAGAAGGTCTATGCTCGATGCCTACCACCAGGCGCAGGACTTGCAGTTTGAACACCAGCAAGATCCGGAAATACAGACCCGAATTGCGCAGTATGAAATGGCCTACCGCATGCAAAGTTCGGTTCCGGAGGTAATGGACGTATCCGGAGAGCAGAAATATGTATATGACATGTATGGCCCCGAATCCAGAATTCCAGGCAGCTATGCCGCCAACTGCCTGCTGGCCCGACGCCTGCTGGAACGCGGGGTAAACTTCATTCAATTGTACCACCGGGGTTGGGACCAGCATTACAACCTCCCACAAAACCTGAGCAATCAATGCAGGGATACCGACCAGGCCTCTGTCGCATTGGTCAAAGACCTGAAACAGCGGGGTTTGTTAGCAGATACGCTTGTGGTATGGGGCGGCGAATTTGGTCGAACCAATTATTCTCAGGGCGTATTGGAGCAGGGTAATTACGGACGAGACCATCATCCGCGATGCTTTACCGTTTGGATGGCTGGCGGCGGCATCAAAAAAGGCATTAGCTATGGTCAAACCGACGAATTTGGCTATAACATTGTCAAAGATCCTGTTCATGTACACGATTTCCAGGCAACTCTCCTTCATTTATTTGGCCTCAATCATGAAAAACTCACCTATAAACATCAGGGCAGATATTACAGACTCACGGATGTTCACGGCAAAGTCGTGCACGATATACTGACCTGATTCGCTTATACGATTCTCTTACTCAAAATCAATTATTTCTCCATGCGTATTTCTCACCATTTCCTCATATCCCTCTTACTGCTATTGGCAATAGGATGCAGCCCAACTGCTGAGCAGGCTTCCGAAACGGATACAAGCTTACCACAACCCAACATCATTTTCATCCTGGCCGATGACCTCGGATATGGCGACCTAAGCTGTTTCGGACAAACACTTTTTGAAACGCCCAACATTGACCGACTGGCAGCAGAAGGCATGCGCTTTACACAGCATTATTCCGGCAGTACCGTTTGCGCCCCTTCCCGATCTGCATTGATGACCGGGCTGCATACCGGACATACCTTTATCCGGGGCAATCAAGAGGTAAAACCGGAAGGGCAATACCCGCTCCCGGACAGCATTTACACCCTGGCCGAAATGATGCAGGAACAAGGCTATACAACAGGCGCATTCGGCAAATGGGGCCTGGGTTTCCCTGGCTCCGAAGGCGATCCCAACCGGCAAGGGTTTGATGAGTTTTTTGGTTACAACTGCCAGCGACTTGCCCACCATTATTATCCCCGCTACCTCTGGCGCAATCAGGAAAAAGTGGTGTTAGCGGGAAATGAAGGGAAAGGGAAGGCCGTTTATGCACCGGACTTACTCCATCAGGAAACCCTTACCTTCCTGGACGACCATAAGGCTGATCCTTTTTTCCTGTTCATCGCTTCTCCTGTGCCTCATGCAGAATTGATTACGCCCGATTCGGTCATGGATCAATTTCGGGGAAAATTCCTGCCGGAAAAAGCATACGAAGGCTATGATGAAGGGGAAAAATACCGGCTGGGCCCTTACGAGTCCCAGGCAGAAAGTCATGCTGCCTTTGCTTCGATGGTCTATTTACTGGATCAGCAAGTGGGAGAAATATTGGACAAACTCGACGAGTTGGGCATTGCAGAAAACACCCTGGTCATTTTCAGTTCTGATAATGGCCCCCACAAAGAAGGTGGAGCCGATCCCGATTATTTTGACAGCAATGGACCGCTCAAAGGCTATAAGCGGGACCTGTACGAAGGCGGAATTCGCGTCCCTACCCTCGCACGCTGGCCCGGCACCATCCCGGCAGGCACTGATACCGATCACATCTCGGCATTCTGGGACCTGATGCCTACACTCGCTGAGTTGACAGGCGCTGCACACCCAAAAGCGATCGATGGCATCTCCTATCTCCCGACCCTCACCGGAAAAGGTGAGCAAGCCCAACATGAGTATCTGTATTGGGAGTTTCATGAAAAAGGGGGCCGGATTGCGTTTCGACAAGGCAAATGGAAAGCGGTTAAATACGATTACCTCAAGCATCCTGTTGCTCCTTTTGAATTGTATGATCTCTCCGCAGATGTAGGCGAAACGAATAACCTGGCAGCCGAGCATCCCGAATTACTCGATGATTTTGAAGAGCTCATGAAAGGCGTACGGACGGATTCTGAGGTGTTTGCCTTTGGTTCGAGCACCTATTTGGCAAAATAACCATTCCCTAAAAGTTCCCCTTTCTGCAAAAAGCACTTGGGCAGGTTCTTTTCTCGCCACCGAATGTAGCGGGCTGGCCGGGCGGTACCCATTGGATCGAGAGCTCTTCCCTCCTGTTTCGGGAGAATCGTTTCACCCCCTCAATTTCATCTGAATTTCTAGGGAACAAACAGACAGGACCCTCAATTTTGGTGTTTATAAACCTTTTTGAAAAATATCGCTTTTAAAGGGGATAAGTCCATTCAATTTTTGATTGATATTTAGAATTATTCTAAATTAGCAGACATCAAGAATTTCAGCAATTCCCATGACCGAAGGAACAATCATATTGGCAGATGCGCAAAACCTGGTCAGGTTGGGATTGATGCAACTCATCGAACAGCATACCCTATGCCAGGTCATCGCGGAGACCCTGGACCGGGAAGAGATGATCGAAGTCGCTACCCGGCAGCAACCCGATGTGGTCATTCTCGATTATAACAGCCCCGGCTATTTTTCAGTGGAAGACATTCGGAGTATAAACCAGGTATCTCCTGATACCAATATCCTGATCCTCTCTTCGGATAATAACCGGGAAAACATCCTCAAAGTACTGGAGTATGGCATCACTGCATTTGTAACCAAAGAATGCGGCCAGGAAGAAGTCATCAGTGCGATTGGAGCGGCAGCCCGGGGAGATCGGTTTTTCTGCACCAAGATTCTGGATTTGCTGATGGAAAAACATTTCCAGCCGGAAGAAGAAAGTTGCGAACCCATGGAGCTTTCCAAACGGGAAATAGAAATCGTAAAACTCATCTGCGACGGTCTTTCCGCTAAGTTGATCGCGGAAAAACTTTGCCTGAGCCCACATACGGTTTACACCCACCGAAAAAATATCATGGGGAAACTGGGCCTCAAATCTGCTTCGGAATTGATCAAATACGCACTTAAGACCGGGATTGCCCGCTCTTCCTGAAGTACTGAATCGTTTGAGATTATTCTGTTGGGAGGGAAAAGAAGATCGTTGTGCCTTTTCCTTTGATGGATTTGAGCCAAATCGACCCATTGTGATTTTCGACAATCCGCTTACAAATCGCGAGCCCTACCCCAAGTCCTGAGCCTCCATTTGGGCTGAGTTGTTGGAACATTCTAAAAACCCGCTGATATTCTTCATTATCAATCCCTACCCCATTGTCCTGCACCGAAAATACATGGGCTGAGGCAGACTCATTCAGGGAAACAGAGATACGAATAATAGGCGGCTCATCTCTACGGTAGCGAATGGCATTACTGATCAGGTTTTGCATCAGCCTTGTAAGCTGAACCGAGTCGCCCATTAATAAAGGCAGGGACTCTGATTCTACCGTAGCATTGCTTTTTTCAATGTAAGCAGCCAGGTTTTCCCGAGCTTCTGCCAGTACCCGGTTCATGTCTATATCGGTCTTTTCGATAGAGGAAGTACCAGAGCTTGAGTACAATAACAGGGCATCGATGAGCTTACTCATCCGCCGGGAATCTTCGAGAATGACCTCGATCGCTTCCCGATCCTGTACGGTAAATTCCTTTCCGGCATGTGCGTGGCCCTGTATCTGACGAGCGTAATGCTGAATCGTTTCAAGTGGGGCTTGCAGATCGTGGGAGGCAAAGTAGGAAAACTGCTCCAGCTCTTTATTCGTTTGACTGAGCTTCTCTGCCGTGCGACGTAGCTCTACCTGAGCCTTCTTCTGTTCGGTAATATCGGAGATAATAGCCACGTAACCATCAGGTCGTTCAAATTCGTCTGAGACAGGCGCCACACTAAAAGACACCCAAATCCGGGAACCATCCCTTCGTATCAAATACGATTCATGCCTTTCTCCGTCGGCTTCCTCTCCCAGCACTACTCCATCTGCCAACAGATGCTTCCAGCCTTGCAACAATTCCCGGTCTGCTTTCCCGATCAATTCATCCACTGCGTATCCACTCAGTTTTTCCATAAACTCATTAGCGAGTCGGATTTGATTTCCTTTGTCCACATACACCACCCCATCCTTCAGGTTTTCAAACATGTGGCGAAACCGCATATCTTTTTCACGCAATTCCTGACTGATCTTGATCCGAAAACTAATCACGAAATGCACGATGGTATGAAATACAACAAAATGAATAGCAAATTCAGGTAACCCCGCCGGAATCGATCCGTGCATAATGACAGCGAGCAGAATTCCCGATAAAATGGCTCCCTGGTAGATAAGCAGGTTGATCCGATCAAAGAAAAAGACACTTCCCAGCAGGGTGACTATGATCAGGATGAATCTGGGCTGAATCTCAAACCCGGAAGCATACACCTGAAATACAGTCACGAAGCTTGCCAGGTATATCAGACCCAGTAAATATTGATAGATGTTTTTTCGAAAAGCTCCGCTCAGAAAGCTTGCAACCAGAAAGGCAGCAGAACTCAGTGCTACTAACAATCGGACTACCTGGACAGGTTGTTTTCCCCCATTCTGGAAGTCATCAAATCCAATAATCCCAAGTGCTGATAACAAACTAATTATCAGTGTTCCGGCAAACAAGACCCGGCCGAGTAATACAAAAAACGGAGAAGTTTCCGGCGAAGGAAGAAGATATGCAGTTTGAAAGCGGTTCATACTAAGCTTTGGTGCCATGAACATCGGGCTTTAAAGTACACATAATTTTCCGAAGGGCAACAATTCAGCTATTGAATCTTTTCTGTCAATCGATTTTTTTGGAAGGCCATTATTATCCGGAAATGGAGAGTGGAATTTGTGGAAAAATGGGGACGTAAAAAAACCAGGGGACTCAAACGCTATGCGTGAATCGACCCTGGCCCTTGCTCTTGTAATTCCAGGATTACCGTCCTGTTATGTCACAATGATAGGGCATTCTGGGCGGACTGCAAGTAGAGAAAGGGGTAAATGGTTACATTTCAAGAAGGAACTGCCGCAACAAAATCGCGAGTGGTTTTTCCTTTTTTCGACATGCCTGTTTCCCCATACCGAAGCATCATAGCGAATCACATAAATTTCACAAAAAACTATCAATCAACCAGTTATCCTGCAATAATTCGGTATCACTTTCGTACCAGCAATCATTCATTGAATAAAAAAAGATTCTATTCTAAAATTATCTAATTCATGTATTTTAATAGTATTGGAGACAATACTTACAGATTGCCCGTCGGACTTTTCAGAAAACAAGCCTCGACCAGACATTTTTTTCTACCCTTTCGTAAGTTTTTCATTACAATTCTCAACTTATAGGCTATAACAAAATTATCCGGACACGATCCTAATCATATTCCGAGACATGAAAGAAGATGCGTTTTTGGAGAAGATTGAATTACATCAGGCAATGATTCATCGAATTTGCCAGATATATCGCGACTCCCGAGAGGATCGGGAAGACCTCTTTCAAGAGATCGTGTATCAATTATGGAAATCTCTTCCACGATTTCGGGGGGAGTCAAAATTTTCTTCCTGGATATACCGAATCGGATTGAATACTGCTATGGCCAGTTTCCGCAAGCCTGCGATTAACGTCCTGCCCGACGTTGAAATCAACTCAACAATAGCGTCCACAGTCCCGGCATTGGAAAATCCTCAGCAGGAACTCTTGTTTGCCGCGATCCGGCAACTGGATGAGGCAGAAAGGGCAATTATTACCCTCTACCTGGAAGATATGCGCTATCAGGAAATGGCCACTATTCTGGGAATTACAGAAAATAATCTCGGAGTCCGGCTCAACCGAATCAAGAAAAAGCTAAAGCAAATCATATTACCCCTTATCTAAGCATACCTTATGGATTTACAAGAATTGAAATCACAGTATCAGAAGTTCCCAACGGATTCCCATGATCCGGAGCAACTCCGTATCATGCTCCGGGCAAATCAACACCCTGTTTTAAAAGGAATCCGTCTCCAACTATTGCTGGAAGGCATTTTCTGGACCTTGTTTCTCGTAGTGTATTATGATTTTTTTGATGGCCACCTCAAGCCCTTCCTTTGGAACCTCGCACTCGTAGGAGCAGTAGCCTTTTTACTCGTACACACATTCCTGGGATACCAGATCAGCAATCGGGCGATCTATGGGGATAATATTCGAGAGTCGCTCAAGCAGTACCTCCGTCGCATTCAGCAATACGCCCGGATATCCATCGCATCAAGGGTGATTGCTATCAGCACTATTCTGGGGTTCTTCCTTTCAGTAGTTGAGTTTAGCCCTACCCGATATGGCCAGGTCGCTCTCATGTTGCTGATCATTCCGATTCAAGTCTATTTGCTGTATCGCATTTGGGCAAAACGGATCAATCGGGTACAACATGCCTGCGAAATCCTGGAAGCCTGATAGAGACAGCCTAAGCGGTTGCTAATTAGGACCTGCCAGCCCTACAATCAGGCACGAAATGCAAAAATCCGGCTATTTGCCGGATTTTTGGGGCGTAAAAAAACCAGGGGACTCAAATGCTTTGCATGAATCGACCCTGGCCCTTGCTCTTGTATTCCAGGTTTACCGTCCTGTTATAATACAAGTATAGGCAAAACCTCCACGCAATCAGTGTGTTTTGCCCTCAACTGTCAGCTTTCAAGGGAGAACGGTTTATCTCAAATCATGAGTGGCAAAGCGGTATATTTCAACTTTTCACTTAGCCATACTGAATTTTTCCACGCAGAAAATATTTTGCAGGAAATCCTCACAATCAAGGACTTAGTATATACTAAAATCTAAATTCACGCGTATTGGGCGCCACAGGATCAGACAACTAATATTTCCATCAAAAATTCCTACCCCCAAAACAATTCTCCTGCAATCGTCATTCATGCAAGTCTCTATATACCAATCGGACTTAAGCCCCAGTGGTGCCTAAGTCCGATTGAAAAAGTACCCAAACAAAAGTCGGGGCGTAAAAAAACCAGGGGACTCAAATGCTCTGCATGAATCGACCCTGGCCCTTGCTCTTGTATTCCAGGTTTACCGTCCTGTTATAATACAAGTATAGGCAAAACCTCCACGCAATCAGTGTGTTTTGCCCTCAACTGTCAGCATTTCGGGGAGAACTGCTTATCTCAAATCATGAGTGGCAAGGATACATTTCCAAATTCCTCATTAGGCATCATGGAATTTTTCGCCAAAACTATATTTCACAGTAAATACTCATAATCAATGACTTAGGATACAATAAAATCCAAATCCACACGTATAAGCCGATCAGAAAAGGCATTCATGTATTTATCATAAAATATCCATTGCAAAAATTAAAATACATTACCCCTAACCAAATCTGATAAAACTGTACCCAAACAAGAAATCGGACTTAAGCACCTGATGTGCCTAAGTCCGATTCGTAAAATACCCAACCAAAAGTCGGGACGTAAAAAAACCAGGGGACTCAAATGCTCTGCATGAATCGACCCTGGCCCTTGCTCTTGTATTCCAGGTTTACCGTCCTGTTATGATACAAGTATAGGCAAAATCTCTATGCAGCCAGCGCATTTTTTCGCCAACTGTCAGCTTTCCGGGGGGAACGGTTATTTAACATTCATAAACTGTCTGGTTATTTTTATTCGTGTTATATCTGATAATTCAACAGATTAAATCAAATTCAACCATTCCTACAAAAATCTAAAAATCAATGAATTAAAATACAATATAGTTCCCTTTATTTCGTTTGGGATGAATTTCAAAAACCATATGAAACAATTATTAAAATATATTAATCATAAACAAATAAAAAAAGCCACCCCAAAAATGGAATGGCTAAATCTCTTCACATATTTACGCATAAAAAAAACCAGGGGACTCAAATGCTTTGCATGAATCGACCCTGGCCCTTGCTCTTGTATTCCAGGTTTACCGTCCTGTTATGTCACAAGTATAGAGAGAATCCCCATACGCTCAGCAGGATTTCCCTCTAATGGTTGCTTTTCGGACTCGTTTAGCTCGTTTCATACCGCCAACTGTCAATCCAGACTCGCCAACTGAACGAAGCTTCATTTATACAACCCCAGCCCCTGCAAGAAGAGGTTTCGACGTATAAAAAAACGCTCATTCCTGGCTGAGAATGAGCGTTTTGGTCGATTATGGAGGAATCCTATATCAGGATTGGACTAGGCTCCTCCTTCAAAAAAAGTGAGTCCAGGTCTATATCAGTCAATAATGCATACCGACCGACATTAGCCTCTTTCCACCTTTCAATATTCAATTTCAGGTTCTTGGCGCGTGTACGAGGCTTACCGCCCAGGGCAACGCTCAATACTTTCAGCAATACCTTCGCATGCTCATATTTTGCCATGGAAGCCTTACGTAGCTGACGCTGCAAACTCAGGATCAACTGATTTGCCAAGTCAAAATCCTCCAACGCTACATAAGTCAAGGCCAGGAAGAATTTCACCTCCAGATCCATGTGTACAAACTTCCGGAGATTGACCTCATTTCGCAGGTTGTATAGAATCCGGGCGCACTTCTTATAATTCCGCTCTGCAAAATGTGTGTGAGACATAAAGAGATGGAAATTCACGAAGAATGAAATCCGGTATGGCTCCATTTCAATTTTGGAGATATAGTTCTCGACATCCTTGACGAGTTGGCCAACCGTATTGGTGCGCAGATGATACTTAAGCTTCCGGAAGAGGAATAGCGAAGTATTCGCATTGAAGTGATAGCGGGTCATCAATTCCTCAATCTTATAGTCCAGAATCTCAAAGTAGATCTTAGACTTATCCCGCACATCATTATCATCATAATAAATATAACGCAGGAAGTTAAACAGGATATTGATATTCACATAGAAGCTATCATCCTTATATTCTCCCAAAATCTCGAAGGAACGCTCAAACATTTCCTCCAAATCCTCCACCTCACACCGAATCGTATCAGGAATCTCAATAAATAACTTCGCAAAAATATGAATGACCGATTTGAAAATATATAAGCGGTGAGACTCATACAGGTTGTTCAGGTTATCAATTTTCTCCATTACCCGAATCATGTCCATATGATCCTTATCTCTACGGCTCAGGTAGAACAAATCATAGGATCGGAAAAACTGCACGACCAGGTCGATTGCCTTGTCCATCGCAACCGCATAAGCGACCTGCTGATTGTAGCGACTTTTGAAATAGGTATGATGCTCATCAAAGGCATGCAGATTTTGCAACTCCTTATATACAATCATCAACCCATATGGAAAATCAAACTTCAAGAGCTCCTTTTCCAGCTTCCGCAATGCCGCCACTGAAATCTCTCGCGGATTATTAAACACCAAATCATTGACGTTTAAGACACGATGCATAACATGGAGATTGGAATCCCCTACACGATTGAGCAAGAAAGTCTCAATCTTCTGATTGAGCCGGGACTTCAGCACATAAAATGCCGAGGGCGAGATATCAAATTTACTCAGAAACTCTTTATCTGGCGTTTCGGGGTTCTCGCGGATAATTTTCAGGAAAGCAGCACTCTTATCTGCCTTATTGGCTGTAAAGGTGGTGTAGATTTCCTCGAACTCTTCATCCGTGAGCTGGCTGATGATTTTGTATAAATCCATATATCAAAAAGTTAAATTCAATTAGAGAAAAACGCGAGTTGTTGAACAAAAATACAAAAGAGATTGGTAAATTTTAACGAATGGGAGTCAAAAAATAAAGAGTGGCCTATCAAAAATCGAAAAGTGGTGATAGAATTTTCGCATATAGCTATCCAAAAAACTGGAATTTGCGAGGGGAGTCAAAAATTCGTGCACTTTTTTTTATTCAAACCGCTGGCTATTCGTCAGTTCCAGAATAGTTTTTAAGTCCCGCTTATTTTCAAATCCTTTACGTTTTATAGCCCTTTCAACAAACTACTCAGTTGTACTATAAATCAAGCTGAGATAATCCCCCAAATCTTTATTTCCACCTAAAAAGGCAATGATTGATGGCTAATTTAATTGAGAATCAACAACTTAGGCTTACATGCTTTACCAGGGCTTAGTCTGATAAAATCGATTTTCACCAACTCCCTAAAGCATGTTACCTCCCATGCGTCATAACAAGAACCTACCTCAATCCAGTAGATAACCTGATGTTCGGAATTTAAATTAGGTGAAACACTTTCCAGATCAAACCCTGGTTGGCATTTATGTAAGAATTGGAGTGATTTAGGCAGCTCAAATCAGGCTAAACCATTTCTTAATCCCTGAGTTATAGGAATAGTATCTGATATTGCAGAAATTCGCTGCATAAATTTGTCGCATGAACACTGGAAATACTTTTTGCCAATCCCACCTGAGCTATGAACGCATCATCAGCCGGGAAGTAGCTATCGGAGATGTCCCTGTAGGGGGCCACAACCCCATTCGGATTCAATCCATGACAACAACCGATACCATGGACACCCTCGGTACCGTAGAGCAAACGCTCCGAATGGTGGAAGCAGGATGTGAATATGTGCGCATTACCGCTCCCAGCAAACGGGAAGCAGAGAACCTCGCAGCGATCCGCAAGGAATTGCACAGGCGGGGATGTAAGGTACCTTTGGTAGCAGACATTCACTTTACGCCTAATGCGGCTGAGATTGCTGCGAGAATCGTAGAAAAAGTGCGCGTTAACCCTGGTAACTATGCGGACAAAAAACGCTTTCAAACCCTCGAATATAGCGACGAAACCTATCAGGACGAATTAAGCCGGATTCATGAGCGATTTTCACCCTTAGTCAAAATCTGCAAAGAAGAAGGTACCGCCATGCGAATCGGCACCAATCACGGTTCTCTTTCCGATCGGATCATGAGTCGCTATGGAGATACGCCACTGGGAATGGTCGAATCCGCTTTGGAATTTGTGCGGATTTGTGAAGACCATAACTTCCACGACATCGTCATTTCCATGAAGGCTTCCAATCCGCAGGTGATGGTTCAGGCCTACCGCATGCTCATGCAATACATGATGAAGCAGGGAGAAATATATCCCCTTCACCTGGGCGTAACCGAAGCAGGAGAAGGAGAAGACGGGCGTATCAAATCTGCCTTGGGGATTTCAACGCTCTTACTCGACGGGATTGGAGATACGGTACGGGTTTCACTGACAGAAGATCCCGAATTTGAAATTCCAGTTGCTCAGTTCCTGGTCAAGCATATCATCGAGCAAGTGAATACCTCCCGTGCAGCAAAACGCGCAGAGCGGGAACTTCCTTTTGATCCGTATTCCTTTTCGCGCCGCGCTTCTCGCGAGCAGATCAACCTCGGCGGCAAACAAGTCCCCCGGGTCGTTTGTGACCTTCGCCATAATTGCGAACGTCCGGATTCCTTGACACAAATCGGCTATACCTATCTACCCGCCCTGGACAAATACAATTTCTCAGACATCGCATCTGACTTTGTCTATCTCGGCGACCACATTCCGGCTTTTGACCTACCCGGTGGGCTGAAAAAAGTATATGATGCCCC
>CAYGTH010000047.1:0-25216 GCA_964352745.1 uncultured Bacteroidia bacterium
GCTTGAAAAAATTTCCCAATTCCTTTTTCCCTCTCCAAAGTCCAGTTCTAAAAAAGTGGGAAGAAAGTAAAATTAAAAATGGCTTAGAACTTTGTTCCCAATGCACTAGCCGGGCCGGAATCCGGCTATAGCAGACTGCTAAGCAGTTACAAATATGAATCAAAATAATCGTTGATTCAGGTTACTTTTCTGCCCGCTGGCGGAACTAATTAGCAATATGGACAAATCAAGCACACTTGCTGCCTATATCCGAAAGGTCCTCGACATCCAGGATGACCAGGTTACAGAAGCCCATCTCAAGGAACTCGCCTATGAACTGGGCCTGAGTGAGTCTGATTATGCGGAATTACAGGAAATATACGATGACCACCTGACTCGGGGCACAGGGTTTTTGGGCCTCCGGAATTGGGATGATGCCATTGAAGAATTTCGACAGGCAAACGCGATAAATCCGCTCAAAACCAAAGGGCTCCTCCTTCAGGCGCAGGCATACGAAGGAAAATGGCTCGAAACCGGCAAGCCCCAATACGAAGCAGAAGCCCTGTTCCATGCCCGGAAGGTTCTGGCAGTGGACCCCGATCATGAGGAAGCGCTCATTTTGGTGAGTAGAATGCGGAAAAGCGAAAAAAAGGCCATTCGCCCCTTCCTGCAAATTCTGATACCCGCTGTAATATTGGTGATTATCGTAGTCTTCAACGTACTCAATCGGGATGCTGGCGATTCACAGACACTTCCAGCTGACCCTAAGACAAGGGATCAACTGGCCCCCCTATCCGACAGTCGGATCCGCCCTACAAACCCGGAATTCGAGCTATTCTCTCGTTTCGATATTCCCGTGAAAATCTTTTACGATCGGGCAGAAGACCTCGAGTTTATTCCCGAGACGTCAGAAATTCATGACCTCAACAGTCGGCATACCTACTTGTTACAGGGCTGGGTACGGATCAAGCGGGGAGAAATCCGCAAGCTCAAACTGGATGTCGAGCTTGTGTTGGCAAATGGGAAGAAATGGATGGAAACCGTGTACAGAGTCCATGATCGGCCTTCTCCCGGTGCCCGAACAGGGGATGTATTGCCTTTTGGCCTGAGTATGGTCAAAAGAACGGAAGTCCCTGACAGCATCCTGGAAGTCCGAATCAGCGTGAATGAAATCACTCTCGATGCAGCGCCTGATCGGTATCGACCTTCCCTTCCTATCGAACTCTCATGGGCACATCCCCGCCCTACTCAGGTGCAACTGGAAGTAAAAGCCCGGGTATTTGATGTCGTTTCAAATCCGAATTACCCGTACCTCCATGTGGCCTGGGAAGTCAAAAATACGGGAACGGTACCCCTGGACCCGATTGTACTCCGGCAAGACTGGTATGATGCCCGCAATCATCTGATTATGACCAAGAACCTCTATGTCGTAGGGGCAAACGTGCTGCCCCTGAAGCCGGGTAGTACCTATATCATTGGGGGAACTTACAGCCTGAAAGATATGAACCCCGACGAACTGAGTATGCCGATGCTGACAATCGAAAAAGTCGGCCAGAAAAGCGAGGGTAACTGATCCTGAAATTCAGGAAATTAATTACCTTTAAGGCATGATCTCCCGGATGAGTTTATGCATATTATTCCTCTTGCAGGGCTTTTCGCTGTGGGCGCAGGAGCAGCCTCTTTCCGCAGGTATTGAGCTCTACGAACAACACAAATACGTTGCTGCAATCCAGGTACTTGAAGCGGCCATTCATCCGGATCGATTGATTCATCCTCGCGAAACAGCCCGCGCTTATTGGTACCTGATGCAAGCGAATCAGCAATTGGGGAATCAACCGATTTCACCAAACGGAACACAGCCCCTGCTGGAAGCCTTTTATTATTATGGCCGGTTTACCCGGCATCCTTTTCATGCAGATATCGTCGCCCCGGAAACGCTTCAAACAGCGACAGAAAGCTTGACAACTTCATTGATCCAACAAGGAGAAACGCTCATCGAACACGACCAATATGCTGCTGCACGCAATCACCTGACGACCGCTCGCATGCTCAGTCCGGAACAGGTTAAAATTCCCTTTTTGTTCGGGCAGTTATCCTTAGCTGAAGGAGATACCAAACGTGCCATTGTTCACTTCCGACAAGCCGTATCAGATCCAGCCCTTCCAATACCCAATGCTATCACCTGCTATTTGCAATTAGCCGAGGTATATGAAGCACAGTCCCAGCTCGACTCGGCGCTGTTTTGGGTACAAAAAGGACAGCAATTAGCTCCTACTGAAATACTATTCCTCCAACAAGAACTCAGGCTCTATCAGGCACATCCCGATTCCTGGAATCAGATACAAACCCGATTTGAATCCGCCATCGCCCGGTTTCCGCAGGAACAAAGCTTCAAGGTGACCTATGCCGGCATGCTCTATGAACGGGATGAGCAAGCGAAAGCATTGACCTATTATGAACAGGTATATGCAGTTGAGCCTGACCACTATTTTGCCAATGCTGCGCTTGGCGCTCACTACATTGCCGAGGCTGCAGCCTACCAACAACGACGGCGCTGGGAAATCAACGATCCGGAGGCCACTCACCTTATTCCCGAATTGGTAGGCATGCTCGACAAGGCCTATCCGCACATTCTTACCCTCCACAAGCAAGTACCTCAGGAAGCAAAATGGATTGAGCAGTTGATTACGATCACAACCTTTCTGGGGTTTGAAGAAGAGCGGACGATATATGAAGAAAAGCTGAAAGCCTTAGGCGGCACAAAATGAGTCTATTCTTTGTCGATCCCCCGTCGCAGCCAGGTGATGAAGGTTTGCTATTTTTTTCCGGCCAATAGTTTTTCAAGGAAATTGTAGGATCGGTCCAATTCTTTGGTTGTGTAGAAGCTTTCACATAATTTACAAGTCTGAATCCGGGACTCTTTATCTGGCAAGCATTACAATGAGCAGCTATCGCTATATCGTTTTTTTCCTGAGCACATGCTTGTTTGCAGGCCCCTCCTGCAAGACAGTCAATTCATCAAAAAAATTTCGAATTGGGTTTTCCCAATGTTGTAAAGATCAGTGGCGCGAGGTAATGGAAGGAGAAATGTACCGTGAACTCGCCTTTTTCCCTGTAGTTGATTTTGAGATTCGGGTAGCTGATTTCAGCAACGAAGTTCAAATTCAACAAATCCAGGAAATGGTGGACATGGGAATTGATCTGTTGATTGTTGCGCCAAATGAAACAGAAGCGTTGACGCTCATCGTGGAACAGGTATATCAATCAGGAATCCCTGTGATACTGATTGATAGAAAAACGGAGTCCGAATTGTACACCGCCTATATTGGAGCAGATAATTATGAGATAGGCAAAATGGCTGGGGATTACATTGCCAGTAAATTCAATGGAAAGGGTCGAGTGCTCGAACTTCAAATGTCGATGAATATATCTCCTGCAACCGAACGGCATAGGGGATTTTCAGATGCTGTTCGCAATTATCCAGAGCTGAAAGTAATCGCTGAACTGGAAATCCCTCAGAACCCCAGCATTTTGGATTCCGCAATTCCTGATTTATTGGATAAACACCCAGAAACCAACATAATTTTCGCGCACACCGATTTGTTAGCAGAGCGATCTCATAGAATAGCCGCAAGTCTGGGCAAGGCCGATAGTCTATTTTTTGTGGGAGTAGATGGAATACCGGGAACAGGAAGGGGAATACAGGCAGTTGAAGATGGAGTACTCGATGCTTCGTTGCTGTATCCGACCGGGGGTGGTGAAGCCATCAGACTGGCTTTGTCCATTCTCAACAACCTCCCTTTTGAAAAACAAAACCTATTGCAAACGACCGTCATTGATCCGGGAAATGCCCGCATTTTGCACTTTCAAATGAAGAAAGTGACAAGTCTCCAAAACAACATCGATGAACAGATCTCACAAATCCATGCTCTCGACAGTATTTTCCGCAATCAACGGATTTCTATTTTCATTCTGGTCTCCAGTTTGCTGCTTGCCCTGGTCTTAGGGGCTATTCTCTGGAGGTCTCTGCGAACCAAACAACGCATCAATCAACGGTTGGAGCAGAAAAACAGGGAAGTCCTTGAAAAACAAAAACAGATCGTTCAGATGTCCGAAGAGGTACGAAAAGTGACACAGGCGAAATTTGAATTTTTCACCAATATCTCACATGAATTCAGAACCCCTCTCACACTCATTTTAGGATTTGCAGAAGACCTTCAGCCCGCTACACATTTTCCCAAATATGCACAAGCAGGGATACGCCTAATTCAGGAAAATGCAAATCGTCTCCTACGCCTTGTCAACCAATTGATGGATTTCCGAAAATTGGAAAGCGGGAATATGAAAGTACAAGCAACTGAAAAAGACCTCATTCCCATTGTCCAGAATATCATGCATTCCTATCGAAAAGCGGCTGAAAAACGAGATATAGATTTCCGTCTCGTCAGTCGCCACAAACACCTTCCGCTTTGGTTTGATGAAGACATGATTGACAAAGTCCTTTTCAATTTACTTTCCAATGCATTCAAATTTACGGCTGACGGTGGCAAAATCCACATCATCATCTCAAAAGACCGGCTCGAAAACTGTGTAACAATACAACTCGAAGATAATGGAGCCGGTATGACAGCTGAGGATGCTTCTCATGTGTTCGAGCGATTTTATCAGGGAGATGAACGACAGAAAAAAGGAACAGGAATCGGCTTACCCCTATCAAAAGCGTTGGTAGAATTACATCATGGTACTTTATCCCTTCATACGACCCGAGGAAAAGGAAGCCGGTTTACAATCAGTATTCCACTTGGAAACTCACACTTTGAAGCCAGACAATTATTCAATGAACAAGTAGGGCCCCTATCTCAATCTGGCTATTTACCTGAGCATACCGAGAGTGTTCCCTTCCTTGCAGAAAGTTTACAAAATAGTAGCCTCCAGGATCAAAAACTGCTCATCATCGAGGACAATACGGATTTACAGTATTTCCTCATGAGCAAATTGCAGCAAGATTTTGAAATTCTTCAAGCCACAGATGGAGATGAAGGCTTAGAACTGGCCTTTGACCATATTCCAGATTTGATTATTTGCGACATTACCCTCCCTGGTGCCGATGGGCTGAAGGTAACTCGCACCCTAAAAACCGATATTCGTACTTCTCACATTCCGATTATTTTATTGACTGCCAGAAGTACGCTGGAACAACAAATCGAAGGTACAGAAGCCGGGGCTGATAGTTACCTGATCAAACCTTTTCATTTCCAATATCTCAAGGAAAAAATACGTAACCTCCTCTACAACAGACGGATTCTTAGGGAGAACCATCAGCAGGAACTGGTTTCTTTCCCCGAATATAGCCACCTCGGTAAGATCGATCAGGAGTTTATACAAAAATTCCTCACGTACATTCAGGCTAATTACCAGCGATATGATCTACAGGTAACTGATCTGAGTGAAGAGATGAACCTTTCCCGGTCTCAACTCTATCGCAAAGTCAAAAGTCTATTGGGAGAGAGCATAAATGAAGTCATCCAACAAACCCGGCTCTCACATGCGGAAATTCTCCTAAACGAAAGTGAGTTATCTATCTCAGAAATCGCCTATCAGGTCGGCTATACTTCCCCCGATTACTTTACGACTGTGTTTAAATCCAAGTATAATGTAGTCCCCTCTCAATATCGTAAACAGGGGAAGTAAACCCGCATGCAACAAACTTCAGGATTCATGCACCATTTCTATGGGTGAAGCGTAAGTACCAAGACACCAAACCGACCATAACACATTGATCATCAACCAATTAATACTCTGACACAATATTAGGCATATTTGGAATATTCCTTAAGGTCTTTCCTTTCAAGCTTAGGTAGGTTTGTATCGTACTACTCACTTACTTACGCATAGTCCATGAAAGACAAGCTACTTTTTTGGTCCGTTACAGTCGCACTCGCAGGATTTTTGTTTGGATTTGATACGGTCGTTATTTCCGGTGCAGACAAACAATTACAAACGATTTGGGGTACTTCTGATTTATTTCATGGATTCATAGTAATGTCCATGGCCTTGTGGGGCACGGTAGTGGGCGCCCTGACAGGCAGTATTCCCACAGACAAACTCGGTCGAAAAACGACCTTATTCTGGATTGGCATTCTATATTTTGTTTCGGCAATCGGCTCTTCCTTATCCACTGACCCTTATATATTTTCTTTGTTCCGCTTTATTGGCGGTATAGGAGTTGGCGCCTCGACCATTGCTGCCCCCGCCTACGTTTCGGAAATTGCGCCAGCTAACAAACGAGGTCGATTGGTCGCATTATATCAGTTTAATATCGTATTGGGGATTCTGGTTGCTTTCATTTCCAACTTCTTTTTACAAGAGATTGGAGAACATGCCTGGAGATGGATGATTGGAGTAGAGGCCATTCCTGCTGCAATTTATACGATTCTCGTATTGACCGTACCCAAAAGCCCCCGCTGGCTCATGCTGAATAAAGGTGATCGCGAGCAGGCTGGCAAAATCCTGAAGTTGATCAATCCGGATGAAGACATCGAAACAGTACTCACCGCTATGTCAGCAGAACAAGCTGGGCTGAGTAAATCAGACCATATTTTCAAAAGGCGGTGGCGGTTTCCCCTGATCCTTGCATTTTTTATTGCCTTTTTCAATCAGCTCTCTGGCATCAATGCCTTTCTGTATTATGCCCCGAGAATATTTGAAGAAGCGGGACTAGGGGCAAGTACCGCATTGTTTAGCAGTATCGGAATCGGGATTACCAATCTTATTTTTACCTTATTGGGACTCTATCTGATTGATCGGGTAGGCCGAAAAATCCTCATGTATGCTGGCTCTGTGGGATATATCATTTCGCTCAGTCTCGTTGCAGCCGCATTCCTGTTAGGGTGGCAGGGACTTGTCGTTCCCATTTTCCTGTTTCTCTTTATCGCTTCTCATGCTGTAGGACAGGGTGCCGTAATCTGGGTATTTATTTCTGAAATATTTCCCAATCACCTACGGGCTTCCGGACAGTCATTTGGCAGTTCAACTCACTGGGTATTGGCTGCTCTGATCACCTTGTTTATGCCCTCTCTCCTCGGAAGCGCAGGAAACCCCGGATGGGTTTTCGCCTTCTTCGCTTTCATGATGGTATTACAGTTGGTATTCGTGTGGCGGATGATGCCCGAGACAAAAGGGATTCCGCTGGAAAAATTAGAAGAACAACTAGCTCCCCACAATACCGAATCCAACTGATAAGTCATAGATATGTCTGTTCCAACACTCGTATGTTTCGGAGAGGTACTATGGGATATATTTCCTGACGGCAAAACAGCCGGGGGTGCTCCTATGAATGTCGCGATTCATGCTCAATCGCTCGGTCTTTCCGCTCGGATGGTGAGTCGAATCGGCCAGGATGAATTGGGTACACATATGCTGGAAGCGATAGCATCCAAAGGCCTGGATACACAGTTTATTCAACAAGATCCTATCTATCCTACTGGTGTAGCCTATGTCAGCGCAAAAGTGGGTAGCGAAACAAACTACTCCTTTCCAGCTCCGGCAGCATGGGACTTTATAGAGACACCTTCAGATACAATTGAAAACGTGCGCAATGCAGATGCCTTTGTTTTTGGGAGCCTTGCATGCAGGGCTGACCCTACTTGCAAAAGCCTACTCAGTCTGCTTCCCCTGGCGACCATTCGCATATTTGACATCAACCTACGGGCTCCTTATTACCATCAGGCTATCATTGAGCAATTATTACAAGAGGCCGACATCGTGAAAGTGAGCGATGAAGAATTGCACATTCTCCTGCAATGGTATGAATATAAGGGATCTGAATCGGACCAAATGGCATTCCTCCGACACCGGTTTGACATCGAACTCCTGATTCTTACAAAGGGAGGAAAAGGAGCTGCCTGTATCAATTCTTCTGGTTATTTCAGACATCCGGGGTTTGAGGTAGCGGTAAAGGATACAGTTGGAAGTGGGGATGCTTTCCTCGCAGGGTTCATTGCCCAACTCCTAAAGTGTAAAGATATACCCAAATGCCTGGAATTTGCCTGCGCAATAGGGGCGATCGTGGCCACTCAAACGGGAGCTACGCCTCATATTCCAACACTTTCGGATCCGGATTTCATAGATGAATTAATGCTAAACAACTATAACTAACTCACCATGCGGCAGACCCCTCTCGCCTTACTCATTCTATCTATTTCCCTGACCTGTTTGGTTCTACCTGCATGCCAGGAGAAAACCCTTTCAAGGCCGCCATCAGACTCAACCGCTTCAATGATCACGGACTATACAGAATCACACCGGCCTCAGTTTCATTTTTCCCCTCAGGAAAAATGGATGAATGACCCGAATGGCATGCTGTTTTACAAAGGGGAATATCATTTATTCTACCAATACTATCCCGATAGCACTGTTTGGGGGCCCATGCATTGGGGCCATGCTGTGAGTCCCGATATGGTCCATTGGGAGCACCTTCCAATAGCTCTCTATCCGGACTCACTGGGATATATTTTTTCAGGAAGTGCAGTTGTGGATCACAACAATACAACGGGATTTAAGGAAGGGAAAGAAGCACCATTGGTCGCTATTTTCACTTACCATGACCCGATAGCAGAAAAGGCGGAAACCCATACCCATCAGACTCAGGGGATCGCCTATAGCAATGACCGTGGCAGAACCTGGATTAAGTATGAAGGCAATCCTGTCATCCCGAATCCTGGCATCCATGATTTTCGAGACCCCAAAGTTATCTGGGATGACGATTCGCAACAATGGATTATGGCCCTTGCAGCACATGATCAGACTCAGTTTTGGGGATCGGCCGACTTGAAGAACTGGAAATACCTCAGCGACTTTGGACTCGAATGGGGCGCACATGGTGGAGTGTGGGAATGCCCGGATCTCTTCCCGATGACCACGGAGAAAACAGGTGAAAAAAAATGGGTCCTGCTGCAAAGTCTGAATCCCGGAGGAGCCAATGGAGGCTCCGGCACGCAGTATTTTGTAGGGGACTTCGATGGAAAGACATTCACCCTCGACGAAACTTTTGCGCCGGACGTCTCCGATCAAAAAGCACTTTGGATCGACTATGGAAGGGATAATTACGCTGGGGTAACCTGGTCTGATATCCCCAGGTCTGATGGGCGGCGTCTTTTCCTGGGATGGATGTCTAACTGGGATTATGCAACTGTCGTCCCCACTGAGAAATGGAGGAGTGCCACAACGATTCCCCGGGAACTCGTACTACGAAAAACAGCAATGGGCTATCGGATTTTCAGTACTCCAGTACAAGAATTAACCAACATCCGATCACACTCCACTTCCTTACAGCCCGGTACTTTAGCAAAAGGAATGAATCTGGATTCCCTATTTGCCGGAATGCCGATACAAGGAGAATTGGTAGTAGAATTAGAGATGGCTCAAGCTGATACAGGCAGGATTGAAATAGTCCTGAGCAATTCAAAAGATGAATCGTATCGGGTAGGCTACCAATTGGGAAGTAATCAGTTTTTCAGCGATCGGCGCAATGCCGGACCGTCAGACTTCTCAGCCAGGTTTGCATCAAAGATCCACATCGCACCCCGCCAATCAACAAGTTCTACCCTGAGCCTCCACCTGTTTATTGACAGATCCTCTGCGGAACTCTTTGCCGATAATGGAGCATGTGCCATGACAGATATTTTCTTTCCGACAGATGACTTTGACCGGATTCGGCTTTCCGTAACCGATACTGAAATCAATTTAATCTCCGGCACTTTGTATCGACTCAATCGCATCTGGAATAACAAGGCCGACCGGGAGTCGGATAATTAAGGTTCTCCTGAATCACTCAAACATGCTTAATGACCAGACAACTGCCCAATCAAATCAACCTTTTTTACTTACTGTTAACTAACACTTATTATGAAAGAAAAACCAACGATTCTACCAGTTAGATGGAAACCCAATAGCAGAACTATTCGATCTCTGTTATTCGTTTTTGCCTTGCTGTTTTCCCCAGCCCTGGTGCTGGCACAGCAAGCCATCAGTGGAAAAGTCAGCAATCCGGAGGGCGAAGGGCTGGCCGGTGCTACGATCCTCGTAAAGGGTACTCAAAACGGAACCTTGACCGGGTCAGATGGTTCTTACAGCATTTCTGCGAATTCTGGTGATGTACTGCTGGTACGATACATCGGATCCCGCACACAAGAAGTTGCCGTTGGAACAAATACGACTATCAATATCACTCTCGCTCCCGATGTAACAACCCTGGAAGAAGTTGTAGTTACCGGGTACAGTTCGGAGCGAAAAAAAGACCTGCTCGGAGCGGTAGGAATTCTAAAAATGGATAATGTCCGCGATGTCGCCAACCCCAATGTCCTGCAAAGTGTGCAAGGGCGCATGGCTGGCGTATTTGTATCCACAGGTGGCGATCCGGGACAGGGCAGCAGCGTTCGAATTCGGGGAATCAGTACCCTTGGAAACAATGATCCCCTCTACATTGTCGATGGCGTTCCGGTTCAACCCTTTCAAACTAATGAAAATGGTGCAGCTAATACAAATTGGGGACTTTCATGGCTTAACCCGAATGATATTGCTTCTATCCAGGTGTTAAAAGATGCCTCTTCGGCTTCTATCTACGGTTCTCGTGCTTCCAATGGAGTAGTAATTATCACGACCAAGCAGCCCGATAAGAGTGGCAAACCCAGTATTACTTTTAATGCGCGATACAGCGTCGAAAACTGGAATGATTTTGATAAACTGAGCAATAGCCGCGAAAGAGCAATGCTGGAATGGCAAGGAGCAGTGAATGACGGGACCAATCCAGATGCAACGGGAATTTACACCTACGAATGGCACCTCGATCCAAGCTTAGGCACTGGTATTCAAGGGACAGGCGTTCCGGTACTGGATCGTATCATTTATCCAGAATGGTTGGATGAGGCGGATCAGCTTCGGCCCTCAGGACATCCCAATAGCATTTATGGAGGAAATATCGAAGAAGGCACCAATTACTGGGATGAAGTTTCTCAAACGGGTGTTGTCCAGAATTACGACCTTTCTTTTTCTCAGGGAAATGAAAGAGGCGGGGTTCAGTTTGCCATGAATTATTTCGATCAGAAAGGGGTAGTAATCAATACCAACTATGAGCGTATTTCTCTTCGACTAAACTCCAATTACAGTTTTCTGGACGGACGGGTAACAGTCGGCGAAAACCTGAATGTAACCAAAGGTGAACGCCAGTGGCTTGATGTTGGTTTTGGAGGAGATCCCGCAAATGGTCCCTATCGGTATAAGTCTATTTTGCCAGTCCGGACTGAAGATGGCCGCTTCTCAGGCCCTCCCGGTGGTGGATTTTCAGATCGGGACAATCCCGTCGCGCTGTCAGCAGACAACCAGGACGACCGAATTAACAATGTCAAAATATTCGGAAATGTCTTCGCTAATATCGAAATCATCGAGGGCCTGAATTTCCGTACGACTTTTGGGGTCGATTATGACCAAATTTTCAGTAAGGACATTTTTCGGACCTATTCCCGGGGGTTTTTGGGCAACTCTACTGCCGAACTGGGTATGCGCCAGCAGCATCAGTCAAACTGGGTATTCAACAATACCGTTACCTACAACAAAGCCTTTGGCAATCACAACCTGACTGTGCTGGGCGGTACTGAAGCTGTAAAAAACAGTGTGAACATTTTCGCAGCGAATGCAAAGGATTTCGCACTCGAAACTCCTGAATACTTTCAGTTAAGTGCCGCTGCGGGTGAAAGGACTTCCAGCGGAAGTAGTACGGGATTTTCGCTATTTTCCTACTTCGGAAAACTCAATTATATCTATGCAGACAAATACCTGGCTTCTTTCACGATCCGTCGTGATGGCTCTTCCCGATTCGGAATTAACAATCGGTTTGCCGTTTTCCCAGCCGCATCTCTAGGATGGCGCCTGAGTGATGAAGCCTTTATTCAAGGAATCGGAAACGGTGTGTTTTCCAACCTAAAGCTACGTGCTGCCTGGGGCCAAACCGGTAACCAGGATATCCGTAATGATGCCCGTTTCAACCTGTATCAGGCTGTTTACGCGCCGCAAAGTAACATTCTCCCCTGGGACAATGGATGTGCACAGGTAGTTTGCCCGGATGCAGCAACTTCATATGATATTGGGAACAACAACACTGGAATTTTACCTTCCGGATTCCTGGCAACCCAAACTGGAAATGACAACTTGAAATGGGAAACCCAAACTGAGATCAACCTCGGAATCGACTTTGGTCTTTGGGAGGAAAAAATATCCGGTTCTTTTGAAGTGTATAAAAAAGAAACCGAGGATATTCTGGTCCAACCTACTGCTATCGCAGCATTCGGAGATGGTGCAAGTAGATTTGCAAACGGTGCAGATATGGAGACCAAAGGCTGGGAATTCTCCCTTCAGTACAACAGCGAGCCTAAAGGGGATCTGTTCTACACGATTGGCGTCAACCTGTCTCATTACGATGCCATCATCACAGCCTTGCCGGAGGATTTATGGGCCAGTTATCCAGGAAATGCCGAGCAAAACATCATCGGCCAGGCACCTAATGCCCTATTTGGATACCGGACTTCAGGGATTTTCCAAAATGCGGAAGAAGTAGCCGCACATGCCGATCAAACCGGTAAGCGTGTCGGAGCCTTACGATTTGTCGATGCTGATGGGAATGGAGTCGTAAATGCACTCGATCAGGAATACATGGGAGCCAATGGGGTTCCAGGCATGGAATTCGGAATCAATGCCCAGATATATTGGAGGTCTTTTGATTTCAGCATTTTCACCTGGGGTATGCTCGGAAGAGATGTTACACCAGATGTAACCCGAATGGAAAATGGTTCATTGATTAATGGAGAAAATGGCGGCGCAGCACAGTTGGACGCATGGACCCCAACCAATACCGGAAGCTTCATTCCAGCAGCCAGCAATAGTTTGAATCCCTTTGGATTTTCTCTCGATTACAATGTTAGAAACGGTTCCTTCTTATCCGTTAGGCAGGCTAGCCTGGGATATGCTGTTTCTCAAACTGCATTTGGCGGTATTTTTTCAAACCTCCGGGTATATGCGACTGGCGAAAACCTAGGTTGGATTGTTGATCGAAAAGGCCCCGACCAGTATCCACAAACCGGATGGTCAATTGAACCGCGTACCGGCATTGCTTATCCCAAGCCTATACGATTTTCTATGGGCGTAACAGCTGGATTTTAATTACCAATCAATTCTCACAAATATGAAAAACCGATTTAATATAAAACCCCTGTTGGCCCTGGCATTTGTCTGGGTGATAGCAGGCGCTTGTTCAGAAGATTTTCTGGACTTTGAACCCAAAGGCGTTATATCAGATGAGCAGCTCAATACTGCCGAAAACGCTGAGAAAATGGTCATTTCGGCATATGCCGCAATGGGAAACGATGGACTCCTTTCCAATCAGTATCAGGACATGTGGGCATGGGGAACCTCCCGCTCAGATGATGGATACAAAGGGGGTGGCGGTATTGGCGATCAATTTGATACCCATACTACTGAGATTTTTTCGCTCAATACGGCTAACAATGGAAACAGTAACCACAACTGGGCAACCTTGTATGCAGCACTTTCCCGGGCCAATGATGCGATTCGACGCATTAATTCAGTACCGGATGCCGAGTTTCAAGCTGGAGTCGGCGTATCTAAAGCATCCCGCGTTGCGGAAATGCGCTTCCTACGGGGACATGTAGAGTTTATTCTCAAGATACTGTACAAGCACATCGTGTATATCGATGAAAATGTCGAAAAGCCTGATGTCATTACGTTTTCTAATCGCGAAAAAACAGATCAGGAAGGCTGGGCCTATATCGCTGATGAATTTCGCGCAGGCGTAGCAGACTTACCCGCTACTCAAATGGAAGAAGGTCGCCCTTCTAAGAATGCCGCGCGTGCCTATCTGGCAAAGGTGCTTCTCTACAAAGCCTATGTACAGAATGATAATCACCAGGTTATGAGTGTTACCCAGGCAGAAATGGAAGAAGTCGTTTCACTGATTAATGAAATTGAGAATACCGGAGAATATGGCCTATTCGATGACTATGCTAAAAACTTCCTGTGGGACTATGAAAGCGGTATCGAATCTGTGTGGGCGATCATGCGATCAATTGACGATGGCTCACCTGAAGGTCGGGGTAATTTCTCTACTGGACTGACCTCCAGCATGGGTCCCGGATATGGCTGCTGTTCTTTTAATCAGCCTTCTCAAAATCTCCTGAACGCCTTCAAAACCGATGCGGATGGATTGCCGCTGTTTGATACCTATGATGAAGCACCCCTGATCACAACAGCAGCAGATATCGGTGCCAACAACATCGATCCCCGGATTGCTCACACCGCCGGGATTCCCGGTATGCCTTTCAAATATAATCCCACCCGGATTTTTGACTCCACCTATAGTCGGGTTCCGGGCGTATACGGCTACTATATGGGCATGAAAGACCAGGAACTCCCTGAATCACCGGCATTCCGTCAGTATCAGGCATTCTTTAGTATTGCCAGAAATACAGATCAAATTCGCTACGGAGATTTATTGCTGATGAAGGCAGAAGCTCTGATCGAATTGAATCGCCTCGGAGACGCATTGCTGATCATCAATGATATCCGGGAACGGGCAGGCAATGCTGCGAGTACTTCCCGACTGGTGTTTTCAGATAACAGTCCTACCGGGCAGTATAATGTTGGACTCTATTCTTCTCTCGGTTCCCAGGATGATGCACGCAATATCCTGAGATGGGAACGTCGCCTTGAACTCGCATTTGAGTCTAAACGATTTTTTGATCTCGTACGTTGGGGAATTGCAGAAACAACCCTCAACTCGTTTTTCGAATCAGAAAAGAGTCGGAGAGATTACCTGAAAGATGCCAATTTCACTGCAGGACGAGATGAATATCTTGCGATTCCGCAACAGCAAATTACCGTAAGTCAGGGTCTGTATCAGCAGAATCCTGGATATAACTAGGCCGATATATCTTTCAGCAGTCAGGGTCAGAGATTGGTTCTGACTGCTGATCTTCTTTGTGATCAAACGCTACTACTTTTAACGCTTTTTCAATTATGACTAAACGCATACAATTTATTCTCCTGACAGCAATTCTAGGCATATCCCTTCAAGCTAATGGCCAATCTTTTACGCGGATGGAGACTGAAGCAGGGCTGGAGCTTGTTTCGACTAATAATGGCGTAGCCGTAGCAGATTATGACCTGGATGGAGATCTCGACATCTTCTTTGTTGCTTATGGATCATTTCTCTATCCCGCTGACTCCACCTGGAATCGTCTCATGCGCAATCAAGGGGATGGAACCTTTGAAGATGTTACCCTTGAAGCCGGGTTTTCACAACAATTTTTTAATTCGGGTATTCCAGCAGCCAGAGGAGAGAAAATGGGAGCAGCCTGGGGAGATTATGACAATGATGGATACCCGGATTTGTTCCTTACCAACAGCCGAAAAGATCAACTCTTTCACAACAATGGAGATGGATCATTTAGCGATGTAAGTGTACAGGCTGGTGTTGAAGGATGCCAGGAATGTTACAGCGGAAGTGCGATGTGGTGGGATTATGATGTAGATGGAGATTTGGATGTATATGTAACAGTACTTAACGGTTCCAATATCCTGTATGAGAACCTGGGAGATGGAACATTTGATGAGGTAACGGAGCAAGTAGGATTGGGCAGCCTGACCATCACCTGGGCAAGCATCGCAATGGATGTAAATGGAGATGGGTATCCTGACCTGTATGACATCAATGATACACAGGAAAATCAATTATGGGAAAACCGGGCAGGGAAAAGCTTTCAGGATGTGGCAGCTGCATACCGACTGAATGATGACGGTGCAGGAATGGGAGTCGCGATCGGAGACTATAATAATGACGGATTATTTGACCTGTATATAACGCAGATTTACGCACATAAACCCAATCCGCTTTTCAGGAACGACGGTACTCGCAGATTTACCAACAAAGCCGTGGAATTAGGCGTTGACAATACCGGCTGGGGCTGGGGGACCCAGTTTCTTGACTATGACCACGATGGGGATGAGGATCTATACGCAGTGAATGGTCCCATTGACAAACTGAATGGCATTACTCAAGATGAGGTGAATAATTATTTTTTCAAAAATACCCTTACGGAAGGCATAGAAGGATTCTCAGACTGGTCGGCTCAATCCGGTGCTGATGCACTTACCAGTGCAAAGGGAATGGAAGTCTTTGACTACGACGGTGATGGAGACCTCGACATGATTGTTGCGAACCAGCACGAAAGCCCGTTTCTCTACCAAAACCAAACGATTCAACAGGTACAGAATCCCGACAAAAACTGGTTACAAGTCCGGTTGACCGGAAGTATTTCCAATCACAATGCATTTGGCACTACTGTTATTGCGACTATAGAAGGTCAGTCCTATTATCGATATCATCACGGAGCTGGATTTTTTGGACAAAGCATAAAGCCCGTCCATTTTGGAATGGGTTCCGCCACAACTGTTGATCAATTGGTCATATTATGGCCATCCGGACTACGGGACACCGTACATAATGTAGCAGCCAATCAAATCATCGACGTACTGGAAACTCCTGGCAACCCTGGCACCAATCCCGGTGTACCGATTGAATCCCGAGTTCAGGGAATCAAAGCCTTCCCCAATCCATTTGGGAATACCACTAGCTTTGAAGTCAAAACCGCACGTCCCAGCACCGTGTCGATCCGAATAGTTAACTCGACTGGCGCTGTAGTAGAAAGGCTTGAACATAGGATGACAGAAGCAGGAACTGTTGAGATTCCATGGGGCAACTCCTCAACTGATACCAAAGCAATTGCTACTGGCATATATCATTTTACAGCAGAGATCACCTCCGATGTGGACCGGCAACGAGTTCATGGAAAAATTGCAAAAATAACAGACTGAGCAGTATGGAATGAAAAGGAAGACAAATCTTCCAAACTTAAACATCAGGCTTATCTGAGGACCTTAGAGATAGCAGTGGTTTAGATGACTACTGACGAAATACAAAAATAGTAGTAGCGTAATTTGCGTTTATGGCCAGAAGGTACCCGAAATGGGAACCTCTGGCTTTTTTTTATTATTCTCCTGTATTCGGTCATCCAGGCCCGTGATTCCAGGCTGAGATATAAGTACTTCAAGAGTGAAATCATGATAAGATTCGCTTAGACCCTGTTTGAGAAAAATACTTCCCGAATCAGAAAGCAATCTTATGATCAGGAGGAAGAAGCTAAACAAATCTTACATTCGTCATAATTCCCAATCCATTCAAATCCGATCGCTTCATACATCCGAATAGCAGGGACATTTTCACTTCTGACATTGAGACCGATATACTCCGTTGAATGCAGGAGATCAGCACAAAGGCGGGTAGTCAACTTTCGGGAAATGCCTTGTTGCCGAAAATCGGGATGGGTAGTAATGTTGCCAAGTGCTGCAACGCGATACTGGGCGGAGTACACATGAATGCCCGCAATTCCAACGAGTTCTCCTGCTAATTCATACCCAAAATATTTGCCGGTATCCAGCATACGGGGATCAAACCAGTTATTGGGGTAAGCCTGCGCGAAAAGGGCTTCTGCAGCAGGGATATCTGCCTGAGTAAGGGTACGAATGGCTGTATCTGTTTCAGTCGGAACCAATTCCCGAAGCACCATTTTATGATTGTGGCCATAAAAACCGGTGATCTCTCCCGAGGCAAATACGGTCATCAACCCCTCACTCACATGTGCCAAAAACCGCTGGGGCAAATAGGGCCTCACCTCCCGAAGCAAGCACTCCATTGCATCTCCCGGACGATCATGAAAAGCGAGTAAGGTAGGCATACCAGGACCGAGATATAACAGGGCTATAGCTTCTATTTCTCCTGCTACTTCCCATCCGTACCACACGGTATGAGGCCAAAAAAAACCATCCAAATCCCCTATCAAATACAGAAAATAAGCGGGATTATGCGCAAGAAAGCGATGAATTTGATCTTTATCGTGGAGTACCTGAAGACTCATATAAGAGAGAAGAAAGATGAAAGAAATTAGACAACAGACAGAAATCGCCCACTCATTGATATGCTGATTCATATTTCGAGCGGAGGATATTCACTCCTTTTTTACCGTGAGGGTGCAAGGTCATAATTTTATCTGTCTCAGCCATATATATTAATGTTTGTTACGGATGAAATACGAGTGAGGCCTTTTCATTTCACCTCTCTTTTCCTTCCTTAATGGGGCCCCATGGGTACCATTTACCATAAATCAAGGAAATCAAACTGAACGATCCAACACAAACTAAAAATAGTCGTTGTAAAATAGAACCGCTCATTACTTATCACAAACACAATGGCATCACACAACTTCCAGGTGGATTTGGAGGGGATTATCCGATTACTTTCCAAAAACCTGTATTCCTCCGAAACGGTATTCATTCGGGAATTGATTCAAAATTCGCGGGATGCCTGGCTGGCCCGATATCTCGCGGATCGGGAAAACTGCCCACCTCCCCGGCTGGAGTTTCGATTGTGGCAGTACCCGGAAGAGATTTTACTGGAAATCGCGGATCACGGTATCGGCCTGACAGAGGATGAAGTACATCAGTTTGTAGCGACTATCGGAGCGAGTTCCAAGCGCGGAAGCCTGAGCAGAGAAACAGATTTTATTGGTCAGTTTGGGATTGGCTTGCTGTCTTGTTTTATGGTTGCTTCTGAAATTCGACTCCTCACCAAATCTGCCAGGGGAGGCCCTACCCTACTGTGGATCGGCAAAAATGATGGCACTTACACACTGGAAACCAAAGCAGAAATGGATCGGGAACCGGGTTCTATCATATTTTTACGTGCCAAGCGGGAAAACAAAAAAATATTTACCGCCTCCAGAATCAGTCAACTCATCCGCCAATACGCCAACTATATCCCGGTACCCATCACCCTCGAAACCGAATCAGGGACCGAACAGGTCAACCTGGGCCATATGCCCTGGGAACAAGTCGGGATGGAACAGATGAGAATGACCATGCTTCGGGTTGGGAAAGAAGAATTGAATACTGATTACCTGGATGCCTTTTTGCTCCGTCATCCTGACGATCCCGACACGGTTATCGGGGTAGGCTATGTCAAAAACAATCGAAGAAAGGCGAAAGGCTTATGCCGCGTGTATCATCGAAACATGCTACTCATGCCTTCCTGTGCAGAGTTACTCCCTTACTGGGCATTTTTTGTGGATGTGATCATCAATTATGATGCGCTTACGCCCACGGCCTCGCGCGAGGAAGTCATCAAAGACGATGCATTCAAGCAACTCAGCCAGACTATC
Source organism: uncultured Bacteroidia bacterium (assembly GCA_964352745.1). Lineage (GTDB taxonomy): Bacteria > Bacteroidota > Bacteroidia > J057 > J057 > CAYGTH01. The sequence continues at coordinate 19,320 of CAYGTH010000047.1, forward strand.
GATCAGCAGTTGGGGGCTTACCTCAAGGTGGCTTTTGCCAATGATGCGCATTTACGGAATACCTTGCTGCTGAATCACATGATGACTCTCCTGGCTTTGGCTAAAGGAGACGATGATTTTTTTGAAATTGTGTATCCCCATATTCCGGTCCAAACCAACCGGGGGGCTATGATGCTGGGCGATGTCATTGCCGAAGGTGATACCCTCTATTATACCGATTCCAATACGCTTTTTGGGCAATTGGAGGCAGTTGCAAACAGTCAGGATTTATTGATAGTGGAAGCCCATACCAACTCGGCGCTGGAATTAATCACCCACTATCAAAAACTCAATCCAGGCTATGCCTTGCAATTGATCACGACCCAACATTTGTTAACCCTGCTCGGAGAGGAAGCAGAATTGACTTTAGCAGAATCCGATTTTCTGGAAGCCTGCGATGCTGCGCTCGCTACCTACGGGCTGGGATGTGTGATGCAAGTATTTACCGATCCGGCATTGCCTGCACTATTTTTTCCCAGAAAAAATACACAAGCGAATAAGTTTAGGGACAGGTGGCGGCGTCTCGCACAACTCGCGGAAGCCGAAAAAGCAGATACCCTCTCAAGGGGTGCACTTTGTTTCAACCAGCAAAACTCCCTCGTTCAGTCCCTTATAGAAATACAAGCAAAAGAACCGAAAAAGTTTACTGCCATGATTCGACTGCTGTACCTGAATTGTCTTAAAGCTGCACGGGTCCGTACGCTCCCCTGGGAAGAGAAGATTTTAGAAAAAAGTCTCTTTGAACTGGCGGGGCTGGAAGCCTGAAAAAGATAGGGGATAGCTGAGAATTCCTTATTGGGTTTTGGCAACCTGCTTCACGATTGTTCCGTGTAGAGTTTCGATACTCAGGAGGTAGAATCCAGCCAGTATCGATCCCAGGTTCCAGCTAACCGTTTGTCGGCCTTCCCCTAATCGCACTGATTTCCGAGCAATTACCTGCCCATTTATCGTACTCAATTCCAATTGTACAGGACCTGCCTGCGGGTTCTCGAAACTCACATTGACCTGATTCAAAAAGGGATTAGGGGAAACCTTCAGGTTCCATGCTGCTGCCAGACTATTCTCAATCCCAACCGGAGCGGGGGTTTCTGTAATTTCGTGCAATTGATCAATTGCGAGATTTTCATAATATTCCACTTGCCCACTGGGCCATTGAATGATGGCAGAATCGATATTCGTAGCCGCTCCGACCCCAAAATGTAAGCGCAGGCTATTTTGAGAAGCCCAGCCCGAGCCCGCCGTTACGGCATCTGCCTGCCAAAAACCATCGGCTTTGATATCGACCCGTGCACCGATTGCCGACCGATTAGAAGTCGTGCCTTCGAGTAAGAAAGCAACATAGTGATGACTCAGGGAGGTCAGGTTTCGGAAGAGTTCATTGCCCCGATTGTCCACAGAATTAGCAACCATCAAATCCGGCCATCCATCCTGATTGATATCTCCGGTAGCCATTCCAAATCCATTACCGCCACTTGCCAAAATGGTGTTCTCGCTAATGACCTCAAAAGTATGATCTCCTTTGTTGCGATAGAGGACATTAGGAGAAGGAATGCTGCTAAATGGCGTATTGGACAGATAAATATCTTGCCAGCCATCATTGTCCACATCCACAAAAGCAGTGCTCCAGCCCATGCCATTGTCATTGACTCCGGCACTCGCAGAGATATCCGTAAAGGTCCCATCTCCATTATTGAGGTAGCAGGTATTGTGATAGAGGTTGCTGACATACAGGTCCATCCATCCGTCATGGTTGATATCGCCGGCATCTACACCCATTCCAAATCCGGCATAATCAACGCCCGCTGATACCGCTACATTGGTAAACTGCCCCTGTCCGTTATTCTGATAGAGGATATTGGGCCAATTCGCATCATGAACGAGATAAATATCCGGGTCTCCATCATTGTCATAATCCACAAACATGGCCCCCATCGCGGTCAGGGTATCAGTTGTACCGGTAAGGAAGGTAACATCGGAAAACGTATTGTTTCCCAGGTTGCGATACAGGGTATTTTGATCCAAAAGGCGAGCACAATACAGATCAATCAAACCGTCATTGTCATAGTCGCCAAACATGGCTGCAATGCATTCTTTTTGGGCATACATGCCTGAAGGGGTGGTGATGTCAGTAAAGGTGCCGTCCCCGTCATTCAGATACAGGTGGTCGCCTTCGTTGAGCGTTCCCAGAAATAAATCGATATGTCCGTCATTGTTGATATCGCCCCAGACTGCGAGCTTAGCATCTCCGGCATAATCGACTCCTGCAGTTGCAGCTACCTCTGTAAAGGTCTCATTGCCCATATTCCGCCATAGTCGGTTGGGGCCTTGCCGGCGGGTGATGTAAATGTCTTCCCAGCCATCTTTGTCATAGTCAATGATGGACACCCCATAGTTATAGCCCACCTCTCCGATTCCGGCAGCATCAGCGATATCGGTAAAGGTAATTTGAGAAATAGCAATAAGTGGAAAAAGAAAGGCGTACACAAATAGCGGTAAACATCTCATTATCAGCGCATTTAGGAATCTCCATCCCCCCTAAGCCATCTGCGCTAAATTACCAATTCTCATGCATATTTACAGAAATATCATGGATTATTTGTTTTTCAAAAACCCCTCTTCACCCTCCTCCCCAAACGACTTCATGGGTTCCTAACATGGGTTTGAAGCTGAATAAATCCAAAAAGGGATTCGATGGGGAGGTGGGGTAAAAGAGAGTCCTGTCTGAAGTTAAGCTGTTAAAATGCCCGGATCCCGAAAGACCCGGGCTGGGATCAATGGTGAGACTAATTCTTATGATTACGGCTGTATGAGAATGCGTTGTTGATAGCTGTTGCCTTCATGATAAATCCGCATGATATAAATGCCCGGTGCCCAGTTTTGAACATTGATTCTACCCGTTCGGGTATTTGCGACGGACTCCCGCCAGATTTCATGGCCGAGTCCGTCATACAAACTGAGTTCTGCTTGACTTGCTGATCCTGATAAGCCCAGTAGCCGATATTGCAAATAAGTATTGACCGGGTTGGGGCTAATTTCCCAGGCAAATGTGTGTGCTGACCGATTCAGTTCTACCCGATCCGAAAAGCTAAAGGCACCATCTGTATCGACCTGCTTGAGCCGGTAATAGGAAGTTCCGATATAGGCATCTTCATCCAAAAAGGCATAATAATGCCCGGTTTGGCTGTCGCCGTAGCTTCCGAGTGTCCCTACGTATTCAAAGAAAGAGCCGTCAATACTGCGCTGAATGGCAAAAAAGTCATTATTGACTTCCATAGCCGTTTTCCATTCCAGTAACGCGCCTTCGGGGCGATCCGATACTTCAATATATTCCCATTCTACCGGTAAAGGTGAAGCACTGTATTGGGTGAAGAATATATCCGTACTCCCGGCACTGGTCAGGGTTTTTCCCGCTGCAAAAGGATCAAAATCGGGTGAACCGTTAAAACCGCCGGTCATAAAGACTGAGGTGCCATCAGAGACGATTGCACGCCCTTCATCTCCATTGGTATCGCCCATGGAGAGGGCCCACTGGTAGGTTCCGTTTTTATCGTATTTGGCCAGAAAAATATCAGAAGCACCAGCACTGGTCTTATTGGCTGTTCCAACCCCTGGATCAAAATCCACTGTTCCGCCGAATCCACCAGAAAGATAGACTTCACCATTCCCATTTGTATGAACAGCCCAGCCCCCATGGATATCAAAGGGAGCGCCTCCCAAATTGAATGCCCACTGATATTTCCCATCTAACTGGCTGTATTGGGCAAGGAAAATATCCTGAAAGCTATTGCTCGCCAGGGTAGCTGTGGCAGCCGAAGGATCAAAATCCACAGCAGCACCTTGAAAACGGCCGGTGATATATAACTCACCAGAAGAACCCAGTGCCAGGCCGCGCACCTCTTCTCCCAAAAAGCCATTGCCTCCAAATCCAAAGCCCCAGCGATATCCTCCTGAACCATCATAGGAAGCGACAAAAGCATCAACGGCATTGGTTGCGGTATAGTTCGCCACCCCGGCTCCCGGATCAAAGTCCACCGTTCCACCAAAAATACCGCCTACATACACATTGCCACTTGCGTCTGCTGCTATAGACATGCCATAATCAAAGCTAGTGTCGCCAAAACGTTGTGCCAACCGGTAGCCGCCATCAGTTGCACGGTATTGCGCGATAAACATATCCTGGTTGCCCGCACTGGTGAGAATTGCCGTTCCGGCACCGGGGTCAAAATCAGCTGTAACACTGAAAAAACCCGTAACCAATACCCGGGAAGAACCCACTACACATAAAGACATCGCTTCATCAGTAGAAGTTCCGCCTATCTGATTGGCCCACTGAAAAGCTCCGCTGCTGTTGTATTTAGCTACGAATCCATCGGTTGACCCCACACTTGTGAGGTTGAAAGTCGGCACATCCGGATCAAAATCGACCGTCCCTTCAAAGCGACCGGCGATATATACATCTCCTGCTGCATCTACTGCAACGCCCGAGGCATAATCGCCAGCAGTGCTGCCCAGGCTAAATGCCCATACCAAGGAACCGCCAGCATTGTATTTGGCGAGAAACATATCTGTAGAACCGGCACTTGTGAGGGTAAGGGTCGTACCCGAAGGATCAAAATCAGCAGGTCCGGACAACATGCCAGCGATATAGAGATTGCCGCTGGCATCTTTGGCAATGGCCGAACCCAAATCACCTCCGACAGAACCCACATTAAACCCTGTTTGAAGGTTTTGGGCAGCAAGCGGAGTAAACGAGATCAGAAAGAGCAGGAATAAAAGGGCAGGGAATAGATAAGGGTAAGTGTTTTTCATGTACAATCCAGGCGTTACGAGGTGTCTTTTAACCCGTGTTAAAAGGAGTAGGGAATCGTACGTTCAGAAGCATAGGCTCAAGATAAAGCCATTTCCTGCTACCTGGATGAATGAATGTATAAGTGTAGGGGATCGATTGATAAGTGTAGAAGCCTGACGGATAGTGGCCTATAACATTGACAAGACCGCGATGAGTTGTTCGCGTTTTCGGTGGGAAACGGGCAGGGTGCTCCCATCAGACAAGATCAGCATGCCGCCGTCTGCTTTGTCAAAACGAACGATACACCGGACATTTACCAAATGGGAATGGTGGGGCCGAAAAAAACCATGGGGCTGCAGGAGTTTTTCGTATTCTTTCAGGTTTTTAGAAACGAGAATCTGCCGCTTATCCTGCAAAAAAAATCGGGTATAACTTCCCTCAGCCTGGCAATGGGTTATCTCTGCCATGAGTAATACGTGCACACTTTCGGCGTCTTTCAGGACTATTTTCTTCCCGCTATTGGACAGGCTTTCTACATGGCTCATCAGGGCCGATAGTTTCAAACTCAACTCTTCTTTTTCGGCAGCAATCCGGGCACGTCCTACAGCTCGCATGAGTTCTTCCGGATCAATGGGTTTGAGCAAAAAGTCCAGGGCACTCAACCGAAAAGCCTCTACTGCATAATGCCCGTAAGCGGTAATGAAAATCACCTGAAAAGTCCGATCCGGCACTTGCTGGAGTACATCGAGGCCCGTTCCATCTCCCATTTCCACATCCAAAAAAATCAAGTCGGGCTGCGCCTTTCGGATCAGTTCCAGCCCTGTCCCGACTCCATCCGCAGTGCCGATCAGCTCAAGTTCCGGACAATATTCCCCCAGCATCTTTTGCAAGGTGGACACAATTGCGGGTTCATTATCAATAATAAGCGTGCGCATTGAAAAGGAAAGTTACGAATTACGATTTGGGAGTTACGAGTTACGATTTGAGAGTTACGAGTCTCTTATCTCCCTCTTCTGTCTTCTGTCTTCCATCTTCTGTCTTCTGTCTTCTGTCTTCTGTCTTCCATCTT
>CAYGTH010000048.1:0-1530 GCA_964352745.1 uncultured Bacteroidia bacterium
GATACGATATGGGTGATTGTCAAGGGCCCCACCCAGCCACCAAAGGTGACAATCTCCGATAAACCTTCCCGAATCCCTGGGTCTGTTCCGATGATCCATTGATGGTCCAGCTTACCGCTATCGAGGGCTACCAGTTTAAGGGGATTGATCCCCAAGTGTTTGCCTGTGGTTACGGTTACCGACCATTCCTCATTATACACTACTTCGATCATTTCAAAGGCGGCACTCACCGACTCTTTTCCCCAGCAGGGATCATAATTCCGGCAAGAGGGATCATCAGGTACCTCGCAGTTTTCTTTACAGGAAACTGCCAGTAGGAGTATCATACAGAATAGTCCAATGTTGGTAAAGGAGAAAACTCGCTTATTTTTCATCTGTTTGGTTGTTGAGTCGTCAGCAATTCCCGGTTTAGATGTGTACGCCCAATCTGGGCGCTACGAACAAAACGCATGTCATTCCTGACAGTGGGCGTTGCTTTGCTTCGCCCGCTGATCCGGAATCTTCCCTCCAATTCCAGCCCCCATTGTGCCAGTAGGAGATTCCAGCTCACATTTCAAAGCTCCGCAATAAAATGCGTCTGGAATACATCCTCTATCAGACCGAGGCTATAAACCAGTCCTGCCACCATACTAATTGCATGGGGAACAAGTGAGTAGAATTGTGATGTGTTATTCAATCAAAAAAACCGGTACAGGTTTTGATCTGATCAAGATACAAAAAAGATGGGGTTATTTTAACTCTTAACTCCCTATTCCCCCGCATACACCTTGATCGTGGTTTCCCCTTCAGAAGTAACGTAGCCACGGTACATCCCGGAAGTATTAAACGGCATGGCGATGTTACCCTGGCCATCTACGGCGATCAATCCGCCGGTTCCGCCCAGGGCAGTGAGTTTGTCCATAATGACTGAATCTGCAGCTGCGGTCAGGGAGAGCCTGCCATATTCCATTTGGGCCGATACATCATAGGCGATTACATTTCGGATGAAATACTCTCCATGTCCGGTGCAGGAAACGGCGCAGGTCGCATTGTTGGCATAGGTGCCTGCTCCGATAATGGGAGAATCACCTACGCGGCCAAACCGTTTATTGGTCATACCGCCGGTCGAGGTGCCAGCAGCGAGATTTCCTGCTTTGTCGAGAGCTACGCAGCCCACGGTACCATATTTTCGCTTGAGGAGTTCTTCCGGGTCTGTTTCGGATGTGATCTTGCCCAGTTCTTCTTGCTGGATGATCTCAAGTTGTTTCCGCCGCCGCTCTGTTTGAAAATAACTGTTCTCTACCATTTCGAGGCCCATACTGTTGGCAAATTCGTCTGCTCCCTGTCCTGCCATCATCACGTGTACAGAAGAATCCATAACCATTCTGGCAGCAGAAATCGGATGCTTTACCGTTTGTACGCCTGCGACAGCACCGGCATTGAGGGTCTTGCCGTCCATGAAAGAAGCATCGAGTTCTACGGTTCCAGAATGGGTAAAGACAGCGCCTTTGCCTGAGTTGAACAGGGAGTCGTCTTCCATGGTGTGAATGG
>CAYGTH010000048.1:1630-24727 GCA_964352745.1 uncultured Bacteroidia bacterium
TCAGCCTATCTCCGTCGGTTGAACATAGACATGTTCTTCATTGCGCGGCCTACTTTGCCACCTTGCGACATGGTGTTCATTTTCTTCATCGCCTTTTTCATTTGTTGAAATTGACGAATCAGGTCGTTGACTTCTTTGACGGAGGTACCACTACCGGCAGCAATCCGCTTACGACGGGAACCATTGATGATATCGGGCTTCAGTCGCTCTGCGGCTGACATGGACTGAATGATTGCCTCAATGTGCTTGAACGAATCATTGTCCAGATCCACATCGCGAACCATTTTTCCCATTCCGGGAATCATGCCTACGAGGTCTTTGATATTTCCCATCTTCTTGATCGCCTGAATCTGAGACAGGAAATCATCGAAGTCGAGTTCGTTTTTGCGAATTTTCTTTTGAAGACGGGCAGCCTGTTCTTCATCAAATTGCTCCTGTGCTTTCTCGACAAGGGTCAGGACATCTCCCATTCCCAAAATCCGGGAAGCCATTCGATCCGGGTAGAACAAGTCCAGTGCATCGAGTTTCTCCCCCATGCTGATAAACTTGATCGGCTTATCCACTACGGAGCGGATCGAAATCGCTGCTCCACCCCGGGTATCACCATCCATCTTGGTAAGGACAACTCCATCAAAATTGAGTCGGTCATTAAAGGCTTTGGCGGTATTGACGGCATCTTGACCTGTCATGGCATCTACCACAAATAAGGTCTCATCTGGCGTTACGGCCAGTTTGATCGCCTCAATCTCATTCATCATCTCTTCATCCACCGCAAGGCGACCGGCGGTATCGACAATGACAAAGTCCTTTCCGTTTTGCCGGGCAAACTTAATCCCGTTTTGGGCAATCTGGACTGGATCTTTGCTTTCAGTTTCCTTATATACATCCACCCCGATCTGCTCGCCGAGTACGCCCAACTGCTCGATGGCCGCAGGACGATACACATCACCCGCAATCAGTAAGGGGTTTTTGCCTTTGCTTTTATAATAGCGGGCCAGCTTACCGGTAAATGTAGTTTTACCAGAACCCTGGAGACCTGAAATCAATACTACAGTAGGAGGAGATTTTGCGAGTTGGATTTCCTCACTGGTAGCCCCCATCAGATCTGTCAACTGCTCGTGGACGATCTTGACCATCAGTTGCCCCGGCGTTACAGAAATCAGGATTTCCTGCCCAAGCACTTCCTCTTTTACCTTATTGGTAAATTCCTTTGCAACTTTATAGTTAACATCGGCATCTAACAATGCCCTTCGCACTTCTTTGAGTGTTTCTGCAATATTAATTTCAGAAATCTTCCCGTGGCCTTTGAGCTTCTTGAAGGCCTGCTCAATATTAAACTGTAGGTTATCAAACATAATTTCGCTGCATCTGTATCATCGAGTGAACAAAAATAAGGAAATTTTCTGAGCGAGCGGTAGATTAATTGCTACAGAAATGGGGGCTTTGCCTCCTTTTGGCCTGGAATCTTACGATTAGGAGGTGCGAAAACGCTGAAAACCCTGCATCCCGACAAGTTCACGGGTGGGGTGCAGGGTTATTGTATGCTGAAGAAATGAGGCCTATTACTCCAAATCCTCAATCAATTCAGTAGAAATTCCCATACTGGAAAACCCTCCATCATTGAAGAGATTTTGCATGGTTACCCGTTGGGTGTAGTCTGAAAACATCATGACGCAGTATTTGGCGCAATCCTCAGCGGTTGCATTGCCGAGGGGAGACATTTTCTCGCCGTAAGCCAGCATCTTATCAAATCCGGCTACTCCGGTACCTGCTGTGGTTGGGGTAGGGGACTGTGAAATGGTATTTACACGGACATTGGCTTTTTTGCCATAGTGGTAGCCAAAGCTTCTGGCAATAGATTCCAACAGGGCTTTAGCTTCTGCCATGTCGTTGTATTTCCCAAAAGTCCGTTGTGCCGCAATATAGGTCAGCCCAAGGATGGAGCCCCATTCATTCATCAGATCACGCTGGTATAGCAACTGCATGACTTTATGAAAGGACATGGCAGAAATGTCATAAGTCTTGTGAAGCCAGTCGTAGTTGAGATTGGTGTATTCCCGGTTTTTTCGAACATTGGGAGACATGCCGATTGAATGAAGGACAAAATCTACTTTTCCATATTGCTCCTCTGCTGCGTCGAGTAGCTTACCGAGGTCTTCCACGGAAGTTGCATCGGCTGCAATGAGTTGGGCGCCTGTTTTTTCGGCCAATTCATTGATTTTTCCCATTCGCAAGGCAACGGGTGCATTGGTCAAAATAAATTCAGCACCTTCTTCCTGTGCCTGTTCTGCTACCTTCCAGGCGATCGAAAGTTCGTCAAGTGCGCCAAAGATGATGCCTTTTTTTCCTGCTAGTAGATTATTTCCCATAATATTGGATGAATTACGAAACTGAACCCGCAAACTAAGGAAGTTTTTTATCAGGATGCAAAAGCTTGCCAGGCAATCGTTCAAACAGCCTTTGAAATTGTCAAATCATTAAGTTTCTTTACAGGATTTTAAGTTCATGTTTGAACTCATAATTGCTGAAAATAAGCAGGTTCAACCTGAGGTTAAATCAAATTGCGGAATTCGCATTTACTTACTTTTTTTGGTACATGGCAGACAATCTGGTAATCGTCCCCACCTATAACGAGAAAGAGAATATCGAGGCGTTGATCCGTCGGGTAGTGGACTTTCCGGACGTCTTCAATATGTTGATTATTGACGACAATTCCCCCGATGGAACGGCGGAAATTGTGCGGAAATTAGCAGAAGAATATGAAGGTCGGGTATTTTTGCTGGAACGAGAAGGGAAATTGGGATTAGGGACAGCCTATATTCTGGGCTTTAGATGGGCGCTGGACCATGGGTACCAATATATCTTTGAGATGGATGCGGATTTTAGCCATAACCCCAAAGAGCTTCCGGCCTTACTGCGTGCATGCCGCGAAGAAGGGTTTGACCTGGCGATTGGATCTCGCTACGTAAATGGCGTAAATGTCGTCAACTGGCCCATGGGCAGAGTCCTGATGAGTTATTATGCCAGCACCTACGTACGGTTTATAACCGGAATGCCATTTAGAGATACCACGGCAGGATTTAAGTGCTATACCCGGCGCGTGTTGAAAAAAGTATTGGAAGACCCGATAAAATTTGTAGGCTATGCCTTTCAAATAGAAATGAAATTCCGGGCCTGGAAATACGGCTTTAAAATCAAAGAGGTACCCATCATTTTCAGAGACCGAACTCAGGGACAGTCCAAAATGAGTTCCGGTATTTTTAAGGAAGCCATCTTTGGAGTGATTAGCATGAAGGTATCTTCCTGGTTCAAGCGCTGGAACTAAAAAAACTGATCGAATACTATCCGATCAGTTTTTTCTCCATTCAGGAGCTTTATTTCTGTCCCAACAATCAAACTCGCCTCAAACCATCAAACTTTCTCAAACAAAATTTGAAAGCAAATGCCATTTGTAGAGTTGTTCTGTTTGACCGTTTGAGAGGTTCGGGGTTTGAATGTTATGGGAAAGCAGGCTGCTACAGCCGGAATCCGCAATTAACTTTTTAGGGCTAAATCGGCAGATTTAACTTGTCTGCGAGGAATTTGTGATAGACCCATAAGAGAACAAATGCTCCCCCTGTACCGCAGATCAACTGACCCAGCCAGGTGGTATCAAGCAGATTGTCAAGGCCTACAAATCCGGTGATGAAACTCCCCACCCAGGCACCCAGGATGCCGATGACGATGGTGGAAATCCAACCTCCTTTTTCCTGCTGCGGTGTCAACATCTTAGCGATGGTCCCTGCAGCAAATCCGATAGCTAACCAAATAATAATACCCATCATAATTGTGCTGTTGTTTTGTCAATATACAAAAAAGTCGAAACCTCCGGAATATTATTTTGTGACGATTCGCTGAAACAAAAGAGAAGCAATCAGGCCGATTAGCCCAAATACAGCTACCACCAAAAAGACGTGCTCATGTCCCGTCGCGCCGGGTGACTGATCGAGCAAATAGCCCATGAGAGGACCCATAAAGACATCGGGGGTGAAGCCTATCACTGAAGCAAGGCCCACGGCAGTGCCTGTGAAGGCAAGGGGTACTTTCGCCTCTTCAAATACGGCAAAATAGACCCCTCTGAGTGCATAAATCCCGACGCTGGTCGCGGCGACAGTTCCCATCAGCATCCAAGGGATTCCCGGCTGAATGAGGCCCATACCGATCATGAGACTCCCGATAATTAAGATGCCAAAGCTAAGGCTGATGACGCGTGAAGATCTGATCTTGTCGCCCAGGAATCCCGCTCCCATAGCTGCAAAAGGCCGTACCCAAAATGAAATCGTACCGATTTGGGCTGCCGTCACATCGTTGTACCCAAAGGCATCCCGGGCATAGAGAGAGAAATCATCTGTTGATTTGAAGCCTACATAGGCGCATACGATGATGATGGCCTGTAGCCAGACTGCGGGCATCTTCATGACCTTCGTAAGGTTACCCATGTTAAATCCTGATGGGCTCGAAGCCTGCTGAGTTGGAGAGCTATCAGGAACAGAAACCCAAACGAGGGCTGCTACGGCTACTGCTATTCCCGAAAAAATCAGGATGATTCGTGCAAGGGCATCACCGCGTTGGGCTAGCGAGGCAGATTCGATATGTGCAGGCAATAAACTGGCAAAAATAGCTACAGAAATAGAAGCAAGTAAGGCGGAGAATAAGCCCCTGCCACCATCTAATAATCCATAAGCTTTTCCCTGTCCACTTGGGCCACCCCAGATTCGGGTTGCACGAAGCATCGCTGCCCAAAATAGTAAGATGGTCGTCAGGCCCCAAAACCCGTACAGGAGAGTCAGAACAGCAAGCGTAGGGACACTTGCAAAAATAAGTCCCCCTAAGGCGGTCGTAACCAGGGCTGTCCCCATTAATTGCCGTGCGGAAAAACGGTCTGCAAGTGGTCCCCCGGCAAAATATGCGAAGATGGCCACCATGCCATAGACGGAAAATGCGGAGCCTAATTCCAGATTCGTCAGGCCAAATACGTCCATGAAGGTGGGCCGGAAAATGCGAGCCACCACAAAAGGAAGTAGAAATATGGATTCTCCTGCTACAATTAACGCTAGCATAAAGAGTGCTCGATGCAGACTTAACGGCGGAGCTGAAGTACTGCTGTTGTTCATCTTCCAGCTACTGAAGCAGATTCGGGAATTCTCGTCAGGGTATCGAGCAGGAATCCCCAGAATTTCTGAACAGAACTGATCTGTACTTTTTCATCAGGTGAATGGGCACCTCGAATATTGGGGCCAAAGGAAATCATTTCCATATCCGGATAATTGGCACCGAGAATCCCACATTCCAGCCCGGCATGACAAGCCCCTACCTGTGCAGATTCGGAAAAACTTTCCTGATATAATCTGCTCATGAGCTGTACGATGGTTGCATCCGGACGCGGTGCCCAGCCGGGATAAGCGCCATCGGCTGTTACTTCAGCACCTGCCAGCTCAAAGGCAGCCATGATAGCCGCCTCCAAATCTTTCTTTTCGCTGTCAACGGCACTTCGGGTCAAACACAAAATCTGGTAAGCCCCATTCGACACTTCCACACGTGCCAGGTTGTTTGAGGTTTGCACAAGCCCTGCTATATCCGGACTCATGCGGTAAATGCCACTGGGGCAGGCATAAATGGCGCGGAGGAGTGCCAGTTGGAAAGATTCGCCCATAGCTGATTCCGCCGCTTGCTGCTGAGTTGCGACGATCTCAAGATCAGGATCTGTGCTTCCGTATTCACCCGTCAGTGTCTCGGTAAAGGTATCTATCCAGGCTTCAAAGGTGCTTACCTGTGAAGCCGGAATGGCTATTTGAGCGGAGGATTCACGTGGAATGGCGTTTCTGAGGCCGCCTCCATCAATCGCAATAAGGCGGAGCCCTGCTACCTTTGTGGCCCCCAGGAGGAGTCGGTTCATGAGTTTATTGGCATTGCCACGACCTTTGTAGATATCCATGCCGGAGTGGCCGCCGGTCAGCCCTTTGATACGCAGGCTATATCCTTGCCAATCTCCGGTAAGGGGAATCATTTCATATGATCCGCTTGCGGTGATGTCTATCCCGCCTGCACAACCGATGGTGAGTTCATCATCATCTTCTGTATCGAGATTGAGGAGAATATCAGCGTGCAGCAGACCTCCTTTCAAGCCCATAGCACCGGTCATGCCGGTTTCTTCATCTATGGTAAACAGGGCTTCGAGCGGAGGATGCTGAATATCATGTGAGGCCAGCAGTGCCATGATCGTCGCTACTCCAATGCCATTATCGGCCCCTAAGGTAGTGCCTTCTGCTTTCACCCAATCTCCCTCTACATACATTCGGATTCCTTCCTGCTCAAAGTCAAACTCCGTTCCTGCATTCTTTTGATGCACCATGTCGAGGTGGCTTTGGAGGGCAATAGTTAACCTGTTTTCCATACCCGGACTGGCGGGTTTGGTGATGATCACATTTCCGATTTCATCCACTTGGGTAGGCAGGCCCAGTGATTTCCCAAAATCGACCATGAATTGGATGACGCGCTCTTCCTTTTTAGAAGGACGTGGAACGGCATTCAGGTCAGCAAAATAGTTCCAAAGATCGGCGGGCTGTAAAGATCGAACAGTAGTACTCATAAGGGATATGATTTTTGCGCGTAGAAGATTTGATGCAAAAATGCATAGAATGAGAGGGTCTTGCAAACGGGTACAGGCCCGATCTCCAACTCTCCTTCAATCGAAGATCACACATCGAATTATTCAGGCTTTTGAGCCTATTACCCCGCCGCCCAAACTGGTAAAAAAAGCCAAGGGCCGACAAAAGGGACAAAAACAAACTCCCAGAAAACGGTTTCTACCCATCAAAAAGAAGAAGAAAGCTGCCTAAAGTACGCTTTACATCAATGATTAGCCCTTTATCAACCCCTAATGCGAATAGGGGATAGAACTCCTATTTCCAAAGTCCAGTTCTAAAAAAAGTGGCAAAGTAAGCCCTGGAAACAGGAAAACGAAAAGTGTACGGTAGTGAGTCCAATTTCAGTAAATCACCTGAAACGGATTTAGTGGACAGTTATTTAGCGCTATACAAGTTTTCAAGGTGATTGCATCATAAAACTCCTGGGTGTAGGCCAAAAATCCGTAAAGAGAAACCGCAAAGGGGCGCAAAGTATATCAGCAAGCTCTTCTTCCGTGCGTAGGTAGCGTTTTTCTTGCGTGTAGGACACTTGTGTATCCCTATTATTTTTTGACAGGATTTACAGGGATAAAAAGAAGACCTGAGAGCGGGGAGTAACAGGATCGATTAGCGCAATCTGATCCTGTCCATCTTGTGAATCCTGTCTGTTTTGAGAGATTGACGCTTTTGTCCTATCCCCTTTTTTGTTGCGAACATTGCGGTTATACTTCGCTTCATGGAAAACTGGCCTACACCCCCTGATCTCTGACTCCTGCTGATTAAAATGGATAGCCAATCCCGATATTAAACTGTGTGCGTCCTGTGCCTAAATCTGAAACACTTTTTAATACCCAGCCTACATCTGGTGCATAAAGTTGCTGCCCGATATCAAATCGAAGGAGTAAAAAGGAGAAGTCAAACCGGAATCCCAGGCCCGCATCCCATCCTAACCTGAAATTACGCCCATTGAAATTACTCTTAGCGGATTCAAAACTCAGTCCCTCAACTGGTTGATTAAACCAGACATTTCCCAGGTCTGTAAAGGCGGCTATTTCCAGATAGGTCATGACATCCATTCTCAATTCTGCATTCAATTCAAGTGCCAACTCGCCACCGGGAGCCAGTAGGGTAGAGTTGGTAGAGGAGGTGTTGAGGCTGTCAGAACTTGCACGGCCGGGCCCTAAAGTGTTGGATCGCCAGCCGCGCATAGAATTCGTGCCCCCACTAAAAAAGCGACTTTCATAAGGGACTACAGGAGTGAAGTTATAGGCACGAGAGGCTCCTGCAAACCCGCGAAAAACCAAATCTATGCCCTGCTTGACCGGAATGAAATGACGGATTTCCAGCGAAGCTTTCAGGTATTGCCCATAGAATATATCATCGAATAGGAGGTTGTCTTTTGAGCTACTGTCTGCCGGACTGATAATATCCAGTAGGTAGGGCAGGTTTCCGCCGATTTCGAAATTGGCCCGATAAAAGTGGGTAGGCCGAATGCGGTTGCTCAGGTAGTTGGAATGGGTAAAACTGTAAGAAAACCCAGAACTGAACCGGGATTCGTAGTCTCGCTGAAGGGTAGTAGGTAGGCTGTCCACGGCGGCCTGAAAGGTGCTGTCCTTGATTTCAATATCAATGAAATCAATGGAAACAGGCGTTAGCTGACTTACGCTGGTAGTGCGAAAGGGCTGATGATTCCATCGGTACCGAAGGTTGATACCAGTGGTGGTTCTGTCATATTCCCTCAGGCTTTCCAGTAGCGCAGAGCCGGAAAAAATGGTGGAAGGGTTTAGCCGACTGAAATCATTCTTGAGTAAAAAAGGAACGAGGAGTGTTGGGAAACTGATGTTGATGTTGGCGCTGAGTTCGTAGAAGGTTCGCGAAAACTGGCTCTCGGCTAGTTGGGATCCATAAAAACCGACATTGCCATTGAGGCCGATTTCCAATAGCTCAGATCTCCGGAATGCATTTTTATTCCGAATAGAGAAATTGGCACCTATACTCGGTAAGTTAGAAGAAGTCGTAATATCATTGCTAAAGGATTCCAGGCCTGCCTTGATTTGGTAATTGGGAGCCATGCGCATATCCAGGGTTACATCGATCTGATTGGTGCTATCCAGAATAGTATATTTAGCGACCACATATTGAAACATACCGAGTGCCTGGAGACGCTGCTGCGTGAGGCGTGCATCCTGTTGTGAGAAGACGTATTCAGGACGAAAATGAATGCGACGGGCGATAAAGTTATAATTGATTTTTTCGATCAGGGTAGAGCTGACGACAAAATTCACCTTCAGGCTGTCACTAAGTCTCCTTACTGGAATTCGTTCCCGATCACGAGGCTTTAGGTTTCCAGGAAAAATTTCATCCTTAAAGGTTTCCGATAGGTTTTCCGGGTCAGACGAGGCCCGCAGCAGTGCTGTTACACTTCGGATTCTGTATTTGGGAGGAACTTCCCGAACATTTACATACAGCCTGATTTGACGAATAAGACTGTCCGGGTTGGTCGATTCGGGCTGATAAAAGGTATCGATCGCCATGCTGATCATACTCTGAGAAAAGGTATAATACCCGGCATTGCGAAGGGTTTCAGTCGCGCGAGTCCTTTCTTTGATGAGATTGGATTGAATATAGCGTTGACCAGATTTGAGCAGGGATGCTGGTATGCGGTAATCTTCCCGGATTTGCTGCCGCAATGAGTCGGGAATATCAGTTGTATCTCCAAATTGATAATGGACAGTGTCAATTACGTAGGCCGCGTTTCCCTGTATCGCAAAAACGATATTGGCTTTTTGTTGATTCCTCCGACCCGCAAATCGTTGAATATGATAGTTAACTGTCGGATTGAAAAACCCATTGGCAAAATAGGTATTCACCAGATTGAGGCTATCGGTCCGAATAGCGGGAAGATTAACCAAAACTGGCTGTTCCCCCAAATCATCTCGTATCCAGTTGACAGTCTTGGCAAATGCAATCCGGAACTTTCCGTAATGAAGAAGTTGTCGTTTGACCCAGGAAGAATCGTGTTCGAGCGTCAGGGCCATACTCCGTAAGTGGAGATATGTTTTGGGCCAGATCATCCGACGATTGGGTTTCAATTGAATCGCCTTACGATCTGCATGGCCCGCTAATTTGCGGTCACTGTGAATCTGAACTTCACTTTTAAGCAACAATTGCCCGGGCTCAAGATGCCGGGTAGCGTTACAGCCTCCGAGTATACACCCGAAAAAAAAGAGGCTCCAGATCAATCCGTATTTTCGTAAGTTTGAATGCATGAAACTGCTGTCGAAAGCAAAAGTAAAACTTTTTGCCTCCCTCTCGTCGAAAAAATACCGATACAAGCATCGGATGTTCCCGGTGGAGGGGATAAAGATGTACCAGGAAGCCTGTCTTTCCGGTTGGCCCATTGCGGCTGTTATTGTTCGGGAATCACTAGGAGATTTCCCTGAAATGCTTACTTCCCTCCCCGCAGATACCCCCTGTTATTATACAGACGAGGCTACCTTTCAGGCCCTTTCTCAACTTGTTACACCAGAAGGGGTACTTACGATAGTCCATTTTCCAGGGCCAGACTTCGCCGAAATCTCCAGTGAAGTCCTCCCGACAGGTCCTGGATTTTTGCTGGATGGCATTCAGGATCCCGGCAATTTGGGTACCATCATGCGTATCGCAGACTGGTTTGGGTTTTCGCATGTGCTCTGTAGTAAAGGTACAGTTGACTTTCTCAACGCAAAAACACTCCGAAGTAGTATGGGGGCTGTTTTCCGGGTAGAGGTTGCTTACGTAGATAACTGGGAGAACTTATTTATGCAAAGCAGCAGCCAAAGTATCTGGGTGGCCGATATGGACGGAGAAAGCCTGACAACAGCTGCTCTCGGTGCACAGGACTATATTTTGCTGGGCAACGAAGCGAATGGTGTTTCGGATTCGCTCGTGGAATCACCTGGGCTTAAACGGGTCCACATCCCAGGTGCCGGGAGTGCTGAATCTCTGAATGTGAGTGTTGCAGGAGGAATTCTTGCCTGGGAATTGGTCCGAAATAATCACGCGTAAAACGACAAATGGTCAGGCGAATATGAGGACTGGTATGAATTCAGTCATAAATATAAAAATGGTCAGGCGAATAGAGGCAGTAATATGGATTCGCCTGACCAATTTCAGAATCGGTAGCCTATCCTGTAAGGTTTTGGAATGAATATTGTGATTTTTATCTTGTAAGTCCCTTATTATGAACGGACTATCCGTTTGTTGATAGGGACAAAGGGTGCTTTTGCACCTGCTTCACACAGTCTAATATGCCTATATCTGCTTTCCCCACCTTGTTTATCCCTTCCTGGCTGACGAATTCCGCTATGGGGATTCTGCTGGGAGGATTAATGTTGATATGGGGGCTTTGGCGGCTATGGATAGTTGTAGGGGCGTTTTGGCTCAATCGGCAAGTGGACGGGCAGTTTGAAAGCCGGCAATTCAGAGAGGTGTTACGCTACTATCAGGCCAGTTTGTATGGAAAAACGCGAGCAGATTTTCCTGGATTTCAGCCGAAGGAGAAATCGATGGAGCAGCTCTTTCTGAAAACGATATTCCGGCCTGATTACCCCCTTCAAAGTCATTTTTTGATTTTTGGAAGTCCCGGTGTAGGCAAGACGACCCTTCTGATGTATGTGTTTATGCGCTGCAAATTAACGTTTCGGAAAGTAAAGCTGTTCCGGCTTGCCGATCCGAATCTATTCGCTGCACTGGAACATGTTGAGGATCGGGCGGGCACCATTTTGTTACTGGATGGATTAGACGAATACCTGAAGGTGGATGAGTTATACAAAGTCCGAATGGACCTTCTGCTGGATCATATTCAGGGGTTTGGGCGCGTTTTGATCACCTGCAGGAATGACGTATTTCCCTTCGACCTGGAAGCGGGTTCCCGGCCTGGGACATTGGAATATGTAGGGGAACGGCATTTTCAGGTGTTTGAAAAATGTTTTCTCGCTCCACTGAGTCAGCCCGATGCCCTCCGTTTTATGAAAAACCGGATTCCTTTTTGGAACATAAAACATCGGCAGGGAGTCCGTCAGATGATAGTCGAGATGCCCGAAATGATGGGCAATCCCCTGCTGCTGCGGTTTGCGATTTCCCTTACGGCAGGAAAGCGGCAGTTTCGATACCCGTTTGAATTATTAGAAACCTATTTACTGTCCTGGATAGCCCGGCAGTCTCCAGCGGATTTGGGGAACGATTATCCTCGTCGGGTTTGGGATTTTTTAATGGACATCAGTACTGCTTTGCTGGATCCGGATCAGAAATCAGAGGCCGGAATATCCCTGGTGAGCGTTCAGGCTTTTGCGACCCGGCAAGGGCTCATCTGGCATAAGCTGAATATTTCCGATATACTGTTCACGCATCCGGATGGCACCTGTACCTTTCGCCATCGTTATTTGCAAGCTCCCTTACTGGCTTACGCGGCATTTAATGAAGGTCTATCCTTACAAGTATTGGAATCCCTTCCAGAGGCTGTACAATTATTCAGGGAACACAGCTGGAGTAAATTCATTCGGACCCGTGAAAATGAGGCGAATTGTGAATACCGGACCAAAACCCGAAATGAGCGACGTGCTTGCAAGGAGATGACATTGGCCGATCTCGAGCAGGTTTCTCATCTGTATTTGCCAGGTCTTGCAGGAGAGGAACTTCGGTTTTTACGATACATGCAGCACCTGGAAGCGATTTGGGTACAAGGTGAAGCAGACCCGGAATTAGTTGATTTGCTCCCTCATCTCCCTAATGCTCAGGTTACTTTGTATCACCAACAGACAGAAAGTATCCATGCGTTCAGTCCGGTTCGCGGGACGAACGGAAACCTGAATTCATTGCAGCGGATCGATCCCGAAGCTGATTTTCCGTTAGAAACCCTTTTGCCTGCTGGTTTTGAGGTGATCCGAAAAAAGGGAAGCCGGGATTTACTGCATTTGTTCGAATGGGATTTGACCAATTTGCCAGACCGCAACTGCCGAGTCCATAGCGAAGAAGGCGAAAAACGGGTGTATGAATGCTTCCTGGCCTCTAATGAACTTGATATGTTTAACAAAGCCTGGGTATGTGAGTTGCCGGATAGCTTGCTCAATATTCGATTTCAGCATTTGTATAAGCAAACCATGCTGGAAGAGGGACTTCGGGAAATCGTCAGGAAGTTAGTGAATCTATATGGGGAGGATGACGCCCATCGCGCGGCTTTTACCGGATCAGATTTAGCAGAAGTTGAGGACGGATTCTGGAGAGGAAGACGCTGGTTTTGGGGAAACACAGACCGGTATGCTTATCCTGTCCAACTCTTCATGAAAGAACCGGGAGAAGTTAACCTCCTTGTGTATGGACTGCCACGGGCGCCTATTGGTTCGGAGACAAGAGAAGAAGTCTGGTAATATAAAAACGGGCCCACAAGGGAGCCCGGATTCTGTTTTTTTACTAACAAGCCAATGATCCTGCGGATTATGGCATGAACTGAAGCTTACTTTTTGGTAGTAGTCTTCGCCTTTGTAGCCGTTTTCGCTTTAGTGGTAGCGCGTTTGGTTGTCTTCTTAACAGGAGCTGCTTCCTTCTCGCTTAGCTTCTTTTCCAATTCTTCGATCCGGTCTTTCATTGCCTGGAATTCCTTGACAGAAGGGAAAGAGATACTATTTACGACATCTTCGGCTACTGCTTTGAGTTTGCTTTCAAACTCATCTTTTTTGCTTTCGGCACCGTCAAAAAAGTCATCCAGAATCTTTTTTCCTTCGTCTTTTGAGATTTTGCCTTTTCCTACCAATTCGTCGATAGACTCCTGTAGTTTTTCAGCTGTCATAGAAACCAGGCCTACGCCGGTATACAGAAACTTTTTAAATAAATCTTCCATGATTGTATGTTTAGGTATTCGTTATTGCAGAATATGATTGATCTACAATAGGTATGTATCAGCTTTTGTGCCAGTCGGGATTTTAGGAAGAATTAGCAGATTTGGATGAAAATTTGGCGGAAAAACGGCTTTCTAAATAGGGGTTTTAATCTATTTGCTGTTAAAATTGCCGATTTATTCAAATTTGTAGAGCAATACCCCCATTCAGAGGAAGAGGAGTCTGTACTTGAGCCGAAAATGTACCTTTTGGGATGCATAAAATGGGATTAAGGGAACATTCCGACATCCTGTCATGACAAATACCTACACATTTGCTATTAAAAATTCCGATTGTATCTTGCGAATATGAGTCAACATGTCAGTTTGAGTACGGAAGAGACCTATGTTCTGGCAGATTTGATGAATGAAATCTCCGATAAACGGTTGAACAGAAGGTTATTGTGTATTTCTCTGCGCCATTTTGGCTATAAGGTTGCAGAAATCAGTATCCTACTTGGGGTAAGTGAACGAACGATCTCAGGCTGGATCAAGCTATTTTTAGCTGGTGGATTTGACAAACTCCTTGAATTGAGGTATGCAGGGACTCGGGATTCCCGACTCAATGAAGTCAGGGGAAAATTGTCGACCTATTTAGCAGCCAACCCAAAAGCGAATGTGCGGGATATTCAATTCTGGCTTGCTCAAGAGGGGGTGGAAATCAGTCATAGCTGGCTCTACAGATGGCTTAAACTTCATCGACATGAATTAGGAGGATAATCCTTAGCTATACAGGTAGATATTTTCAGGCGGTTCCTTCTTCAGGGTGAAAAAGAAAGTAGTCCCCTGACCAAATTCAGACTCAACCCATATTTTACCTCCATGCTGTTCTATGATCCGCTTGCAGATCGCTAATCCGATTCCACTCCCGGGATACTTATCAGGGCCATGGAGCTTGCGGAATGGCATAAATATTTTATCGAAGTAGGTTTCCTCAATTCCGATCCCATTGTCCTGAATGCTGAACAGAAAATCAGTAGGGCTTTCTTTTGCGCTTACTTCTATGACAGGAGAACGGTTAGGATCTCTAAATTTAAGGGAATTTGCCAACAGATTTTGAAATACCTGTACCATTTTGGCTTCTGATACTGTAATTCGTTCCGGTATCCCATTCCATTCCATCTGTACATCTGACAGGGAGCCTGCCAGATTATGCCACACTTGTTCAAGTAGGTGCTGGGTGGGGACTTCCTTAAATTTACTTTCCATCGAAGTAATTCGGGAGTAGTTCAGCAGATCCTTGATGAACTGATTCATGGTGTGAACACCCTTTACGATGAAGTCGATATAGTCTTTTCCAGCCTCATCGAGTTTGTCTCCGTACCGCCTTTCTAGTAATTGTGCAAAGCCTGAAATATTGCGAAGCGGCTCCCGAAGGTCATGAGACGCGACATAGGCAAATCGTTCCAATTCGACATTGGAAGCAATGTATTTTTCCAGCTCCTGATTTTTCGACGATATTTCATCCAGACTAATTTGTAGCTCACGTGTAGTTTTCGTGCGCTCTAACTCTGCTCCAGCTCGTGCCGTAAAGGCCTTTAGAATACTGATTTTGTATTCCAATTCATCCATAGGCTGGGTGTCCATCAACGAGATCAGTCCTACTGTTTTGCCAGTAGAATCGACCAGGGGCATGCCGAGGTAGGATTCCAGATTATTTTCTACCAGCTCTATATCGGCTGGAAATGCATACTGAACCCCACTAGGACATGCATAGGTGCTACCAGCCATCACATGTTGGCAAGGAGTACCTTCGAGGAGATACACGTATTCGTCTATGAAGTTGCCTTCATGAAAATAGGCTGCTGTCTGAATTTCGCCTGAACCCTCATGATATTCCCCCACCAGGATATGCCCTACATGGAAAATATGAGAAAGACCTTGCACCAGTTCCCGAAAAAAATTGTTTTCAGAGACGATATTAGTCCGTTTTGCTACAGCTCCAATTGCTTCTTTTAATTGTTGGTTTTTGGTAATATCACGAGATACGATCATCCCCGCATAAACCTCTTCCCCTTCCTCTTTTAGCGGAACCATTCGGGTCTCAAAAATGGATCCCTTATATCGATGCTCCATTTCAATTTCCTCCCCGGCCAGGACTCGGCGATAGGCGCCTGCAAGACG
The DNA here is from genome assembly GCA_964352745.1 of uncultured Bacteroidia bacterium. GTDB lineage: Bacteria > Bacteroidota > Bacteroidia > J057 > J057 > CAYGTH01. Next base: position 17,333 of record CAYGTH010000048.1, read on the forward strand.
CGCAGCATCTTCTTTGGGGAAAATTTCAAATGGAGTTTTGTTTTCCATTCTGGACCCGATAAACCCTTGTTGCTTAAGCGCGGGCCCTTCGGCTAATATGTATCTCAATTCATGATCAAAGATAATGATGCCAGAGTCGGGCAGGTTGCGGGCGATCTCATGATACAATTTTCGGCTTCTGACCAGCTCTCTTTCCCGTTTTTTTCGTTTGGAAATATCCCGGATCGCTCCCAGCCAATAGCCATTTGAATCCCCTTTGATGGGGTTAATAATCATTTCAGAATCGAAAAAATCAGATTCGTCTCGCGTAAACCGCCATTCTAATTTGTGGGTTTGTGGAGCATGTTTCATTCTGAGCGAAAGCTGAAACTGCTTTTCACAAGAATTAGTTCCATCAACCTGAGTCGCCGGACTATAAGTAGGAATCGTTTTGCCTAATAGAGATTGCTTAGGTTGTTTGAGTAAATTGGCCAGGGGCTGATTGCAGTCAATTATCGTCCAACTATCGGGAGCGAGTACTGCAATTCCATCGGTTGTACTTTCAAAGATAGATTGATACTTGTTTTCCTGCTCAATCCGCTTCTTCTCGGCTTGCTTCCGCTCACTGATATCGTGGGCGATGATCATAAAGTGCTCACGTCCTCTGAAGTTAACCAGGGAGATAGTTGACTCACTCTCAATAAAGGAACCATCTGCTTTTAGGTAATTCCATTCATATCGAATTTTTTCCTCCCCCTTCCGTAACCGCTCGATGAATCCGATCATGATTTCGCGGGATTTCCGACCATCAGGCTGTACAGATGGAGAAAAACGCGTAGGGGAATTTGACAGGAAGGTTTCCTTGTCAGTGCCCAGCATTTCAATACAGCGATTATTGCTAAAGGTGAATCGATTGGCGGCAACATCATAGAAACTAATCGCCAGAAATGCATTTTCTACCAATACCCGATATTGTTCTTCACTCTCTTCTAAATACTGGACAGCTTGCTTTTTCTCTGTTATGTCCTCTATAACCCCCAGAAATTGATTAATACTTCCATCTTCATTTAGCTTAAAGACAGTAGTGGTAAGATGTTGCCAGCAGATAGATTGATCTTTGGCTCGGATTCGATATTCAAAGTGCCCTGGTTTTTCTTGAGGGTTTTGGTTCCAATCTAAGAATTGTTTGATTAAAATTTCAAGATCTGCTGGGAGTATGGAATGGGTGGCAAATGTTTTCAGGTCGGTGATCTCTTTCTGGGTATAGCCTAGAAATTGCTGTTGACGATTGGTGAAAACTACCTTGAGGTTTTCCAGATCCATCAAGAAAATAGTTTGAGAAATAGATTCGGTAATATCTTGAATCAGTTTTTCGCTGTGCGCAGTATGGGCAAGGGAATGCTGAAGGTCTGAAATATTGCGAACGATACAGAGTACTTCGGAACCATGAATAGGCACTGTCCGTGACTCAAAGTGTTCGGCTCTGTCTTTACGGGGGAGGGAATACCTTTTTGTTTGCACCTGGCCAGTAACCAAAGCTGTTTGGATATTTTCGAGACACAGTTGGGCAACCGAATCCGGTAACATTTCTTTGATGTTATTTCCCTTCAGGTCTGCATATTTCACATAATCTGGATGGGATTCCGGGGAAAGGAATTCAAGAATATTGCCATTCCTATCCAGGTGAAATACTAAATCAGCAAGCCCCTCAAACAAAGCGCTAATGGGATTGCCATTCGACCTTTTTTCATGTAGCAAGGATAATCTTTCCTGCGAATTACTCATGCTGAAAATACAAACGTGAATCAATATAATTAGAGAATACTCCGATTGTCGAAAATAACTAATTTTCGCAGGTGTGAATAACCTACATCGTGGAAACCTTACATAATTTGTAATGGAGGGGAAGCTTTACGTAGGATAAGTTTGTATTCAACATAAATAGTAAATAACTCAAAAATCACTCTTTTTTTGGTTATTTGGGGAGATTAATAGGTATAACACCCTTGTGAATAGTACAATCTATTTGATTGATTGTGCAATAAAATAATACGAATCTTACACCCTTCATCAGAATCCGGAAAGCTAAAAAGTGATTTTTTAGCTGCTTAGACTTTATACTTTTAAGAAAATCCGGAACTTATACATACCATATACAAGCAGCCATCCGAGGAGTGTATATCCCAGGTAATAGAAGACTTCTCGATAGGATTCGGACACATATCCCAGCATGCCATCGAAAAGAAAGTGCGTAGTAAACCCGATATCGAGTACGGTTTGTGCCATATAGATGGTGATGGGATTCAGGCCAATTACCACAAAGAAAAATGCCCATTTCTGCCAGCCTCTGACATCTATCAGGTAGTAAAAAAGAGAGAGCAGTAATAAGCTCCATCCGCCTGCAACGAGGACAAAAGAACTGGTCCAGAGGTTTTTGTTAATCGGGAAAAATATACCCCAAAGGTACCCCAGGAGGATGGCTGCAAGACCTGCGCCGGCTAGAACCAACGCCTTTCGAGAGGGACTAAAACCCCGGGAGGAGTCTGCCAGGAAATGCCCGGCCAATGCGCCAAGCAAAGCTGTTGAGATAGCTGGAATGGTAGAGAATAAGCCTTCCGGATCATGAACTTCCAGGTATAACTTTCCGGGGATCAGCAGGCGATCAATGTAGCCTGCCAGACTGCCTTCTACCGTAAGATTCCCTGCGCCAAAGCCCGGAACCGGAATGAGCATCATGGAAGCCCAGTATCCCAGCAATAAAGCTGCAAACCAGATTACCTGTTGACGAATGTCGGTATATAGAAAAATAATTCCGGCAAACAGATACCCCAGTCCGATTCGGCCCAATACACTTGGATATCGGGTATTTTCCCAATCAAACTGGAAAAAGCCATTATAGACCATTCCCAGAAACACTAAAATCAAACCTCGCTGGATGATGTGTCTGGCGATGGCAGACTTGTTTTCTCCTTTTTGAACTCTCCGGGTGATGGAGTAGGGCATAGCTACTCCTGCGATGAAGAGAAATAAGGGGAAAATGAGATCGTAGAAAACAAAGCCATTCCAGGCCACATGATGGAGTTGGTGAGCGATCCAGGTAAAGGGGGCTGTACCAGTAGCGGTAGCGAGTTCATGGAAAATAAATTCACCGCCAATAATCCAAAACATGTCAAACCCGCGTAAGGCATCAAGCGAGTGTAGCCGATTGGGTAAAGTTGTTGTAGAAGAAGTGCTCATCGTAAGGAAATATGGGTTCAGGGGAAGGGAATATAAATATGAAAATTCGATAAAAGGATGACTGTCAGTCGCAGTTTTTATCAGAGGTGAGACAGTTGTTGATAGAGACTACTGAGCAAAACACCAGTCGTGTCATGGCGGTAATGCCAAAACATGGCGCCCCCTAATCCTTGATCCATAGCATATTTCGCTTTAGCCGTAAGGGATTCCGGATCGTCATAGGTGATGAAGGTGCGGGCGCTGTCATTCCAGAGGTAAGGAGCTTGCGCGAGGCTGTCCCAATATCGTGCAAAGCCATTTTGGTCAATATAGGAAGTGGCAAGTTCCTGATAGGAGAAGGACCCGCTTTCACCTGAAAAAGGCTGATAAAGCCCGGTTCCTGCAGAATCAACCCCGCTAAATGATCTGCCATAGAAAGCCACTCCTAATATGAGTTTTTCGGAAGGGATGCCTGCTGCCAGATGCTGCGCTACGGCAACTTGAGAGGCATGTGGGTTGGCATTCGAATCTCCGGAAATAGCGAGATTGGTATGATGGCCGGTCCGTTCTGCCCATGCACCTGAATAGTCATAGGTCATAATATTGATCAGGTCAAGGTACTGCTGAGCTTCTGCCATATTTGTGTGATCAAGGTAAGCCTGATTGGCTCCTGTAGCAATCGTAAGCAAGTAAGGCGTGTCGCGTTTTTCTGCTTGTGCTAATTGGTCGAGCTGAGTTCGGATTTCTTTGAGCAATAAAGTGAAGTTTTCCTTGTCTTCAGGTCGGTTGATGTTTCCCGCTCCAACCTGTCCGGGATATTCCCAGTCCAGGTCAATGCCGTCCAGTTGATGCTTCTTAATAAAATCCAGGCAGCTTGCTGCGAATATGCGACGGGATTCAGCCGTAAGGGCTGCATCTGAAAATTCATTGGACAGACTCCATCCCCCTACCGAAATGAGGAGGTGTATCTCCGGATTGGCAAGCCTGACAACTTGCAAATTGGCCATGTTGGTGGAATCATTCCGATGACTGGTTGCAATTTTGCCTGCTTCTATTTTGGCAAAGGAATAGTTTATGTGACTAATCATCCTCGCATGCGCTGGAGCCATGGGTTTGCTGGCATAAGCCACGATAATGGGTGGAGAAGCAGGAGACTCAGGAGGTGGGGGCGAACAGGCCTGGAAAATGGAAAGGGTTACAAGCGCACATAAAAGCAGTTTCATAGCCTTAAAATACGGTTAATCGAGTAATTCCTGAAGTTTTTCGTCGATCAGTTGTTGCTTTTCCTTTTCTTCTGCTAAAATGGGCGGAGCGGCTCGTTCTGTACAGTCAGCGATCGGGCATCGTTCGCAGGTAGTATGAACTGTTCGGGTGAGGATCGATTCACTTTTCCAAAATCTGATTTTTTTCTTGTTTTGTGAATCCAGCGGTATGCCAAGGGTTACGCTCACATTCGAGTTGGGCGTAGGCGCATTAGGGCGAGCGATTGAAATGCAGAGGTATTCTTTTTGAGAATTGATGTAGCTTGAAATTTGCGCAGCAATATTCAGCGAATCCGGATGATCGTTTTGCTGCATCTGGGAGAGTTCCCTAAGGGTCCGCACCGAAACCCATCTCCTGCAGTAGTGCTCCCGAAGCTCATTCCCATGCGGCAGGTGCATTTGAGAAAGGTGGAGTTCTTTGGTAATGGTAAACCGATTTTGTTTACTATCAAGTTTATCATGCATCCGGATAAAGAAGAGATTATTAATCCCAAAATATCGGGGAAGTAACTGAGTCAGTCGCTGAAGGAACATTTCTGGGGAAGCGCCCTTATAGCTGGCCATCATATCGAGAAAGGCCTGTGGATCCCACTCTTTTCGGTCCAGAAAGGCTTCGAGGTCTTTTTGTAATCGGTGCCGGTTGATAATCAGAGCAGCGGCAAAATAGGAAGCTTTAAAGCTATGCAGGACTTCTTCAAAAGAGTGTACGGGGAAGGAATTCGAGAGGAGGGGGCGCTCTTTCATCAGATTGAGGCAATTAAAACCAACCTCTTTGCCCAGTAAAAATATTTCTTGTGCCTCGCTCACATCCTTATTAATGAACAGTTCTTTGGATTTTGGAGAGAAAACAGAACGGAATCGCGACAACTCATCGTGTTCAGCCAGCGACTTCCGGTTAATGGTATAGCCATGGTGCTCTGTCAGAAAAGTTTCCAGATCAATCGGCTTCAGGGATTCATTAGGACTGAGGTGGAGTTGTTCGAGAAATTGATCTACCGAGGTTTCGATCTCCTCAAAGTAATTGTCATGCATTTCCTGATACGAGCGCAATGCAGCAGAGAAAAAACTCGCCTCTCCCATTTCATAATTTCGCGCTATCCGAAACAGGGTGTTGATGAATGCGTTGAGTTTTGCGGGGGCCTGTACAATCAGTTCGATCAGCGTTCCCGGCTCAATGCCAAACATTTCCAGGGGAAGACTGTCGAGAACTCCCGACTTAAACAGACTGGCAATAGGGGCTAGTTTCTTATTGAGCTTGAGAGAAACCAATTGATCATAGCTGACTCCCAGCGACTCCGCCAGGATCATGATTTTATCTGTTTTGGGGTATTTTTTCCCTTTTTCGATTTCATTTAAATAAGAAACGGACATCCCGGTACTTGCGGCCAACTCCTTGAAAGACATCCCTCGCTGCCTGCGAAGCTGTTTGATTTTGAGTCCGAATATCAGCCTGATGTACTGATGTGATGCGATCATTTTCCCCATATCAATTGAAACTACATTTTTCAGATTTCTTTTCCTATTCAAACAGACCTTCGTCTCGTATCAACAACAGCACTGCTGAATGGGGAATGATGAGGTACTTTTTACCCGAAAACTCTATTTCATAAGCATTTTTTTGCAAGTAGATGGCAAGGTCGCCTTCCTGAGCCTGAAGAGGAACATACTTCACCTCTTCATTTTCCTTCCAGGGCTCTTCTATACCTGAAAAATGGGGTACAGGATATCCTGGGCCCGTTTTTAAGACGTAACCGCTTTTAATATTTTCCTTTTCCTGAACACTGGGAGGCAAGTACAAGCCAGATTGGGTCTGGTCCTGTGGTGATTTGGGTTCTATCAATAGCCGATCTCCAACTACGATAAATTTTTCGAGGTCAAAACCTCCGACATCTAGTGGCATATCCTGGTAAGAAGTTAAGCTTTTGCTTACAAACATACGAAATTTCCATTCTATGCAACATTGAATTTCCGTCATTCTGGCATGAAAATAAAATTGATTCAGCCGGAATGGCAGTTTTTGGGCGCTGGCATTGAAAATGCTGGAACAAAGATGAACTAATGGAAAATAACAATGGGAACATTTGATTTCAACCAATCCGTATTGGAAAGAAGTTTTGAAGTACCGGTCGTAGTTGACTTTTGGGCATCCTGGTGCGGTCCCTGTAAAATATTAGGGCCCGTAATCGAGGCACTGGCCGAAGAGTCAAGCGGGGAGTGGGAACTGGTTAAAGTGAGTACCGAAGAACATCCGGAAGTCTCTCAGAAATTTGATATCATGAGCATTCCTGCTGTCAAAATGTTTTGGCAGGGAGAGGAAGTTGCCGAATTTGTAGGAGCATTGCCGCGCCACATGATTCAAAAATGGCTGGCTGATCATTTGCCGAATGAGGGTAAAGATGAATTAGCGTATATACAGGAGCAATTGATGAAGGGAGACCTGGAAACTGCATTGCCCGAGTTGGAAATGTTTGTCTCCCAAAACCCTGACTTGACGGACGGCCGCATGTTACTGGCGTCAGCTACCGTGATTGAAGACCCCGATCGGGCTGTCGAAATGGTCGCTGACCAAACCATAGGCAAACCCTTTTACGGGCAGGCAGAAGATATCCGAACCCTTGCTGAACTGATGGACACCCGCAATGGCGTAGATGTCGTCGTCGGGATCAAAATTGGTGCTGCAAGAGAGGCATTGGAAAACCATGACCTGGAAGCAGGGCTGAAATTTCTGATTGAGGCAGTTATTGCTGACAAATCCTATTTGGAGGACCTGCCTCGTCGTGCTTCGATTGCCTTGTTCAACCGACTGGGAAAAGATCATGAGTTGACCCGGAAATATCGCAAACACTTTGATATGGCACTCTATTAGTCCATTTTGAAGTAATTAATCATACTACTAGACATTTCATACCAAAAATTTTATTTCCAGACAGGATTAACA
>CAYGTH010000049.1:0-24263 GCA_964352745.1 uncultured Bacteroidia bacterium
TTTTTCCCTGTTAGCGTCTGTCTTTTGCGTAGCTCTTGAGGCTCACCTTGAGGGTTTTGCGCGCAATGTGGATTCGATTTTTGACTGTACCAATCGGGATATTTAAGATATCCGCGATTTCGTGGTACTTATAGCCTTTGAAATGCATCATGAAAGGAGTTCTGTATTCATAACTCAAATCCTGGATAGCATGGGATATTTCTTCGATTGCCAACCCGGAAGCAGAAGCATTTTCACCGGTTTGAGCAACAGAATTGAGATAGTGGAGATTATCTGTATTATCAATAAAAGTCTTGCGCTTTACTAAGCGGTGGTAATTGGTTATGAAGGTATTCTTCATAATGGTGTATAACCACGCTTTCAGATTGGTGCCATCAGCGAATTTATCACGATTCGCAAAGGCTTTTAAGAAAGTCTCCTGGATCAAATCATTTGCTTCCTCGTTATCGCGCGTCAGATTGAGTGCGATAGGCTTTAGTGAGGGGCTGATTCGTACAATTGCGCTGTTGAATTCGATGGCAGTCATAGCTTTTCTTTGTTACTGAAAGTTCAATTGTTTAATACTATTACGAAGACCTCTTTAAAAGGTTTGATTAAGTATTGTGGATCAAACTTAAACAAAAGAAATATCCCTGTCAAGGACATATTTTGCGTTTCTGAGCGATTTTGAAGGAGTATTACGAGTTAAAAGATTGATAATCAGTGTCTTGAGCCTAGTTTAATTATGTTTAACTATTTTTAAAATAAGTTAAACAAAAATTATTACCAGCCTTTTTGTGCAGAAAATTGAGGCAAAGGCTCAACAAAAATAATTGGGCCTGAATCGGGATAAATCAAAAAAGGGGACTTAATCGTGCTGAGAAGGCCTATGGAAAGGGGATATCCATGTCAGGAAGCCTCAGAAATGTACCGGGATAGATTTCCTCGTTGATGAGGTGATTGAGGTGCTGCAAATTTACAGCTTGAACGTGGAAATACTCAATAATGAAGGCGAAAGTATCTCCTTCTTTCACAGGATAATAAACAAATTTGCGTTGGGCAATTGCTGAGGCTTCGATTGCTGGCCAGTTCTTGCCAACTTTCGGAGCCTGGGGCATCACAATTCGAGGCGCCTGGACTACAGTAGGAGTAAGAGAGATCTCAGAAGGAGGAAGGTGCTGTACCTTTGGTAACTCCGATGACTCGGTTTCTTTCCTCGGAACTTCCACAACCGTTTCTGGATATACTGGAAGCACTTCGGGCACTTGAGGCAATTGCTTAGCTTTGGGAGGCCAAAGGGTGAACCGCATGCTTACCTCAAGGCTATGCAATTTGTCATTTCCATTTCTTGTGCCGAGCATACCGATATTATCGAGGTAATCAGAGTTGACCATCCGATAGCTGTATTCAATCGCAGTTGATACGGTAGAGTTGATCCGTGCAGTCAGTCCTGCAGTTCCTACAAAGCTGGGGACAGTTGTATTGTACTGTTCCTCACTCAGGCGGGTGAAAATGTTTTCGCCGAGATAATTACCGTCCTGGTCTTTGGGATTAAAGAAAATAAGGCCGATGCCCGCTCCCAGCACAGGTTGAATCGCTTTTTTTCGCATAAACCTACCCCGAAGGCGCAGATCGGTATAAAAAAAGGAAGTTGAAACGAAGGTATTAGGAATGACCTCTGGCGTAGTGGAGGGCCTCAAGAAGTCACTCTGCTCCCTGAATTCTCCAAATCCTACATTAAACTGTGGCTGTATAAAAGCTTTGCCGTCAAACTGTACGGATATATTTCCCCCGGGATGAATCCGCTGGAAGGCAGTTTCTGCATCCGTTAAATCTCCTACATACGACACGCCCATCAGCCCTATTCCCACTTGTAAAGGAGAACTGCTGGGTTGTGCGAGCGTCAAAGCTGGAAATAAGAGGGCAAGTATACACCACAGGTTCTTTCTCATAAGTGGCCTCGTGAGTGGCTGTTCACCATAAACAAAGATACAATTTCCCACAATATCTAAAACCTGATTTCAAGGAAGAATCTGACGTATCTTTTGGGGCAGCGATTCACAGGTTAAATCATTTTTGTTCAATTTGCAGACCCACATCTGGCAATCGTAAAAACATGCCAGCCGAAATCGTTCTATTTCCTAAATAATTGAGTTCAACAATCGTCGTCCTTCTGATTTCATAACGCTCAGCTATCTGATCGAGTTGGTCTCCCTCCTGGATTTCATAGTAAATATATCGCTTTTCCCGAATGGCTGCTTCTTCCCGCGCGATTTTGGCTTGTTCCAATTCCTCCGAATCATGAGTTGCTACTGGAACTGACTCCGATGCTGCCGGATATACTTCAACCGGGTCAGGTGTGGAAGGCGGCTCCGGTTCTTGTTGTTCGGAGGGTGCAGAAATACTTTCGGGTCTATCTGGCTCAGCAGATTCCACGTTTCCTGTTTCCTGATAGCTGATTGCCGGATCGGAAAGGGAAACCGGGCGTGTCGATAAATTTGCTGATTTCGGTTGTAGCGAAAAATACAGACTGGCCTGTATGTTATGTAAAGCATCGTCTCCGGATTGAGAACCCCATTCACCTACATTGTCGAGATAATCAGAGGGCGTCAGTCGATAGGTATAATCGATGCTGACGGAGACTAGCGGAGAAATACGCGCCTGCAATCCAATGGTAGCGGGAAGTTGCGGAATAGTCGTATTATAAGTCTCCCCGGGAGCCCGGGTTTCAGGCTTTCGTACGAGTTCCTTACCGGATTCATCTTTAGGAGAAAATACCAGGATACCCGCTCCGGCCGAGAGGTAAGGCTGTAGGACTCTTTTATGGAAAAAACGATATTTCAATCGAAAATCTCCATAATAGAAGGCTGTTTCTACAAATTTATTGATCGCCGCATCGGAGTCCAGGATAGGCGAATTTTGATCGATCTGCTCTGCAAAAGAGCCAATTCCGATATTCGCTTGAAATTGAATAGGAGACTGGGTAACGGTTTGGAGGGAGAGATTTCCGCCTGGATGAATGCGATAGATATCACTCAAGTCATTGGAAAAATCGCCCAAATAACTGAAGCCGGTCAGGCCCAAACCAAATTGAAAAAATCGGTCGGAAGCAAGGCTATCTTCCTGAGCCTCAAGAGAGAGTACAAAGGAACATAAAAAAACCGCCAGCGTCAGAACATACCGCATATCCTTTTGGGGTTAAAACCTGAAATAATAAGCAGCAGAACCGCATTATGGAGTGAGTACAGAAAGGATATCCTGAATATCAAATCGGTATAGGCTTTCATCTGTTTACTCAAATCTGTATGCTTACTTACTCGCTAGAGAATCTATTACAGCAATAAGTTGGCCATACTTGCTGACTAAAAAATATATTGAATGAATGTTACATAAGGACGATGGCAACCAACTTCGCTCCCGGATTTAAGACTTCGGGACTAGCCTCTCCTTTTTCAAGACCTGCTGTAACTTCATGGGTCTCCCGAATCAGAAAATGCATACTTGGATAGGCCACTGAAAAGACATCTACCAGGCCATAATTTTCTAGATAAGTCAATTGCCATTCCCTACCCAGCGGCTTCAACTCATTCCAGTCCATCCCCACATGAATCTCCTCATCGGCATGAAAAACCAATTTGGGGCTTTCGACCCGTATTCTGTTGACCTTTCCTTCCCTCCAAAAACCATCCTCAAGATATACATTTCCGGATTTTCCATATTTTACAACAGCGGCTCTCCATTCATACCCACCTTCGCTAAACAGGGTATCCTTTACACTGTGCCCCTTGATCCTGGAAGTCCCTTCGGCGGGCATCTCGCTCCCTATCTGGGCATAATACAGCCCCGTAGGATAAATCGTTTTAGCACTTCTGCAAGCGGCCAAACCTAATAATATCACGGAAGCAATGAGCACAAGTCGCATAGGTAACAGAATTGAATGTGATAAAAAATGGAAAAGACACAGAGAAATAACATGAATTAGTAGCGGGTAGTATACAGACACATGACCTCAGTACGCAGACAGTCTTTAATCTGGTATCTGTTTTCTATACTCTTATTACTTGTTTAATCAGGCTTTTTTTGATGGGCTTGTAAGGCTTCCCGCACGCTTCCATATTTCAGGAGGAGTTCTTGTGCAGGTCCCTTTTCCAAGTCCGTCGAGTCCATAATCATTTGGGTTCCACGTCCCACAAGCTTCGTATTGCTCAACTTCATATCGATCATTTTATTGCCTTGGACCTTCCCCAATTTGACCATGACAGAGGTTGAAATCATGTTCAGAATCAACTTCTGAGCGGTACCGGCTTTCATCCGGGTACTTCCCGTCACAAACTCGGGACCTACCACCGCTTCAATGGGAAAATCTACTTCCTGAGACAATGGTGAATTTTCATTACACGTAATTCCTGCGGTGGGAATGCCTCGCTTTCGAGCTTCCCGAACCGCACCCAGTACATAGGGAGTGGTACCGCTGGCTGTGATCCCAATTACAAAATCCTGTTGGTCAATCTGATGTTCGGTCAGGTCGATCCAGCCCTGCTGTTCATCGTCTTCGGCAAACTCGACCGCCTTTCGGATGGCTATATCCCCTCCGGCTATCAGGCCAATGACCAGTCCAAAAGGAACTCCATAGGTGGGCGGGCATTCTGAAGCATCTACAATCCCTAATCGACCACTGGTGCCACTTCCCAGATAGAACAGGCGGCCCCCATCCTTAAGTTGTGCATAGGCAGCATCTACCACCTTTTCGATAGCAGGAAGGATTTTATGAATCGTTTCAGGTACGCTTTGGTCTTCCCGATTCATATTTTCGAGCAACTCGCGTGTTTGCATGTGCTCAAGGCCGTCGTAATGAGAGGACTGTTCGGTTGTTTTTTGAAACATAGTGAAAATTCGTAGGCTGAGTTCTCTGTATAAATATAGGGAATGGAAGCCCTAAAATAAGGATTTAGCAGACCGACTTTCGATCATATGAAAAGAATGGGTCGCAAAGGTAGAAAAAACTGCATTTGACACACTTTTTGCTACGGTAGAGACGACTTTAGGTTGGCTGATTGCAAACCCTGGTTTTTGTATCCCGCTGTCCGTCAATACGTATACGCAACTTTCGCCTTTTCTTTCCTGCTCATTTATACTAAATTTGGTTTCTATTCTCATCCCCATTTATCATGAATAAATTAATTAAGTACTTCCTGTTTAGCTTTGGTTTTGTCATTGTGGGCTTGCTGGTGGGCTTTACAATCAAGGATAATATTCCTGGCGGCAGAATGGCCAGTATCGATAGCGGCCTGAAAAAATTACAGGATGCCTTTATGTTCATCGAAGAAAACTATGTGGAAGAACCCAACCACGAAAAGTTAGTTGACGATGCGATAAAAGGAATTATGGAAGGGCTGGACCCACATTCTTTTTATATCCCTGCGACGGATATGGATCAGATGAAGGAGCAAATGGAAGGGAGTTTTGAGGGAATTGGGATTCAGTTTAATGTAGTAGATGATACCATCTATGTGGAAACGCCACTGCCAGGTGGTCCGAGTGAGAAACTGGGAATCATGGCTGGCGACCGAATCATCAAGGTGGATGATAAAGTAGTAGCAGGCGTAAAAATTACCAACACCGATGTGATGAAACACCTCAAGGGCCCTAAAGGCTCTGAAGTGAAGGTTTCGATTCTGCGAAAAGGGACAAAAAACCTCCTCAATTTCACCATCGAGCGGGATAAGATTCCTTTAAACAGCGTGAATTATTCCTATATGATCGACGAATCGACCGGATATATTCATGTAACCCGTTTTGCTGAGACTACTTACCGCGAATTTTCAAATAGCCTCGACCAACTATTGGAAGAAGGCATGGAAAATCTCATATTGGATCTCCGTGGAAATCCGGGAGGCTATATGACAATGGCGTATAAAATTGCAGATGAATTTCTTTCTCGTGGCAAGCTGATCGTCTCTACGGATGGTCGGACTGCACAAAGCCGCCAGAAATATGAGGCCACCTCTTCTGTAGGTTCCTTTGAAAAGGGATCCCTTGTCGTATTGATAGATTATGGTTCCGCTTCTGCGAGTGAAATTGTATCAGGTGCTGTGCAGGATCATGACCGTGGTCTGATCGTGGGCGTTCGCTCATTTGGTAAGGGCCTGGTTCAGATTCAGGAAGAGTTTGACGATGGATCAGCCGTGCGGATTGTAATCTCACAGTATTACACGCCTAGTGGTCGCTGTATTCAAAAGCCGTATCACAAAAGCTCAGAAGAGTATGAACAGGAAATTCTGGACCGGTTTGAATCAGGGGAAATATTTGACGAATCCAAAATCGTGATTCCGGATTCCCTGAAGTATAAGACCGGTGCAGGCCGGACCGTATATGGAGGGGGAGGCATCTACCCCGATGTATTCGTAGCGAATGACACTACGCATAACAGTGAGTACCTGACCGATCTGCGGATCAACGATATGTTCCGGAAGTTTTCTTTCCATGTCGTTGATGGCAATCAGGAATTTGAGGCGCGTTATCCTTCTGCAGGAGAATATACGGTCCGCTTTCAGGTTACACAGAAGTTGATTGATGAATTTGTCAGCTTCGCTGCTGATAAAGGCGTCGAATTTGACAAAGAGGGATATAGGAAGTCAAAAGCGGTAGTAGATAACAATATCAAGTCTTTTATCGGTCGTAGAATCTTTAGTGAAGATGGTTTTTGGCCTTCTTACCACCGGATGGACAATGTCCTGCAAAAGGCCATCGAACTGATACCTGTCGCCAAGCGCCTCGAAAAAACCGGAAAAGTAAAAATTGCCAAAGGGGATTAATCCTTCCTGAGAATAGCACATAAATAGAACACCCGGACTCACAGAGTTCGGGTGTTTTTGGGTTGTACCCTTTTCTTTCAACAGAAAAGTAAACCTGTCAACAGTATAAAAAATGTCCTTTTCATTTTTTTCTATGGAATAATTTTTTATGCAGAATGGTTAAGGAGTCTAGCCTCTTCAACATGGAGGAATCCAGCAGATGAAAAGGAAAAAACGTCACTTCCAAGAATCGGGCAAACAGAATCAGAGATTCCCAGCAATAAAGATGGGTAGAAGGGACATCGTCCTGTAACAATGGAGGTGAAATGTCGATTTGAGGGCGATGTAACGATTTACTAAGTTATTGATCCATTTCTGCGAAATATTGGCCTCATTGTTGTAAATCTATCTGTCGGCGGTTAAGGTTTCCGTTCATTTTTGGGGAGTTCAGGCGGATTTAGGAAATGTTGTTTTGATACCTGTTAAGTGAGTTTGTACCTGTTAAATGAGACTAAACCTATGACATTCTTTCGGCTCGTTCTATTTATTACTTGTTACCTGACCTTTGTAATCCCTTTTAGTATTCACGCCGATCCTACCGGCAAAAGCCTCGAATCGTTTATCAACGAGCAGGTGGGTACCTATCCATTCAGTCCGGATAACCGGTTCAAACTGTCTGCCTATGCAGAAATGAAAGGGAGGTATTCTTCGGAGACACAGGCCTTTGTACTGGACTTTGCCGGATTGGGGTCCATTTCTTTTTTTGAACAAAATTGCCTCCTCAAGACTCAGAATCAACGATTGATACTCAAGCGATATGAGTTGAATCCGATCCATGCAGGCGTGATGAATCAGGCTTTGCATGACATTTTTGAGCAAATCTCATTGTTGGGTAATCACAAAGCTTCACCCGCACATATTGAGTTTGTCAATAAATGGCTGGCCCGGAAAAACCTGGAACCTTTCGACAAAATCTATACCCGGCATATTCTCCTGCGTTTTGGCCGCTATAACCCCAAGGCGCAACATGTGGAGTTTCATACAGATTGGATTCCTGAAAAATATGGCGTAAAAGCCACCAATGCTTCTGACGCAGCATTGATCAAAAAACACATCAATCGCCTGCGAATCAGATTGGATAGCCTCGGGCTACGCGGTTATTATGTAGATGCGGGGGGAGAAGTATTTGTGGACGATGTAGATCGCTCCGTCATCTACGCCACGGGAGAAGAATATGGATACAATGTCAGCGCATTTAAGCTGTTTATCCAAAAGTTATTCATTCAATCTGTGCAGTACGTAGCGCAGTGGGACAATAACAAACGGAAAGTCGTGCGAAAAGCAAAAGGTATGGCAGCTAAGCCACTCTATACCCATCAAAGTTGGATTCCGATGATGTTGTCTTTACTCCGGACAAATGACATCAATATCGGCGATCCGGATGTGATCTGTTATTTCGTAGATGAGCCGTATTATGAGACGATTTACGAACAAATGACTGTGGATGAGCGTTCCCTGGCCGATCATTTTGTTGCCAGCCGTAAGCCTTCCACCGAAGAGACTGAATTTAGTCAGGTTTCCCCCTAGCGATAACGCTATATCGAAACCTACATTAACCCTAATCTACCCTCGTTCCGGGTATTGTTGCAGCAGTTGTAGCAATACCCGGAATTTTCATTTCCCGCCTTTGATTGTATGCTGTTCGCAGACCCCGATCTGCGGACTTTATTTCCCCCTGCGCGCTGCGCTTGCTGTCCCCCACGACCCGCCTTGCATGCCTGCACGTGGGGGACAATTTGTTGCGAACTCTTCGATTAGAAATGTTGTGTGCAGACCGTTTCCCCTCTCGAAATCCCCTACACCCAAACTCGCCCCCTCCCGCACTCTTTTACTTCAACAATCGACTCATAGGTTTATCGCCTCGTTGCTGAGCAATTTGCCGGGGAGTCCTGTCAAAATGGTCAATAAGGTGTTTGTTTGCTTTTGCTTTTACCAGGAAAGAAACCAGTTCATAATTCCCTTCTTCCACAGCGATGTGGAGAGAAGTCATACCGGATTCTCCCACGGCATCAATATCCGCCCCGGCTGAAAGTAGATTTTTGACCATCTCAAGATTGACCATTCTCGCGGCGATATGGATCGGTTGAATGCCACGGTTGTTAGCTGCTTTGACATTGGCTTGCATGCGAACCAGGGTCATGGCAAGGTCATCCTGCTTGAGGGTAAGTGCAATATGCAGGGGGGTATTGCCATACTTATCAGCAGGATCGGGCGGGAAAGACTCACTCAGTAAGGTTTGGACCATCTCCGGGTCGCCTGCTCGTACGGCAATGTGTAAAGGGGAGACTTCCTGAAATACATCAGACGTCAAGTCCGCTCCATGAGTTGCGACCATGGCCTGAACCGTAGGAATGGAAGCGGCTTCTACCGCTTGCAAAAACAGTTCCCGGGTGTCTGCTGGTGAAGTAAATAGCGTATGGGGCACCAATACAGCTGCGATGGCGTGCTGTTTTTTTTGCAAAGCGATTTCGAGTAAAGAGAGACCTCCGGTTACTTCCCGGTTAGCAAGTCCGGGTACGGCCCGGATTGCCCTGCTTGCCCGTTCTGGATCTCCTTGTTCCATCGCCAGGAAGAGCGTGCGTTCGGCGAGGAATTCAGCTGCTGTCGAATCCGTTTGGAGGAGGAAATCCAAATTGCGGGCATCGTCTGCCCCTTCATGAAGGAGTAAATTGCAAATTTGAATGTGGCCGAGAGAGGCTGCTACGGATAGCGGGGTTTCATTTTGCTGATTACTATGGTCAGGATTTGCGCCTTTCCAGATCAGGAGCTCACTGATTCGAAGTTGCCCGGCGCGAACCGCAGTCATAAGCAGGCTTTCACCAGCAGGAGTAATCGATTCGACATTGCTGCCTTTTTCCAGAAAAGTTTCTGCTAATTCATAATTCCCTCTTTCCACAGCTACGCGTACTGAACCGGAGGCATCCTCTGACAAATTCGTGCCCGTCCTGCCGACCAATACTGAGATGACATCTGAGGCATTTTCTGCTGCTGCAATGCTGAGGGGCGATTCTCCTTTTTCATTGGTATAATCAGCACGTGCCCCTTTTTCGATGAGGTAGGCGGCAACTTTAGCTTTATTCTGCCGAGCTGCTGTAAAGAGCAGTTGTTGTTCGATGGGGATCATTCGCCCGCGAGGACTGCCTTCCTGAGCGGTTAATTCCTTGATAATATCGATTTGCTCATGTTCGACAGCACGTTCGAGGGCTGTTTTTCCTTCATGTGTTGCTTCAGGGTCAATGAGGTTTTTTTGCTTCGCCTCCCGAATATATTTGATATCCCCGGCCTCTATTTTTTCATGTAGTTGTTTGAGGAAGTCTTCTTCAAACTTCGCTTTAAGCGCTACTCCTTCCGGCGAATCCGGGTTGATACTGAGGGCCATTTCGACATCGCCAACCCGATCCATAACATTTTCCTGGATGGTAGCCCGAAACAAATAAGCTGCGAGGTGCTGGTAATCGGCTTCGATCGCGCGTGAAGTATAAGCGAGTGCCTGCTCCCGAAAATTCTCGTAGCCCTGATCGGTGAAATAAGCATACTTCCGTTTTGCAACCGCCAGGTAATCATCGGCAGTTACCCCAAAGGTATTTGCAGCATCGTCAAACCGCTTACAAGTCGGTTCCGAACATGGCATGGAATAAGTCGTTTGGGCGCGAGCCGATTCATCGCCCAACAGCAGCGCTTTAGCCTCAATCTCAGCTTCACTTTCTTTTCGTTCCCAATGCTTGGCTGCACATTCGTAGTAGTCGAGCCATTCAAAATTGCAGGTTTCGCTTGTCTCCGAAAAGGCTAAGGAGGCCATTTCTACTGCTTTTGACTGTGCTTCCTTCGCTTGTTTGGCTTCTTGCGCATATTTGCTGCGAAGTTGAACAGCCGTCTCATCCACCTTGCCTGCTCTTGCTTGCATTTGTTCTATGAGACGGATTCGTTCCTGAGGAGCGCTCTCCCCGGGCTGAACCTGATCTGCTGCTTCATAAGCCAGGCGGGCATTGACAAAGTCTTTATTGTCAAATGCGGAATCCCCTTTTGCAATGAGCAATACATATCGGACCTGTTTGATTCGTTTGACTGCTGCTGCGTCATCGGGACGAAGCTCCAGAGCTGATTCATATTGCTGTAAGGCGATCTCATATTGTTTGTTTTGGAGGGCCGCATCTCCGGATTCGATGGCGCTAAGATATCCTTCCTGCGATCGGGCCTTGCCGAGCCCCCTTTCAATTTCATCCAGTCCCCCAAACGCTATCTCCACGATCTGGAGATTCTGGAGGGAAATTTCTTCATCGAATAGCTGTTGTGCTGCTTCGGCTGTCAGGTAGGTATCTGCGCCGGGGGTCCAAAAAAATCGCTCCATCGCCTGAGCGTAACCGACTTCGGCACCCCAGATTCCCCCATGAGGCGGGGTAGCTCCCATATCAAATTCCAAATCCGCTACATATTGCCCATTGGAGTGGACTTCTGCCCGCAACACGAGGGTTACGAGGCTGATCATACTGCGATCTACCCGGAGTTGGCGGAGATTAATTTTCTCATAGTCATATACATAATGATCTCCGAGGTACCATTGCATATTGAAGGCCTGCTCAGGCTCATCTCCTTTATCAGAGACCATCCACTTTACGGTGAGACTCTTGATTTCCGGTGCGTTGATGCCTTTTGGGGGTAACCAGCCCGTTAGGCTTGCTGTCCCCCGATAGGTGTAGGCAAAACAAGTAGAAGCCAGCCAACAACTGGCGATTAACAGCAATATGGAACGCTTTTTCATGATTCAATCCATTATTATTGGGGTTGGGGTAGAAGCTGCTCGTGCCTGCTTCTATACTTTCTCCTCCCTGCTGAATGTAGCTAAAAATGACCTAATCTGGTAGCCTTGGCAGACCCGTAGCCACGAATAATCCCCGAAAATCAGGAACTCTGACCTTTGGGAATATTCAGCGATAAGATAAAAAACAGCGGTATTGACCGGGTGAATTTGTGTTTCAAACGGTATAACGGAGCCTCGAACAGTCGCAAAAACAGGGGATCAATTTTGCCGGGGGGGATCATACTGGGCATCGATCTGATGTTCCCAGATCTGCTTACCGTCAGAATCGTAAAGGGAAAAGGTCAGTTTTCGGGCCAGCCGCTCTCCTTCAATCTCGATCATCCCAAAATTTCGCTCACCATAGTAAGTATCTGGCACGCGGGTAATATTAGGTGCATCGGGGTCGCTATAAGAGCCGGCAGTAAGCGGAGAGGCGGTAAAATCATACATGACGATTCCTTTCTTCTCCATCATGGATAGCTCCGAATGATGTACATCTCCGGTGAGAAAAATTACATTCTTGATGTCTTCATTGGCGATAGCTTCAAGCAGGTAGGTCCGCTCTTCGGGGGCGATATTGGCATAAGTCTCATGACTGGTAACATTGTTGAGTACCTGGCCTCCTACACAAACAAATTTGAACGTAGCAGTAGAACTGACGAGCGCATCAACGATCCATTCGAGTTGTTGTTTCCCCAGTAGGGTGCGGGGGCTTCCCGAATCGCGGTTATTTGGTGTTCTGAAGTAACGATTGTCCAGCATAAAAAACTGCGCATCTCCCCAGTCAAAGCTGGTCGTTACGCCTTTTGCACCCGGAAGGCCGTAGGTGGGATTTCCCCAAAACAGGCGAAAGGCTTCATGTGTGGTTTCTTTTTGAATCCAGGTATGGTCGCTGTTGTTGGGCCCAAAATCATGATCATCCCAGGTTGCATAATTGGCAGAAGCGGCGAGTAATCCTTGCATTTCCGGATTGGAGCGGGTGTGGGTGTAGCGGTGAAAAATACCGGTACGGGTATTCCAGTCAGGCTCACGTAGGTACATATTATCCCCCAGCCAGAGCATCATATCGGGATTTGTTTTGCGGATCGATTCAAATATTTCATACCGATCTCCATAAGGCCTGCCCGGGCGATCGTAGTAGGTTTCATTGATGTAAGCACAACTGCCCAGGGCGATTTTCATGTTAGGAGGCGCGCTGCGCCACTGCCACAGAGGCGGCGTTTTAAATTGGGTCGGATAGGGGCGCCTTACTTGTTTACCATTGATAAACAGATCATAGTGATAGACATTACCGGGCTGTACCTCGTCAGCAATGAGACGTGCGGTATAAGCTTCTTTTTTCAGGGTCTGGTAAGGTGCTGTTTTGTAGATTATCTTTTTTGCAGAATCTGAATAATATTCTACATGCACGGTTGCGGCTTCCGTCGTTTGTGCCCAAATGAGGGCTTCGCGCATTTCGGAATATCCGACCATGGGGCCAGATTGTAACAGTTCTGTGTTTTGCTGCGCCTCCGTAATGGTCGCGATCAGGCAGAGAAAACAAATGAGTAGGCTCTTTTTCATCAGATTAGGGTAAGGGATATTCATTCGGAAGGGGTGTGGGAACGCTGGGCCCAATTTCGGGGGTATTCCTTTCCGCTGCAAATTATATAAGGAGTTTGGGTTATTCCTGTTCATTTGGTAACAGACCTTCCGCCTGGAGAATGGCGCGCGCAATGCCTGTGCGTGCAGCTACAGCGCCCGGATCATTTGCTGGCATGTCAATCTGATTCGCAAAAAACCAGACCTCTTCTCCTTTTTCCAGATATCCCACAAACCAGCCTGAGCCCGGATCATCAGCATTTGACCAACCCGTTTTGCCGCGTAAAGTATAGCCGGGGCCTGATTCGAGAATCATGATATGCTTGACGATATCCATATTTCGCTGCGAAAACCCCAATTGGTTGAGATAGAGCTTCTTCAGTAACTCGACTTGTTCCAGGGGCGAAATGCGAATACCACCACTTAACCAAAATAAATCAATCCCTGCGCTGATGTCCTGATTGCCATAGCCCTCCCGGTCGATGTAGGCTTGCATCCGCTCTTCTCCTATTCTTCGTGCCAACTCCTGATAGTACCACACTACCGAATAGCGAAAAGCAGAACGCAGGTCATGGTTTTGGTTCCAGACCTTTACCTGGCGATTTACACTGTCCCAGGCCATTTCATAGGATTCATCGGGGATTACTGCTGTTTCCAACGCTACCAGAGAATTGAAAATTTTAAAGGTGGAAGCCGGAATAAATCGTTCCTTACAACGTTCGGGTTGGTAGAATTGGTACTGATCTTCTTGGAGGTGGTAGAGCACAAAAGAGCCTGTTCGACCCTGATAGTATTTAGCCCAATCATTTGCAGGGGCTTGTGAGTGAGTACAACCGAGAATTAATAAACAAACGGCGGAACAGAGAATAAGGATTCGCATCAATAAATCAGTTTGTTAAACTCAAAGACTCCTTGGAATTATTGGAATTTTTGTATGTTTAGAGCAATCTCAGCTATAATTGGATTAAAATCAAACAGCTATCTTTACATTCGCCCTTTTAGCTACTGTTTATGAAAAAACTATACCCGCTTCTAGCCCTGTTTTTGACGATTCAACTCGTATCTGCGCAATCAGACTCGGCAGCAGTCCTAATGTTATTTGACGAAGAGGTTGCCTTGGAAATGACCCTCGAGTTTGACATGGAGCTTGTCTTAAATAATCGCACAGAAAAACCGCCCTATCAGCGAGTAGATATGACCTATGTCGATAACCTGGGCCATACCCATACGGATAATGCAAAAATCCGGGTTCGGGGAAATTCCCGCCGGGGAGAAGCAAACTGTGAGTTCCCCCCTTTGCGACTCAATGTGAGTAAAAAACGTACAAAAGGCACTCCCTTTGAGGGGCAGGATAAGCTAAAAATCGTTACCCATTGTAATGATGACCTGTATCTGATTCGGGAATACCTGACCTATCGGATGTGGGCTGAGCTATCCGATTATGCCTTTAAGGTTCGGTTGGCTCGCATTACCTACAAAGACACAAAAGAGGTGATGAAGCCCATCACGCAGTATGCATTTTTTCTGGAAGATGAGTTCATGATGGGCAAGCGATTGGAAGGCAATCTGATTCCACCTGAGGGGGGAGAGCGTATTTTACCCGATCAGGCAGATGAATATGAGGTTACCCGCTTGTATATTTTTGAATACCTGATTGGCAATTTAGATTGGGACGTTTACATCAAGAAAAATGTACGTCTTGTAGATTTGGATGACAATCCCTTCCCGGTCCCGGTTCCCTATGATTTTGACCGGAGTGAAATGGTCGATGCGCCTTATGCGGATGGCTTGTTTGACGATGTCAAGCGCCGAGCCTGGCGGGAATTATGTCACACGCAGGAGATTTTTCCAGATGTACTCGATGAGTTCAAACAGAAAAAGGCAGCAATTTATGCCCTGTATGAAAACTTCCCGGGCATCAAGAAAAAGGAAGTAAGCCGCGCCACTGAGTACCTCGATGTGTTTTTTGATGAAATAGCGGATGAGGAAGCGGTAAAACGAATTTTTATGGATCCGTGTGAATGATCGTGGGGGAGTGGCAGCTTAGCGGGATTTGTAATCCCGCACAGAACTTTAAGAAAACACCGCTCTGCTTTGCAGCAGACCAGGGCCGGGATTACAAATCCCGGCGAGCAGAAAACCCCTTTTGCTGAAGCGTTACAACTGCTGGTGAAAGGGAGCTGTTAAAAAATACGGACAAGCTGTGTTTACTTATGAACTGTTGGAAATACTGATGGGAAATCATATCCTAATTAGTTATTCAAACATTCATGAAAAATATTAGCGCCTGCATACTGATTTACGTTCTGAGTCTTTCTTTTCTTTCTGCTCAATGGACGGGTACCTGGAAAACGAATTTTGGAGAATTACGCCTGCATCAATCTGGTAACATCGTAGTCGGTGACTACGCATTGGTGGGAGAACTAGAAGGGACTGTAAAGCCTGGAGATAAGTCTCTTTCTGGAACCTTTTACAACCGAACTCAAAAGAAAAAAGGCTATTTCACTTTCCGTCTTAAAGGCAACCAGTTGGTGGGGAAATGGGGGTGGACAAAGAACCTGACCGGAGATTGGACAGGGAATCGTACTTCCAGTCAGCAACCCGAGCTGAAATCTACACAGTTTCGCGCCTGGCGTGGAAAATGGAATTCTTCCTTTGGAGAACTCCGCTTCCATCAGGAAGGAGGTCGTGTGTATGGCGATTATGCAAACAAGGGGACCATTTCTGGTTCCTTTAATCCGGTCTCTCAGGTCTTTTCAGGTACCTTTGCCAATAAAAGCCTCAAAAAGAACGGCTATTTTTCCTTCACCCTGGCCAACTCAACGTTTACCGGAAAATGGGGCTGGGACCGAAATATGACCAATGGTGCCTGGACCGGGTCCCGGACTTCTTCAGCTCTTCCGACACTCACCTCTCCGGAATACAAAAAGGGCGCACCCCTGCTGGTATTGACGCCTGCCCAACCTATAATACCGCTACCTGCTACTCCGGTTACGGGTAATATCAAGTCAGCATCTATCCGATTGCCCTTCCATACCCGCCACCAAACGATTCGCTATACCCTGGACGGATCAGGCAATATGCTGATAGACGATATTGTACTGGGGAAAGAGAAGGATGTCCTCGCCCGGCACGGACAAGGGAAGGTAAATGATTGGTATCGGGGCCAGATTCCCAATCAAAAAGTGGTACTCAATCGACCTCAAAAAGGCCCTTACAGGGTGATCACACAGGGATTGAATGCGATCAATGACTTTAACTGCTTATGGCCATTTGGTGTGATACCTTATCGATTTAATCAAAACCTGAGTTCGGCTGAAAAACTAAGCATCACCAATGCAATCGACAAGATCGAAAAGTCAACCAGCCTGCGGTTTGTGATCCGAAATAGCAGTAATCATTCCGATTACATCGAATTTATGAAGGATGCTTCCATCCCCGGTTGTGGCCGTTCTCCTGTGGGACGTCAAGGCGGGAAACAAATCATCCGAATAGCCCCCGGTTGCTTTACTGATGGAACTATTATTCACGAAATATTTCATTCAGTGGGCGTATGGCATGAGCAATCCCGCGCTGACCGAGACAGCTATGTTAATATTGTGCGGAATAATATTGCCAACCGATCCAATGTTGAGCACAATTTTGATAAGCATGTAGAAACCTCGGTAGCAATGACAGATTATGATTATACCTCTATCATGCACTATTCTTCCGGTGCATTTGCGAAGTCCGGAACGAGTACGATTATCTGTAATCCCAATAGAAGTGATTGCCCGGCCCCTTCTGCTTTCGGGGGAAACAGGATGTCTCGTCTCGACATTGAAGGGATCAATAGACTCTACCCGATTACCCTTGAATACCAGGGTGGCCATGACTGGGGAGGCTCCGCTGCTACAACGGATATCAGTTTTGGAGATATAGATGGAGACGGGAAGGATGAAATCGCTGTGGTCCGAAAGTCTGATACAAACGGAAGAATTTATGTATTTGATGATGCGGAGAACAATTACAAACAACTCCTCAGTGCTGGGGAAGATTGGGGAAAAGGATACTACGCTGTGGAAGTCGCCTTCGGAGATTTGGACGGAGACGGGAAAGATGAACTCGCAGTAGCTCGTAATGCAAAAGAAAACAGCCGGGTCATGGTGTATCGGTATCAGGGAGGGACGATGCGGAAATTGGGAGATATCGGTTCTGATTGGGGCGGAGATGCCTATGCAACCTCTGTTGCTTTTGGCGATATGGACGGAGATGGAAAAGCTGAACTGGCCGTAAGTCGCAAAGCTTCCAGTAACAACCGGGTTTTTCTGTACACTTACAATTCCTCGAGCCGAAGCTTTAGTCTGCGAAGTAAATTAGGGTCCAACTGGAAGAGTACTGATTACGCTACAGCCGTTGCATTTGGAGATTATAACAATGACAACAAAGATGAACTGGCCATTGGTCGGAGAGTGGCTGTCAAAGGGCGGTTTCGGTATGCGATCTATCAGTGGAACAGCGGACAGTTAACAGAATTGGTCAATGGCGGTCAGGACTGGGGCGAAGGAGCCTATGTAACGGATCTGGCTTTTGGGGACGTGGACGGAAGTGCCGGGCAGGAACTGGGCGTAACCCGATACACCCAGAGTAATGGCCGGGTATATATTATTGGAAAGAAGAATGGCCAGAACCAATCCATCAAAACTTTTGGTCAGGATTGGGGGAAAGAAAACTATGCCACCAGCATCGATTTTGGGGATACAGATGGAGACGGAAAAGATGAGATATTTATTGGCAGAAAATCCAATGTCAATGCCCGGATATTCCTGTACGAGGATCGGGCAGATGGGTACGACCTGATTTTCTCCAACGGTGCAGATTGGTTCAGTGGCTATGGCCGATATGTCAACAACGTTTATGCAACAACAGTAGCAATGGGAGATACCAATGGAGATGGCGTACTTGAATTTGCGGTGGGACTCAACAGCGTAGCAAAGGGGAATCCCCGCTGGCATATCTTTAAGTAGAAGATTTTAGCGATAAAAAAGGCCTTTAAAACAGCCTAAACACGATTCCCGATGCAGGTAAGAATACTGTGTCGGGAATCGCTGCTTTACTGGGAAAAATTAGCATATTTACGACGATTAAAAGGACTACTGTTTACGCAAAACAAATTTATATGAAGATGACCTCGGAGATTCGGGAGCATACCGGTCAGCGGTATCAAACCACTTCTCATTTAATGATGGTTCGGCCAGTTCGGTTTGGCTTTAATGAGCAAACCGCCAGCAGCAATGCTTTTCAGCAAAAGCAATCCACCCTTTCTCAGGAAGCCATTCAGCAAAAAGCCCAGCAAGAGTTTGATGCATTTGTAACAATGCTTCGGGAGTCGGGAATTCGCATTACCGTATTTGAAGACACTCCCGAGCCCCATACCCCGGATTCTATTTTTCCGAACAACTGGATTACGCTACATGAAAATGGAAATATTATCCTTTATCCCATGTATGCACCCAATCGCAGGCTGGAACGTAGAGACGATATCGTTGCCCATTTTGTGAATGCCTGCAGCAAAAGTAACCTGATCGACTGGAGCGGTCTGGCCGAAGAAGGCTTGTTTCTCGAAGGCACAGGGAGCATGACCCTTGACCGGGAATACCAGATGGCCTATGCCTGTGTTTCGCCTCGTACCACTCCCGAATTATTTGACCGGTTTTGTAAGGAACTGGGATGCCGGGAAATTTTGTTCCATGCAAATGACCAAAATGGGGTGCCCATTTATCATACCAACGTAATGATGGCCTTGGGTTCCACACTTACGGTAATATGTCTGGAATCAATCACGGATCAGGCTGAGCGAGAAAATGTACTCACCCATTTGGAGGCTTCCGGTAAAGCCGTTCTGCCCATTACCTTTGAGCAGATGAATAGTTTCGCTGGAAACATGCTCGAAGTCTATAATGATGCTGGAAAAATTTTCTGGATCATGTCTCAGCGCGCATTTGATTCTTTGGGAGAAAGCCAGCGGATGACGATACGGGAGCATGGTGAAATTATTTCCGTACCGATTGATGTGATCGAAACCTATGGCGGAGGAAGCGTGCGGTGCATGATGGCTGAAGTGTTCCTGCCCTGTTGATCTGATTTGATTTCTCCCATTTTACCTTATTTTCTTTGATATGAAACCTCGTGTAACCTCCGAATATACCCCGCTCAAAAAAGTACTCATTCACACACCCGGTGAAGAGCATAATCAACTGATTCCCTGGAAAGGAGACCATCCCCTGATGGGTTCTAATCCCCGTTCCTACCTCGAACTTCAGAAAGAGCATGGCGAGTTGAAAAACTATATCGTCGAGGAAATCGGAAAAGAGAATGTATTGGAGCTGCGAGATTTGCTTCGGGAGGTATTCATGGATCCTGATTATAATTATCGTTATCGGGTCTTGAAAGATACCCTGTATTATACTGCTGATACCTATATCGACCACTTGCAGGCGCGTGGGATTCGGCTGGACAAATACGACCCTGCTGCCCTGGTAGAAGACCTGATTCAGGGGTACCCACGTGTGCTTACCCTTAATAATGGTCGTTTGCCTAAGCTCATCATTCCCCCCAAACGAGAGATGATGTGGATGCGTGATTCCTCAGCCGCGACTCCCTGTGGGATGGTCATCAATGCGATGGCTTCTTCCCGTAGGATTCATGAGCCGGCACTGGTTCGCTCTGTGTTTAAGTATCATCCTATGTTTGATCCGGATTCTATCTTTCTGGATATGGTGAAGTTTCACCGGGAAATGAAGGATGATATTACCATGAGTGGACTGTATGATCGGCATACCCTCGAAGGGGGAAATATCATCGTGCTGAGCGAAGATACGATCGCCGTAGGAGTGGGTCGTCAGGAATATGAATATGCAAACCGAACCACCAGACATGGATTTTATCTCTTGGTAAAAAAGCTATTTGAAGCAGATACAGAAAAGAAATTGCGGCGAATTTATCTGGTGAATGTCCCGGATCTTCGTGCCTTTATTCACCTGGATACGATCTTTAATATGGTCGGCCCTAAGTCGGCAGTGGTGATGCCGTATGTATTTGGGCATCCTACACCTTCCCATAATACAAGTGCCAAAGAGGTCTTTCAGGGATTTGTGAAGTGGCTCCGTAGGAGTATTGGCGTGAAACAAACCGACCTGAGTAAAGTGCCGACAGCAGAGCAATTTGAGCATGCCGGGAAAGTGGAGGTGTACGACCGGGCGGAGATCGACAAAAACAAAAAGATAGAGCGCATGAATCAACCAGCCCGGTATTTCCTCGATCAGTTGGTGACTGATGGCCTGCTCGATTTGAACCGGATTACCTGGATTGGTGGCCCGATGGAAGGGTATCCTTCGCCCTATGAGCACTTACGGGTGGCTTTATTCGAACAGCATAATATGGCAGGGAATATATTTACCACCAAGCCCTATCACGTGGTTGCCTACCACCGAAATCCTGTCACAGCAAAAAGCCTGGACAGAAACCTCCATTCCTACAGCGAAGATGCGCACCTGGAACTGATGCGCTCCAATGAAATTCGTACCGATGACGGGGGGCCGCATTGCCTGACCATGCCACTGGAAAGGGAGTAAGAAGGGGGCAGAGGGAAGGCGGGAGACAGGAGACAGGGGAGAAAAATCAATTTCAAGCTCAAGGATCAAATTCAAAGGATTAACGCTTACCTCTCTTCCCTGACACCTGATACCTCGCTGCTGACTCCTATTTCCCTTTCCTCTTGCAGCTGATCTTTGTAACTTGTCGGAGAAATGCGCGTTGTGACCTAAGCAGCCCCGTTTTTACATGAAAGAGATGAGATACATACTGCCTTTGTTCCTTACGTTGCTTATGTACGCAGCTTGTGAACCCTTACCTCCCCGACAACAAGGGGGCGGTGGCGGAACCGGAGTCGGAATCAGTACAGGCGATCCCAAGGCAGATCAGGTGGTCGAAGGCTTCCTCGAAGGGGTGAGTAATCTGTCTGTAGAATTTCAGGAACTCGCGCGCCCTGCCAAGGTACAGGCCTGGGTGGACAACCTGATCGTCAATGGTCAACCCGGAAAGGGCATGCCGAAAGTAGCCACCCTGAAAGAAGGAGAAGTCGCTACCTATTTAAAGCAACGAACAGTCCGGAAATCCGAATTTAAGCTTCGGGATCAGCGGTATTATGAGCCTTGGATCCTGATTCGGACACAAGATAGCATCATGGGTTGGGTGCATGAGGGAGGCATTCGCTATGTGGAAGAGGATTTACTTTCTCTGCTCAAAGGAGGAAATAATTCCGGAGCATCAAGTCAGCGAACCCGCGGACTCAGCGATGCGCCAGCGCCCGAACCCGATGCCCTGGATTTTCAATTTATTCCCGGAACACGTGTAGGACCGATTAAGCTGAATACTTCAGAAGAAGCCCTGCTCAGGATCTATGGCCCCGGAAATGTGGCACGCGGTACTGTGAGAACGACAGGAGATAAAACAGAAGCCTGCACCGTCTTGATGGCCGGAACGAATAACGAACTCCGGATTACCTGGAAAGAGGATAGCCGTAGCCGGGTGAAGGCAATCTATTTTGATCGTCCGGGCGCTCGCTGGCTTTCCAAAGAGGGCCTGAAAGTAGGCATGGAAATGCTGGACCTCACCAAAGCCAATAAATCCCCGATTAGTTTTTATGGCTTCAACTGGGAATACAGTGGAACGGTAAGTTCCTTCCGCAATGGGCGACTGGGGAAATATGAAAAATACTTTTATGCAGTCCTGTCGCCCCGTAATGCCGGACAGGTGTCGCAGATACAGAAAAATTTCATGGGAGATCAGGTATTTTCTTCCAATAAAGATGGGGTGGAACAACTGGACCTCGTTGTCAGTCGATTGGTTGTGTACCTCGATTAAGCCATAGCATGTTAGAAAGAATGATTGCAGATTTGCGGAAACTGGGCGTGCGCTCAGGGGGCGTTTTGTTGGTACATGCTTCGCTCAGTAGCCTGGGGAAAGTCCCTGGCGGGCCCGAGACCGTTATCAGGGCCTTGTTGGAAGCCATCGGGCCTGAAGGTACCCTGTTGATCCCTGCGCTCAGTTATGACCTCGTTACGCCCGATCAGCCTGTTTTTGATTATACCCGCACCCGCTCCAATATTGGTGAAATCCCTGAATATTTCCGCAAAAGACCTGAAACGATCCGAAGTACTCACCCTACGCATTCCGTATGTGGGATAGGGCCTAAGGCGCTGGAGTTATTGGCAGACCATCCCTTAGACCTCACCCCGGTAGGCCCGAATTCTCCCTTTAGGAAACTCCCCGAATACCAGGGCCAAATCCTGATGCTGGGCTGTGGATTGCGGCCGAATACCTCAATGCATGGCGTAGAAGAATTGTCGTCCCCTCCGTATTTATTTGGAGGCGAACAAAACTATACCACCGTAGATGGAACGGGTGCAACGACGACACGCAGGTACACGATTCATGGATTTGAAGGATGGATACAGCGCTATGATCGATTGGATCAGGTGCTCACCTCACCGGCGCTCAAAACCGGAAAAATTTTAAAGGCTAATTCGCATTTGATCGAAGCTTCCGCACTCTGGGAGCAGGTAGCCGCCACCCTAAGCAAGCATCCATTGTATTTTGTAGATCGGGTCTGATGGCTAGGTGCTATTTTTTTGATTTTTTTTACACAATATAGGTATCCACTCAACAAGTGGGGAGCATCCAAAGGGGTTCTTTTTCCTTTAGTAAGGTGTCAAAAGACCTGCGTTGTCCACAGTACCCGATCTGCGGACCCTGTTTACGTGATCTTCGATTACCTGATTCTTTTTCAATTCTCTTGTCTTAGGGAACCAAAAGCACCCTCACAGCTTAATGCATCCCACAATCCGTTCCACTCAGCCAACATGTGAATTATCGAATTCCCTTCAATCTAATCAGCAGATCATCCTTACGTCTTTTGGCAAGGGGAATATTGGAGCCTTCATCCAATTCCACCATATGTCCTTCCTGGGTCTTGATTTTTTTGATGTATCGGACATTGACGAGGTGGGATTGGTGGGTTCGGAAAAAAAATTCGGAAGGCAAAATATCCTCGTAGTGTTTCAGGTTTTTGGAAGCCATGATTTTTTCCCCATTGTCAAGGTGGAAAGTAGAATAATTGGCATTGCCCACTACATGAATGATGGTAGTTAATTTGATAATATTCAACCCTTCCATGGTAGAAATGATGATTTTTTCTTGTTGTTCAGACTGGAGAGATTGCCTTAGTGCCTCCAATTGAAGCTGAATATCTTGGGTATGCAAGGAGTATTTTGCGTTTTCTACTGCGGCCGTGAGTTGTTGCGGCTGAATGGGTTTTAGCAGGTAATCGATGGCATTGTAGCGAAAAGCTTTGATGGCAAATTCACTGTAAGCAGTGGTAAAGACCAATTGAAACAAGATGCTGGGTAATTGGTCTAATAATTGAAAGCCATTGGCGTCGCCTATTTCAATGTCCAGAAAAACGATTTCAGGACGGTGCTCTTGAATGAGGGACATGCCTTGTTCAATATCATTGGCATCGCCTACGACCTTCACACTTGGACAGTATAGTTCCAAAAGAGTAGATAAGCCCTCCCGTGCATGCTTTTCGTCGTCGATGATGAGTGCTGTTAATGTCTGCATACTTCTATAGTGTAGAAAGTGCTCAAAATATAATCACTCCAAATCAATTATTATCTTTACCTCAGTCCCTGATTCATGTTCACTTCCATTGAATGTAGAGATTTTGACCCTCTCTTCAGCATTGTTTCCAAGGAGTTCCAGGCGTTTCTGGGTAATGGTCATTCCAACAGATTTATGGCGATTTTTCCTTTGTTTGTCATGGTTTTGCAGATGGCCCATACCATTGTCCCGAATCCTTACAGTCATGTACTCGTTTTCTTTGGTGAAGTGAATTTCCACCCTCCCTTTTTCCTGTTTTTTTGATAAACCGTGGATGACAGCATTTTCTACATAAGGTTGGATCAATAGGGGAGGGAAAGTTATAAAGATCTGATTCAGTTCAGGATCGA
>CAYGTH010000050.1:0-24198 GCA_964352745.1 uncultured Bacteroidia bacterium
GGGAAACATTCAAACTCCCAATCAAACCCTCAAACTCTTTCAAACAAGACAAGGAATCAAAACGTTCGATATTTGAATTTGAATTCCCCTCCCTATTTCCGTCCATAAGTAATGCCTTTCCAGGTATCTGTCCGAAACGGAACAGCCGGAAGCCCGGTGGCATTGTATAGATTCGCATCTGCCGGATTATCTGCCCAGGCATAGCGCACAGCTACGGGATTGGAGATTGCCGGATTGAACACCCGAACTTTGTTGCCGATAATTTCCGCCTGCGCCCATTGGAATTGCTGATCTTCGCCTGCAATCGAAAACCCCCGGAGGTATCCGTATTTATCCTCAAAGGCCATCAATCCTTCCCCTACATAGTCAAAGGTAATTTCAATCGCCTTGCCTTTAACTTCCATGGAAGCGTACTGCGGACCGGAATGGATAATGTCCTGACCGTATGCAACTTTTCGGGCTGATAGGGCCAATCGGCTGCCCACATCTTGCTTATTTCGGGGGTGAATATCATCGGCTTCCCCGATATCAATGGCCAGGGCCATGCCCGTATGGGGTTCTGCGAGCGTCATGGTTTGGGCTTCGCGGAGTTCCGCCCAATCGCTATCATCCGGAGTGAGTTTTTGTTCTTTAAAATTGGCGAGTTGGACAAAGAGAAAAGGGAAATCCCGATTCCAGTACCTGCGCCAATCGCGGATCAAAGCAGGAAATAGCTCTCGGTATTGATAGGCCCTGCTGGCATTGCTTTCGCCCTGATACCAGATTGCTCCCTGGAAGGCATAGGGAATCAGCGGATTGATCATGCCATTAAACAGGAGGGTGGGCTTATCATTGGGGCCCATGCCAGCGCTATTCAATTCCAGCCCTGCCGGGCTGATGCGATATTTCCAGTTGCCGGCCAGTGGGATTTCGATATTTCCCAGGGTCAATTTCATCTCATCAGCACTGCCATACAATCCGCCACCGCCACCGGTATCTTCTACCCGGATGGTAATGACATTTTTGCCAGGATGCAGGTGATCTGCAGAAACGGCATAGTTTCTCGGTTCGTTGTAAGCATTCGTGAAGCCGATCTGATGGCCGTTGATCCAGGTGATTTCATTGTCATCAATCGGGCCGAGGTGAATCATTCCGTCCGTTTTTGCCGCACTTTCGCTGAGCGCGATCGTTTTTCGAAACCAAATCACGCCATCTATTCCATCCAGTCCTTTCCCTTCCCACAAGCCGGGCACTTCCATTTCTTTCCAGTCCGATTCATCGAGGCTGGGGGCTGCCCAGACCGCCTTCCCATTTTCAATGCCCCCTTCCGAATCTCCAAATTCGTCCAGGATTTTCTGGAATCGTGCGGCTTGTTCTGCTTTCATCGCTTGCATGGCTTCAACTGTCAACCCCTCTGTAGATTGCTCAAAGCCCTCGATTTGCGTGATGGTGGGGCCGCTGGTCCAGGTTTCGATATTAGTGCCGCCCCAGGAGGTGTGAATCAGGCCGATTGGGACTTGCAGGTTATCCTGCAGATCTCGTCCGAAAAAATAGGCCACCGCCGAAAAATCAGGGAGAGTTGTAGGGGAACAGGCTTGCCATTCTCCTTTGGCCAAATCGTCTGTTGGTACAAGTTGAATCTTCCGCTCTACTGAAAATAGCCGAATGTTGGGATAATCGGCGGCCGCAATTTCCTGCTCTGCATCATTACTGCTCGAAACGGTCCACTGCATATTGGATTGGCCGGAACAAATCCAGACTTCCCCAATCAAAATATCATCAAGTGTCAGGGTATTTTTGCCGGAAAGGGTCATGACAAAGGGGCCTCCTGCCTCCATTGCAGCCAATTCTACCCGCCATTTTCCATCCTTGCCTGCTCGGGTTTTGATCAATTGTCCATTGAACTCAATTGTGATTCGCTCTCGAGGAGAAGCCCAGCCCCAGATGGGAACAACTTGTTTTTGTTGCAAAACCATACCCGAACCGATGATACGGGGCAGTCGGATAGCACCCCGCGAACTGCCACATGTCATCACAATTATCAGGAAAAAACTAAGAATTCGGGAAGAAGTGTGGAAAATGGAGAAAACATTCATCATACAAGGGTTGAGTAGGTGAGTTCTTTTGGAAGGAATGTACAGATTTTCTCCGGTAATCCTTACCTGGTTTTGATGGAATCGCGAAGACGTGGAGAGGCTTGTGATAGCCTTTAGGGAAGAATTGCTCGTTATCAAAAAAAAACCTTCAGCCTATAGCAAAGGAGCCATAACTAATGGTAGTTTTGCAGCCCTTCCTACTACCTGTTGACCGGCAAGCGATCGTTTGCCTCACTTTGTATTCATTTTTAACCCTATAAACCAATTTAGTATGAACCAAGTAAAAAAAATGTTGTTTCTGGTAGTGATCGGGATGGTATTCGTGATTTCAGCATGTAGTGAGGACGAATGTGTTGCCCCGGGCATAAGCGAGAACATTATTGGCAGTTGGAAAGTAACAGCCGGGACCGGTGTGGTAGAATTTAAGACGGACGGGACCTTTACCGATCCGGATGATGATTTGATTGGAGGCGAAATTAATGGCGAAGTTCTGGACCAAAAAACCTATTCAGTCACTACTGATTCTTTGTTTGTAGAAGCGGCATCAGCTACTTCCAGCAATGCAGTAAGTGCTGCTTTTCCGGTTGAAGGCAATGAGTGTGATAAAATCACCGTCAGCCTGATTGGAACCAATGTGGATTTTATCCGGCAATAGCGCGGGATCGTTTATTCCTTTTACAAACGGAAATACTCCTAAATGAAGTATTTCCGTTTTTTGCGTAACTACTGAGCCCTGCACGGGCTATAGCAGACTGCTAAGCAGTTACTTTTTTGCATTCCCAATAATCTGTAAGTTTAAGGTTCAGTACCCAAATTAACTACCTCCCTCGGAGCCATTAATGTATTCACCATGACAAAAACACTCGCATTGATCGCGATGATAAGCCTTGTTATTCCCCTGAGCGCACAACCACTGGCATTTAACCAGGCAAAAGGAACCAAGGGCAAATGTGATTGTCTCCTTCAATGGACCCAGCAGGTAGCAGATGAATATCCGAACTTGAATCTGGCCCAAATGCCGATGAACCGGCTTCAGGCAGCTTCGATCAATCTGTTTGCCGATGAATACTTTGTGCCGGTCTTTGACAAACCTTTTGAGGAATTAAGCGCTTCGACCCGACTGCGGGTAGCAAAGGCGCTGGAAAATTGCCTCAAGCACAAAGACTACCAAGCCCGTTTTACCTGGCAACGCTCGCCCATTGGCAATCCCTTTGCGATGGATAGAGGGAATATGGCCTTTGATCAGACTTCCTCTCTGCTGGCCAGACATCGCATAATTCGTGCAGACTATCATCAACTCATTCAGGAGATAGAGCAACTCTCTGATGGCGTGCAGGGATTTACCCGACTCCACACCCTCAGTCGCACCGTACAGCGCCGATTTATGACCTTATGGCCTTCTGAGCAGGTGGCCTTGACTGAGCTGATTGCCCGTAGAAAGAGTGAATTGTCAGAAGTAGCATTGTGGGAGCAACTAGGGCGGATCGAAGGGCAAGCCGATTCCCGTGGTAAAGCCAGCGAACTCCAACAATTTGAACGCCAGCAGTCCCAGTATTTTCAGGAGATACCCAGCTCAGTTCGGCAAGAAATTCAGGCGCGACATCAGCAGGCTTTGAATGAGGTGCTTGACCGGCTAATGGCGGGAGAACAGCGAACCATTGATGGAGTTAGCGGGCAAATCGCATCCATCGCACAGAGCAATCAGTGGCATGACCGGTTTCAGCGATCCTACCGGAATAGTTTTCAGCAAGCGATTATTGGGCAGACCTATGCCTATTACCTCCAAAAACGAGAGTCAACGCTTACCTCTCAGTTTTCACAGATCGAACGGCTGTTTGCACAGCAAAATACGTTTGCCGCAATCGACGAAGTAAAAAAGACTTTTTTGCATGTGCCCCTTAACGATGCGACCCTTGCTCAGCGAATAGCGCAAGCAGCGGAAGCACGAAAACAAGCCCTCAAATCTGCGAACCTCGGTAAGCCTGCTTATGTCTGGTTTCAGGCACGTGAATCTGCAAAAGGCACCAGTCCGGGAGAACTGATCAATCGGATCGAAAAAGTAGCTGTCGCACCGGGACCCTATCAGGCACAGCTCGAACAAAGCCTGCGTTCGCTTGGGAAAGTGGTGGATTCCGCTTCACAGTTTACCATCCACATAGAAAGTGATGTCAGTCCGCTGACCTATTATGCTACGAATGTTACAACGGGACAGCGCATTCAGGAGGAAGCACTGGAAGCTTACTCCCTGAAAATATATCTTAAAGCCAGTGGAGAGGTGTATCGCGAGGGCCTGATCATGAGTCATCAGGTTACGCTCAATTCTGGAGTGATAGCCCGGATATTGAAGAAGGGCAGTGCGCTGGACCTGGCACAAAGTCGTGCAAATGATATCCGGCAGCTGGTCCGGCAGTTATTCGAGCAAAATAACAACTACCAAAACCCTGTCCTGAATGATGAACAGTGGCAACAGCTCCTTCAATCAGGATATGGGCAGGTAGAAGAAAGATTCAAGCTGTATAAGCAGACAAAGGAAATCACGACAACCCACAACCTTGTGGGGGTCCGGGAAATCGGCGATTTTAAAGAGGTGCACAACCAGTCTCAGGCCATTGCCGGATTAGAAGCGATGAAAGCGTTCAAACAGATTGAGATGATGCGGCTGATGGATGATTTGTTTATGCGGGGACAGGCATTTGGGAATGAATGGAAACCCCGCAGCCGCTGGAAAGATGGCCTGGCGGAGATTGATATTCCCCTTCTTTCAGCAAGCAGTAATGCTAATCTTCCGGTTCTGACGCAGGAAATCTCTGGAACGACCCTCAATATCGGCGGCAGCCAGAATGCAACAGCACATGCCCTGATGAGCCATTCGTACCTGACAGAACCCCATTGCCTCATTCCCATGAATGGTCGCTTTTATCGGGTTAGTGCCAATAGTTTATCGGATATCCGGATTCAATATGCAATTGAAGACCTGATGACTGAGGTGATTGATATGACCCACAAATCAATCCTGAGCATTACGGCTCACCTGCAATCTCATAACCAGGCGGGGAACAGTGGCGGAACCGTAGCTTACGAACCTCGTCCGGCGTCCTATCAATTGTCAGTTCAAAGTGTTAAGCGGACTGATATCCGGGTTGAGAAAGGCGACAAAGTAGAAATCCATGCCTCTGGCTCAATCGTTTATGGAGTATTTGCCGGTGCTGGCGGGCCTGGTGGAATTGGCGGTCTTACGCAGTATAATAAGGTTCAGGGCCATCGCCACGGAGCCCTGTTAGTCGCCATAGGTAATGGCGAATGGACAACTGCTGGTGCGCGCAAGCAGATTCTTGTGCAACAACCGGGTCAGCTGACTTTTCTCGTGAATGATGCCGAACCGCAAAATAATCAGGGGCAATTCTCGATTACCGTGAATGTGTTTAAGCGGAAAAAATAAGACGAGTCAGCCTACCGATCATGATATGCAACATCACGGAATTCCCGAAACAAAAAAATGGAAATATGCGCACCCGGAATGGGAAAGGCGTTTTTTATTAAGCGCCCGACCGGTAGGCCTGGAAAATTATGAGCGGAAGGAGATCAAAGACAAGTACCTCTCTCATAGCCAACTGCGCTTGCGGCAGGTGAAGCAAGGAGAATCGAGGGTATATAAATTGACCAAAAAAGTAGCCATTGATCCGGACATGCGCAGTCATCAATGGGTGACAACGATTTACCTCAATCAGACCGAATACGATCTTTTTTCTGCTTTGGCTGGTACCTGCATTCATAAAAACCGCTACGCCTATCTCAATACGGAAGGCCCGCCCATTGGAATCGATCAGATTGAGCTGGGAACGGAAGTCCTGTGGATTGCCGAAGTTGAATTCGAAACAGAAGCGGAGATGAAACAGTACCACTGCTCCCTGCCCTTTTTGCGGGAGATCACAGAGGAGGCAGCGTATACTGGGAATGAACTGGCTCGGCGGTTTAGCAGCGAAAAAGGAGCTAGTAAGTAGACAGATGTTAGTATATAGATGAAAGACGGTATCTATTTGATAATTATCAGTATTCAATCGCAAGGTATAGTGGCCCGTTATTAAAGATTTCGATCCAACGTATGTTGTCTAATTACTAAAGTCTAACCTCTCCCATCTTCCCCCTCATGATTGGACTCAAACGCGGAACCATACAACTTCTCCCCCATGATCCTGCCTGGGCAGCCGTATTTCAGGCAGAAAAACAACGAATCCTGGACCGGATTCAGGATCCCGTTTTACACATTTCACACATTGGGAGTACGGCTATTCGGGGGATTATGGCCAAACCCGTGGTTGATATGGCCATCTCCATTGAGTGCTATGCTTTGGGGCATGCCTGTGTCGAGCCCTTGACGGAGCTCGGATATGTGTACAAGGGGAATAACGGCATTCCGGATCGCCATTATTTCCGGACAGATGATGACGTAGTAAAATTCCATATCCACATGTTTCCAGAGGGAAATCCCAAATTACGGGATCACCTCTTGTTTCGGGATTACCTGAATGCCAATCAAAAGGAAGCACAGCGCTATGATGCCCTCAAGCGGGAACTCATGCAACGATTCCCATCTGATCGGGAAGCCTATACCCTTGGCAAGTCGGAGTTGATCCAGGAAATCCTGAAGCGGGCGAGAGCTGAGGCTCGGAAGTAAGCCCGTAAAGGATTGAGATTCAGGCTGCGAACTAAGAAAATGTCAAAAATAGGGCTGGAAAATGAGAGGGAATCCTATAATATCGCAGGAGCGATTCCGAAAATGTAAAGCGATATGGCTATACGTTGAGAGAATCAGGGGATGAAGTGTATCATATTGAGGTAAAGTAAGGGTAATGCCTGTCACATGAGAGAAGTTATTTCAACGATTTTGAAATATTTCAAAGTGGGAACAAATAGCTCAATATGGTTGTTTTCGGGAGCCAAAGGAAGTTCTGGTCCTTGAGTTGTAAAATGGGACTCCTATGCAGGGAGGAAGAATTCTGCAATAGGTAAGATAGTTTAATATCTTGGAACAAAATTTGGTGATAGATTGGAGAATATCCCCCCGCCCAAAAATGAAAAAAAGGGGAACGCCTTTAAAAACAACCTAAGATCCCTAAAAGAGGAAGTGTTTAAATTGTTAATTGACTATGCAAAATGAAAGATCGGTTTGGCCCGATATCGCTAGAGGAATTGCCATACTGCTTGTTGTTATTTTTCATACGGGTTCCGGAGTTCTCAAATCCATAAACCAGGAGCCTACTTACCTGTGGACGTTACTTACTGACTTGAGTTATGCCTTCATGGTGCCTGTCTTCTTTTTCTTTTCGGGCTGGTTTGCGCAGATTAGCCGCAAGCCGATGGCTAAACGAATCGAATCTTTATTCTCCAATCTATTATATCCTTACCTGATCTGGTCAATCATCCAAACGATGATTATGATCACGGTAAAGGCCGGTAATACGGAAGTACTTTGGTCTGATCTTCCTGCTATTTTATTGAATGGATCTATGCAGTTTTGGTTCCTGCACTCCCTGATGATTATCATGGGGCTGGATTTGCTGTTTCGGAAGATAAAACTCGGTTCCGAAATTCGACTGGGGCTGGCAATCTTAGCCATTTCAATGGCAGCATTGGGCGTGAAATTTCCCTGGGAATTAGGGAATGTGGCATCCCACTTCATCTATTTTGAACTGGGTGTGTTTATCATTGGAAATGCAGATGCCAAAGCTTCTGTATCCCTCAAAAAACTATGGTTGATGTTTCTCGGAGGTAGCTTACTGCTTGTTACCTTCCACTTCGAAGAGGCCAATTACTACACGGATCTGAGGCCGCTGGCTGCATTGGCTGGAATCGCGGCGAGCATCGGACTTTCTGTTATCATCTCGGTAAAACCCAACCGGATCGCTTCGATGTTTGCCTATTGTGGGCGGTATTCCCTGCAGATATATGTCCTGCATGTCATTTTCGCAGCTGGGACCCGGGTCGTTTTGATCAAGGTCGGAATTGACCAATTCTGGTTGCATATGGTCCTCGGGACACTCGTTGGTACTGTGGGGCCTCTGATAGTAGGGCTCGTTGACGAACGCTACCTCAAAGCACTCTTCCGGTTTCCCAGTTTTCTCCGAAAAAGTAAGCCGGTAATGGAACGGGTATCCTAGCGTTTCAAACATATACGAAATGGGGAGTGCGTACCTTCAAGATTCATTGGTCTCATGAATTCCGATTTCGATAAATATAAAACAGAAATTGACCTTATTGCCTTTGCCGGGCAGGTGTACGGCTATCAGGTAAATCAGAAAAAATCGACCCGTAGTGAGGTGGTGGTGCAGGATCCGGAACAAACGCAGACCCTCATCATTTCCCGAAATAGAAACAACGGACATTTCACCTACTTCAATCCCCAAAACGAAAAAGACCGGGGAACCATCATTGATTTTTCCCTGTATCGCAACCAGGGAGACTGGAAAAAAGTTAGGGCAGAACTCGGGAGCTATGCGAAAGGAATTCCGAATACCCCACCGCTTCCCCATCCAGCACCAGTACCAAAATCCCAATTTGAAATACTACCCCTGACAGACCGGAGCTACCTGCATGGGCGTGGGATTACAGATGCAACCCTGGATCATCCTTTTTTTGCCAATCGAATTTTCAATCAGGCATTTGTCGGAGAAGGGGGAAAGAACTATCTGAATACCGTTTTCCCCTTGTATCGACACGAAAAAATAGTAGGACTCGAAGTCAAAAACACGGGCTATCACGGCAATGCCAAAGGTTCAGAAAGAGCCAATGCCTGCTGGATGTCGAATCTGCCAGAATGGGAGCCGGGATTTTGGGTAATCATCACCACAGAAAGTGCGATTGATGCCCTGTCTTACCATCAATTATTTCCACCGGATGCACAGGAACGCAGAGTTTATGTGAGCATGGGGGGCTATATCGCGATGGGCCAGCGCAAGCTGTTTCAGGAACTGGTGGCAAGCTATTCCCCTAATCGGATCATTCTCGGAAATGATAATGACGCACCGGGAGTCCTTCATAATATCAACCTGATCGGATGGATGGAAACCCATTTGGAAAGAAGTAAGCTGCTTAAAGCCTCTGCCTATTTGCCCGAATCAGATACAGTTTCTCTCCTGATTGAAATACAACCAGGAGCGGTGCAGGAAATATTAGTTGCTGCCGTGAAAAAATTGTTTGAAGCCCATTCAGACACTAACGGAATCCCTTTTTTAGTACACACCCTCGATAACAATGGCGAACAGGTCCGGGTAGAAGTGAAAGGAGCAGGTCATCGCGAAAACCTCGAAGCCATCGAACGCTATTTGATCTATTTGAAAGGCTTGCAGGATCAGGTGAGTATCGCCAGAGCGCAGCACAAGGATTTTAATGAAGACCTGACCCGGATGTAATAGCGTTTTTATTGCGGGGGGGGTATGAAATACTTTCAGCCTCAGCTATTGCGCGGAGGGGGACACCACTGAATCATGCTGACTACTACCTTACCGAATCAGGGAAACACTGCCCGTCATCAGGGTTGTTACACCATCCAGAAAGCGAACATGGGCGACATAGACATAGACCCCTTCCGGAATCGTACTTCCTTTGTAGGTTCCATCCCACCCCGATGAAGGTTCATTGGGGGAGAAGTTAGCGTTTTCAAATACTACATTGCCCCAGCGATTAAATATTCGCATTTGGTCGATTTGCAGGACATTGGGGATGGAACCAAATACGGTGAAATATTCATTGTGGCCATCTCCATTAGGCGAAAAGGCACTGGGCATATAGACCCGTCGGATATTGACTACTTCTACCTTCATGGAGTCTGATGCCAGGCAGCCAGAGAGCGAGGCGGCTTCAAGCGATACCGTGGTAGAAACACCGGGTGCCCAATTCAGGATTGCGCAGTCTGTATCACAGATGAGCGAGTCCCCCGATTGCCATTGGTATAGTTCCGCCGGATCAGAAAGAGTCGGAATGATATTCAGCCATTCGCCTAATTCCAACTCCCGATCCGGACCGATATTCACCTGAAATGGCTGTGGGGTTTGTAAGCGAATTACTGTGTCCAGGCTACAACCAAACTTGTCTGTGATCTGGTAGGTATATTCCCCTTCCGGCAGGTTATTCAGGCTGCCTGTTGTGCTCAATTCCCCATCGATATAAATCGTGTAAGGTTCTGTGCCGTTGAAAATGGTATTGACGGCGATGCTGCCATCCTGGAGGTAATTACAGCTTGGATTAGCCACAGTGAAATCTGCCTGTATATCTGCATCCGGAAGAATGGTCAGGTTGAGGGTAACAATGCTGTCGCAGCCCAGGGTGGTGAGCAGGTTCTCGACATAGACTCCGGTCTGTGAATAGGTGGTATTCCCAAGCAAAAATGAGGAACCTGTACAAAGCGTATCCGTGATGGTATAAAATTTCGGAACGACATTCACGAGCTTCACATTCGATACGACCCGGCACTTGGAGTTGGACAGGTTCTCAGGCCCGTTGGCCAGGAGGTACCGATAGAGATACAAGCCTGCCGAGAGGTCGGTATGGGCAACGGTTGTACCCATCGCACCGGGAATGTTGACCCAGGACAGGCCGCCATCAAAACTCTGTTGCCATTGAATTGCGGGGGTGGCGTACTGGGTACCATTGATGGTCGCTTCGAGGTCTATGGGAGATCCGTCTTCACAAATATTTGCGACAGTCTCGGGAAGGATCAAAGCCTCTGGCCCGCAAGGCCGGAAGGTAATGTTGTCGAGTGCCAGGTCATTTCCGCTGCCGCCAGGTGCATTGTTTTGCAATGCGAGGATAACGGAAGTCTGGCCTGGAGCGGTGGTAAACGTGAAGCCATAGGTATTCCACTGCTTGTTTTCGGGAATGTCGCCCGTTCCAAATACAACCGCTCCATCTATCAAAAAAGATAAATTAGGGCGAATCTTGCCGAGATCGAGGATCAGGTTATATACATCTGCGGAGAAGACATATAGGGTGTTTTCACACAATCCATCTACCTGTTGCTGATAAAATAGGCCGGGATCATAACTGGCATTGACCACCATCATGTAGCCATTGGGATCTGAACTGTTATCCCCTATGTCGTCCCAGGAATTCGCCGCAAACCATCCCCAGTTGGTTGTATTATTTGTGATCGTGTAGGTACCATCATTGGGAGGAGGGTCAAACTCGTAGGTATACCCTGGAGCAATTTGAGGATCAGGACTCAGGATATTAGCAGTGCCGGAGCCAAAGTCTCCTTCCGTAAATATATTCTCCCCCAGATTACCATCACAGATTTGGGCAGTTACAGTGCCTGAAAATGCCAGTATCAGTAAAACGAGGTAAATTTCTTTTTTCATATCTGGCTTGTGTTTTCAGGGTATTTGAAAAAACTATTTGTGAAAATAGCCCTTTTTTCCCTCATTATCAGGGAAAAATAAATGGAGATTGACATCTTGTGATCCGCCAAATAAGTTGCCTAATCTAATAAGGCATTTGAAGCGAAAAGGTTGCCTGGGAGGAGTCGAAAATTCATTTTACCCTGGGTTTACTAATCAGATTTTGGCACTTGGCTGCCAACCCTGTATCTTTCTTTTATGAATTCGCCCTCTCCCCTACTCCAACCGGTTGATCAACACAGCCGCATTTTTTTCCTGGATGCCCTACGTGGTTTTGCGATCCTCGGAATTTTTATTGCCAACCTCCCTTTTTTTGCAGGGGTTTCCTTTATGGATGAAACTCAGCTGGCAGCATCGAGCACAGCAGTGTGGGATCAATATGTGAGAACCTTTGAGCACATATTTGTCGAAGCAAAATTTTATTCTCTCTTCTCTCTGCTATTCGGAATTGGTTTCGGTTTACAGTTGATGCGGGCACAAAACAAGGGCGTTTCCTTCGTGCCTTTCTTTTCCCGGAGACTGGGCTGGTTGCTGTTGATTGGCTTTATTCACCTTACCTTCTGGATTGGAGATATCCTGTTTCTCTATGCAATGATCGGTTTTGCATTGCTTCTGTTTCGGAATATGAATCCTCGGAATCTGCTGATGTGGGCGATAGGTCTCCTGCTGATGCCGATTCTCTGGGATACGGTCAAATGGGTAAGTGAGGGGAAGGCCAGCCTGGCCTGGCTCTTGTTTGGGACAGGAAGATTTCTGGATACGTATTTTGGTAACCCTGAGGAGATTATCGACATTCTCAAACTGGAAGGCTTTGTTCCTTATATCAAAGGTAACCTGGCAGGGATGTTCTACCGATATGGCGATTTGATTTATACCGGAAGATTCTACAAAGTAATCGCAATGTTTCTGGTGGGGTTTTGGCTCGTGAAATCAGGCTGGCTGGAATCCTGGCAAGATCGGAAAGCGGCCTTGCGAAAGGTGCTGGTCATAGGATTGGTGATCGGCATTCCTGCGAATGTAGGGGTTATGCTCATTGGAGAATCTATCAATGGCTATGCACCGGTTGGGATGAATGTCCTGAAAACCTTTTTGCACGCAATAGGGGTTGCGCCACTTAGCCTGGCCTATGCTGCGGGCTTGGCCCTGATCTGGCTTTCGAGCCGTGAAGGAGGCTTCCTCCGTCATCTTGTTCCGGTAGGCCGAATGGCCCTTAGCAATTATCTCCTCCAAACGACAATCGGGATCACGGTTTTTTACGGAGTCGGCGCAGGCTATGTCGAAAAGGTAGGTTCTGTCTATTTACTCCTGATGGCACTGGGCGTGTTTGCAATCCAAACGGTGCTGAGTGCCCTTTGGCTGCGCAGGTTTCGTTTTGGCCCTGCGGAATGGCTCTGGCGGTCGCTGACCTATGGAAAGCGGCAGCCGTGGCGGTGATGCATGACCTCGGATGATATTGAGAGTCAGATAACTTTACAGATGGGTTAGCGATTTTCTTATTTCACCTTCACCACAAAATCGCCGTGAATCTCATAGCCGAGGTCTGCGGCGTATTCATGTTCGGTAAGCTTGACTTTGTGTACTTCCTTATGGAGTTCATACATTTCCCGAAAGGACTCATAGGAAGTCCGGAACGGCTCTTTGGGTGCCTGGGGCTTGAGCGGCGTGTAATCTTCCTCACTGCTGTATTGGTTAAACATATCCAACTGTGAGGTGATGGCTTCTGCTCCGGCTTTGCGCATT
Organism: uncultured Bacteroidia bacterium; assembly: GCA_964352745.1. Lineage (GTDB taxonomy): Bacteria > Bacteroidota > Bacteroidia > J057 > J057 > CAYGTH01. The sequence goes on from CAYGTH010000050.1 coordinate 13,208, forward strand.
TCTTCTACCTGATCGATGAGCCACCCTTCGGTGAGCATTTTGAAAAGGTAGGCACCCATGTTCTTGATCTTGGCCGCTTTCTTATTTTTGTTTTTGCGAATGTAGGTGTCGCGCACCAGTTTAATGACTGCCGAGACATAATAGTCATTCCAGGAATATCCTTCCTTGAGTTCGGTACGCTGGGTGACATGCTGCCGAATCTTGATGATCTCGCGGCTTGGGATATTGTAACTCGATAGGACAGACTCCCAGGGATAGGCAGCTCCTAATTTGAGTTGTTTGGTTTGTTCAAAGTCATTGCTGAAGTGGAAGATGATTTCTTTCACCGCACCTCCCCTACCCCCGCGCACGATCTCATATTCAAATTCTACCCAGGTGCTACGAAACTCTTCTTGTATCGGTTCGAGCACACGTGTCTTGAAATTCTGAAACCGTGCATACTGCCCTGCGCAACCCAGTGAAGCTTTCAATTCTTCCAGGTCGATCTTCAGACTATTGGTATTGGGTCGCCATTGGTAATGACGGATCACCCAATAGAGTCTGTGAGAATAGGTGTGTATAAACTGACGGAGTAGTTCGATGTCCCCTTTGGTAAATCCGAGTTCGAGCTTGACCAGGATTGCTTTAAAGTATCGGTTGATCTCAATGACAAAACAGGTATCCTGGTAGCGGATGGTAGGAAAGGCGACAATCGATGCCGGGTAATCCTCTCCAAAGTGAGTCTTCATAAAATCGCCATCGAGATCGAAGACCCGTTTCTGAAATCGTTTGGTCAGCTTCATGTACTCCCGCTTTGCATTTCGGGAGATGGCATCCTTATCTGTACGAAGGGTAATCGCTTCATAAGGCACCTTATATATAAGCTGCTCAGGAGAGTCCTTATGATTGAAGTTCAATACCTCTGTATACAGACGTGTCTCTGCCAACCGCATATCGGTATTGGCATTGATCAGAATGTTGGGCTGGAATACTGTATAATGAACAGGATGTTTTTTGTCCTTGTTGTCCATGATTTTCAAACACTTAGCGGGTTGTTGGGATAAATGTAGGGCATTTAAACTACAATACAAAGTATTCGACTGATAGCCTACTTCCTTGTTTTTGCATTCTTTTGTAGCCTACTAAGCCCGTTTTTTGCATCATCTTGTAGCGCACTTAAGCAGTTTTGCATCAATGTGTAGCAAGCTTGCGTAAAAAGAAGCCCTCAAATGGTATATTTTGGTTATGCATTTCGATGTAGCTTAGTTGGGGATAAGTGCCTGATGTTGAATGACATAATTCTGCATTTTTTTGTAGCGAAGTTTTACTTTAAGTGAGCCCTGGCTTAAAGTATAGCTAAAATGCATTCTTTTGTAGCGCACTTTTTTCGGTTCTGCACATGTTTGTAGCTTTCTTAGCGCACATGAACGTAGTCTACTTGGGAGATAAATTCGCATTTTTTTGTAGTTGCCTTTGGGTACCATGCATTCTGTTGTAGTCTTCTCTGCTTACATTCTGCATTATCTTGTAGTCAACTTATTGATTATATGCATTTTAATGTAGCTTTGAAATCGGGTAACTCACTGATTATCAGTACCTATTTTGCCCTTAAGTAAGTAACTTAAGATTTGATTGACATAGAAAGCAGTTATCACAACAGGGAAAAAACTCATGCGAGGAATTCTTAATTAAGAATTTTATAGTTTCTTTGTGGATATGGCCCAAACCGAGCAGATAAAGCAGTCTTTTGACCTGGAGGAGATCCTGTTTGACGTCAAGCAGATAGCTAGCAACGAGCTTTTCCCTGGTTATTCCTTTGTTCAGGACAAAGAGCGGGTAATCCTATTACCGGATCAAAAGAAGATTTTGCATTTCTGCTCTGAGGGATATCGACTGATTAGCAACCGGGAAATCCTCGTGCCTATCTGGCAGGCGCTTGTCGATCGATATGGTGAAGCGAATCTGGATATCCGAATTCTCAATTTTGACGATCGAAAGTTTTATGTGAGCTTCATCATAAAAGCGATAGCCTTTGCTTTTGCACCAGATGATTCCGGACATCCGACACTTGAGGTTTCGAATAGTTATGATGGCAGTTTGAAGTTTTCCCTTGCTCAGGGATTTTTTCGGTTGCGGGGAACTGCAAATCTGATGGCATTTCAACAAGTACTTGCAGGGATCAGAAAACACAGTAATCGATACGGCCCCCGGTTTTCTGAAAAAGCACTGGAACTATTGGATAGACCCAAGGAATGGCAAGCTCAATTTCAGGAACTCGTCTCTACCGAGTTGGAACCTGCACAAGTCACCGAGCTTGCTGCTGCGATCAGTCAACGGACCCATTTCCCCAAACGCATTGTTTCTGAGGCCGCCCATCAGGTATACACAGATTCCAAAGATATGGGACTTCCGCTTTCAGCATGGACTTGTTATTCGGGATTCAACTATGTATTGAACACGGCGTCGATCCGCATGCATCCCGAATTCAGAGCACGAGTGGATTTGGAAGTGCTGGATACAATTCGGAAATGGGTTCAGCTGCGCCTCAACTCTTCAGCATCTGACTAGTACAGGCTTTTTTTTCCAGTATTGTTATTTGAGCAAGATTCTAAATGTACACATTGAATACAAAGGGTACATTGCCCCTTTTCATCAGGGTATCCTTCTTGGCTGGAAGGGTGTTACGAATACCCGTAGCTGCATATCCTTATTTTCCTTTTGCACACCGCTGTCGCTATTCACGACTTAACCCTCCTGACTTGTTGCTAATGGACATGATTAGAATTCTCTAGAATAAACCTTCTCTGATTAAGTTTTCTTTCGGCTGTTCACATGACAGGTACAACAAACGAATTGATAATGGTCCTGGGTTGAATATCTAATCCTGTAAAATGTACACATTCGGTACAAGATATACATTCATGTAGTAACCTGGAATTCGCCTGATTCTGATAGAACCCTCATCGTTTTGGAGATGGCTGGAGGACATTAAATTGCTCTTGATTGCGCAATTCAATGTTTGCTTAAGCGGTAATTGAAGTCAAGATGAATGTATACATTGAGTACAAAACATACATTTTGCAAAAGGAGGACTCCTTCATTGAAGTTCTTGATGGATTCCGCGAGTTGAAAAAACCCATTTCAGAAACGCAGGATGAATACCAGGGGTAAGGGCAAAGATTCAAAGCTGACTTGAGGCTTTTTGGGGAAGAGACAGTATGGATTTCGAAATCAAAGTCAAATGTGTACACTGTATCCAATGTATTCAACAGAGTTCTCTTGCATATCATCAGCTCCTCCCCTACCCGACTGGGCAATTCTGTAAATCATCAATCTCCAAATGCGAGCAGCTTGATGTGTACACAATGTACAACTGCATTACTTCAGAAAACCCTTTCCGATCAATGCTTTGGGGGCAGTTGAATGGGAATATTTCTGAATTACAATGTATACATTGAGTACAAAATATACATTTCTGAGACCCATCAGATCTGTTTGAGCGTGAATGGGGCGCTCAATAAGCATATCCGCTAGCAGTTGAGCCTTCGGAAGGCTCAGAAAGGAGTTTGAGGCACCTTAAATCGTTTTGGTGCGGGCAATCTAATCCGTACAGTGATTGGGAAGCGATCGGCCCGCAGCGGCGCTTATTTTGCGTTGTGGAAAAGGAGTCTCAAAATTAAGATTTAATAATGTGTACACTGTACCCATTGTATTCTCTGATATATCCACATCCACACTGCCTGCCCCTCCAGGGCTGGTAATATCTGTGAGAGCGCGCTGCTTGTATACTCGGTAAGACTTGAGTACTGTGTGTCATACAGTTTGGGTTCCCAACAGGCATATCGGAGGAGTAAGTTTCGAACTTACGAGAGAAACTCCTGAAATGTGTACATTGGATACAAGCTATACATTTCAAATCCCAGAAAGTCTGTTTGGGAGGAGTTTGGGTTCTCAACAGGAATATCCTCCAGGAGTTGAGCGCTTCAGAATACTCACGGAGGGATTTGAGACCTCATAAAGGAATTTTAGAATAGCAACCCATCCTCATATATCTTGAGAAGCGATCGGCCCGTAGTGAGGCTTATTTTGCTTGAGGAGAAAAGTGAGAATTGCAAGTGAAATGCTATCAATGTGTACACTGTATCCATTGTATCCATTGTATCCCGATTGGGCAACCCCAGCCTGGCTACCTCTCATTAGGATCAACAAGGTAAAAATGCACGCTCTTGGCTATCGCAGAGACTTGATCAAGTGTGAACAGCATTCACGAATAAGTAAGTAAACAAATGTTAGTATAAAGATGAAAGGCCTTATTTGACTGATACATCCAGTAATCCATCTACTTAACTATAGGCCCACTGACAGAGGAGTTGATTGGGATGCCTGTGGATTGCTGAGGCATCAGGGGAAAGACAATAAAATGTACACATTGGGTACAAGATATACATTATCTACATTATATTGATTCCTCCCATGAGCCATTTGCTCGAAATGGGAGATCCAAATGACGCCTGAGGAAATCCAGAGCTTATATGGGAGGAAATGAGGCCCGAACGATCGATTTGAATCGTTCAAACCAACAAGTGCGAAGCTTGAGAAGTGATTGGCTCTTAGCCGAGCTACTTGGACGAGGTGCGAAAATAGCCTTGAAAGGGAGATGCATACAATGTGTACACTGTATCCAATGTATGCTAATTAGGCTTGTCTGAATATTGCAGGAACCGTTGAATTCAACACGAGGTGAAAAAGAAGGCACACAACTGCTAATCGAGGTGCTGGGATATTGGGAACTTATTAACCTGTAGGATCTCAGTTTGCAGAAAGCCAGATTAAAAATGTACACATTGGATACAAGTGATACTGGCTCAAGGGAATGAAACATGCGGTTTAGTGCGACTAGTTCACAAGGAAAGTAAATGGGATCAGTGGGGATTTCAGTTGATTATTGAGAAAAACAACTCTCTGGATAGTAATTCTAGATGGAATAGCGGCATCCACAGTGTTGGAGGAATTTATACAATGTGTACACTGTACTCATTGTATCCTAATTATCCCATTCCTCGATAAGAGCATGCTTACAAACCATCAGGTCGCCCTTGCTTCCAATGTTCTTCCACATAAGCGCTGAATGCAGCATTTACGTGGTCTTTCATCTTACCAGGTTCCCAATAGGCAATATCCATCATCTTTTCTACCAGGTCTTTTCGCAGAATAAAGGTCTTACGGGTATCTCCAGGCTTACAACCTTTTTCGCTGCTGGGTCCTTCTTCTGCCTTTTCCTCAATAGTCTGGGGAGGAATTACCTGTACTTTTGCTTGAGGCACTTTGACAGGTTCTGCAGGAAGGGAGGCTGTTTCGACTTCCTGAGGGATAGTCTGCGTGGTGTTTTTTACAATAGAATTAATACCTGCGCCTGTATTTTGACGGGTGCTTTTTAAGAAACTTTTCTTCGCCATGATTTCGGGTTAGCGGATGAACGATCTGGCCTTTTTGTATAATTAGATGATGTATTCAATGTACACATTGAGTACAATGTACAAAAATCATGACAAACGATCAAGTATTTCCTGGGTCAGAACATCATAATCATGGGCCCCGTTACTCGCGGCATCATAGGCAAAAATATCTTGTCCTACAGTTTGAGCTTCTGCAAGTGCGATGTTGGTGCGGATGGTGATCCCAAATAACTTGTCTGGAAATTCATCCTGGATGGTCTCATAGATATCTCTGTGCAGGATTTTGCGACGATCATATTTGTTGAGTACGATGCCAAGCAGGTCTATGCGATCATTTACCTGATTGTCCAGTACCAATTGAATGATCTCCAGAATCTTCCTCAGCCCTTGTAAGCTATGAATCTCAGACTGCATCGGCACGACTACATAATCACTGGTCGCGAGCGAATTGAGGGTCAATAAGCCAATGGAAGGTGGGCAATCGATCAGGATATAGTCAAAATTGTCTTTGATAGGGGCCAATAGTCCCTCCAACAACCGTTCACGGCCAATCCGCGAACTCAGTTCCATTTCAACCCCTGATAGGCTCAAAGAGGCTGGAATCAGTTGATAATCGCCTGCAGGGAGTAATATCTCCTCGGCAGTGAAATTCCCATGAAGCGCTTCATACAAAGTGCGATCCGTCAAATCCTTATAGTCCAGGCCATAAGTGAGATTTGCCTGGGGGTCAGCATCAACCAATAATACCCGAAAGCCCCGGCGAGAGAGTGCAGCGCCTACCGCTCCGGTTGTAGTGGTTTTGCCTTCGCCTCCTTTTAATTGTGCAAATGAGATAATCGTTGCCATGATGAGGGATGTGTGTTTAGGCTTCCAATGTACACAATGTTTTCACTTCACACAATGTGTACATTGTATATCTGATGATTTTTGCAATTATTTTTGAGTAATAAGAATCAGAGCAGTAGGAAAGGAGAGAAGCTGAACTTCAAACAAGGAAAACGAACTTGTCGAACCGATTCTTATAGAGTAGTGTTTTTACTGAAACGTGGGAGTTGAGCAGGTTGGGAAACCTTTTTGCCAGGGAAACGGATTCCATACTTTCCCTAGAATTGGCTGAAACACCAACTCAGTTTGGAATCCCCTGCATTGAAAAATGAAACGATATACAGGCCCTGATCGGCAGGGGAATAGGGAGCGAATTCAAGAAGGATGAATATAAAATGTACACATTGGAGACAATGTATTCAATTTAATTCAACCGATTTCCCCCAAATGGAGCCGGAATATTTGTTCAGAAAACAAAAAAAATACGGATATTATGCTTGCCGGTACAATCATGCCTTTATTATAACCTGTGCAGGCCCTCAACTAATCCGAAACTATTACTACGATGAAGAAACACATGACACGAAGCGAAGCCCTGAAATCAATGGCAACAGGAGCAGCTATTCTGGCATTAGGAACCTCCTGTTCGGAAACCAGCGCTTCCGAGTCCGCCAAAGAAGCAGCCGCAATTGCAGAAGCCTTAAAGGGAAACATTAACCACTCCGTATGCCGCTGGTGTTACAAGGATATCGAACTCGAAGATTTAGTCTTAGCATCCAAGGATTATGGGCTGAAGTCGGTAGAACTGCTATGGCCGGAAGAATACGAAATAGCCACCAAGCATGATTTGACTTGTGCGATCTCTTTCGGCAGTAAATTGGGAATCAAGGATGGATTCAATGATCCTGCAAACCACGCGCAACTCTTAACAGACTTTTCTGCAATTATCCCAAAAGCTGCTGATCATGGAATCACGCAGGTTATATGTTTTTCTGGAAATCGGGGCGAAATTTCTGATGCCCAGGGATTGGAAAACTGTGCAATCGGGCTGGACCCGGTATTGGAAATAGCTGCCAAGCACGATATTAAAATTGTGATGGAACTGCTCAACAGTAAAGTAAACCATCCGGACTACATGTGCGACTATACGGAATGGGGCGTAGAATTGGCCGAGAAAATTCAATCGGATAACTTCAGCCTCTTGTATGACATTTACCACATGCAAATCATGGAAGGAGATGTCATTTCTACAATTCGCAAGCACCACAAATGGATTTCACATTACCACACCGGCGGCGTACCAGGACGTAACGAGATCGACGATACCCAGGAGTTGTACTATCCCGCGATTATGCGTGCTATCATGGAAACCGGATATACCGGATTTGTAGGTCAGGAGTTCGTCCCAAAATCAGACGATCCATTGGCTTCCCTTGAGGCGAGTATAAAAATTTGTGATGTATAATAAGTAGCAAACAGATCTTCGGAGTAAGCCCAGCGATTGAATCCTGTTGATTAACAGGCGGTTACTGTCTTTTATCTGATGTCTGCAATCTGTTGTCTATCGTCTAATCTCTTTTATCTTATTAGCTATGAAATACCTGATCCATTCAGTCGGGATTGCTGCAATTATCCTTTTAGGGGTAATCGCTTGTACGCCCTCCTTAACACGCGAAGGTGCAGAATTAACGGAATCGCAAAAGCGAATGACCCAACATGCCCTGGCCGGACTAGAAGTAGGGGAGGGGCTGGAAGCAAAACTGCTGGCCAGTGAGCCCTGGTTGATCAATCCGACCAATATTGACATCGACGCCCGGGGCCGGATTTGGGTGTGTGAGGCCTACAATTATCGGTTTCACCTCAATCCCGATAATCCCACCCGGGACGAAGGAGACCGAATCGTAATTTTGGAAGATACAGATGAAGACGGGGCGATTGATAAGAGTACCGTGTTTTATCAGGGGACGGATATCAATTCTGCATTAGGAATTGCGGTGCTGGGAGACCGGGTATTTGTCTCGGTAAGTCCGAATGTGTTCATTTTTACAGATGAAGATGGCGACGACCAGCCTGATAAAAAAGAAACGCTGTTTACCGGAATCAAAGGAGAGCAGCACGATCACGGGATGCATGCATTTGTATTTGGACCGGATGGCAGGTTGTATTTTAATTATGGAAATGCCGGCGAACAACTTACTGATCCTTCAGGGGAAATATTAACAGACATCCACGGATATGAAGTAGCAGCAAACGGAAAACCCTTTCATCAAGGGATGATTTTTCGATGTGAACCGGACGGAAGTAACATCGAAGTCCTCGCACATAATTTTCGGAATAACTACGAAGTTGCCCTGGACTCCTATGGCGGTATGTGGCAATCGGACAATGACGACGATGGAAACCGGGGCGTGCGAATCAACTATGTCATGGAATATGGCAACTATGGCTATCGGGATGAAATGACCGGAGCAGGCTGGCGGGATCGTCGGACGGGCATGCATGAAGAAATTCCCAAACGCCACTGGCACCTCAATGATCCCGGAGTTGTACCGAACCTCCTCCAAACCGGAGCAGGCTCCCCTACAGGCATGGCTGTCTATGAAGGCAACTTGTTACCTGAGCGGTTTCAGGGGCAGGCGGTGCATTGCGATGCCGGTCCGAATGTAGTACGTGCATATCCTGCTGAAGTGAAAGGGGCAGGCTACAAAGCCCGGATTGAAAATATCCTGAAAGGTGCCCGGGACAATTGGTTTCGACCTTCGGATGTATGTGTAGCCCCAGATGGTTCTTTGGTAGTAGCGGATTGGTATGATCCCGGGGTAGGGGGGCACAAAATGGGAGATCAGGAACGAGGCAGGCTGTTTCGGATTGCCCCTCCCGGACATGTGTACAAAAAGCCTAATCTGGATATCGAAACCCCAGCTGCTGCTCTTGAAGCACTCAAAAGTCCCAATATGGCCACCCGGTATCTCGCCTGGCAACAATTTGCTGAATGGCGGGAAAGAGGAGAGCCTGCATTACAGGGATTATGGGCAGATGAAAACCCACGGTTTCGGGCGAGAGCCTTGTGGTTACTGGCCCGAATTCCGGGTAAGACCCAGGCCTATATTGACGAAGCAATTGGGGACAAACATCCGGATATCCGGATAACGGCTTTACGGGCAGCGCGGCAATTATTGCCGGAGCAAGTACCGGATTATGTACATCGGCTTGTGAAGGACACTTCCCCACAAGTGAGAAGAGAAGCCTTGATTGCACTGAGACATTATCAAACAGAGGAAGCTGCTGAATTATGGGCAAGACTTGCCGCCCAGTATGTAGTAGGGGATCGCTGGTACCTCGAAGCGCTCGGAATAGGAGCTGACTTGCATCCGGACGCCTGTTTTAAGGCCTGGATGAAAACGCAGGACTCAAACTGGAATACGCCGGAGGGTAAAGATATTGTTTGGCGACTTCGTGCAAAAAAAGCAATCCCATTGCTGGCTACGATGATTAAGGACACTACTACCCGGGAAGCAGATCTGGCTCGATATTTCCGGGGATTTGATTTCCATGAGAACGATAGAAAAAACCAGACACTAGCCCGTTTGATTGACCTGAAACATCCCAAAAAAGACCTGATCAACCGGATCGCCTTTACTCATATTGACCCTGAATATATCAGGGATTCCCGTCGATTGAGTAAATCGTTGGAGCGCTCCCTGGATGGAATGGTGGGAACAGAAGAATATCTGGCAATTGTGGAAAGTCAGGATATGCGCTCTCAGGCACCTCGTTTGCTCAATATGGCGATCTATCAGGAAGATAATAGCTTGCGGGTTAATGCAATTCGCCTCTTGCTGGAATTTAATGAGACAGATGGAATCTCTGCCGTGCTGGATTCGTCTGAATCACAAGCTAACCGATTGATCAATGCTTTGGGGAGCCTGGGAAACAGCAAGGCCCGTGAAATGCTGAAAGATCTCATGATGGAGTCAGATAGACCCCTGACACTCCGTAAGGCTGCTGTTCAGGCCTTAGGGAGTGGCTGGAGCGGCGAACACCAGTTGATGCGCCTGTTGGAAGCGGGTGAGATTCCCGATGCCCTGGTGCAGGTCGCAGCGGTGCGCCTGACCAGTTCGATCGATAAGAGTCTCCGGCCTAAGGCTGCTACTTATTTAGATGAGGGAATAGCCGATACGAAACTCCCGGCTGTAGAGAAACTCATCTCCCAATCTGGTGATATTGCGGCCGGAAAGCTTATTTTTGAGCGAACTTGTGCTACCTGTCACCAAGTAGGTGGGGCAGGCGTCAATTTTGGCCCGGACCTATCCGAGATTGGCAACAAACTCAGCAAAGAGGCCCTCTACGCCGCAATCTTTTATCCGAGTGCAGGAATCAACTTCGGATATGAGGGATACCTGATTACCCTCAAAGATGGCTCCGTGGTTTCCGGATTTATCAGCAGTGAAACAGAGACTGCTATTTCAGTTCGAATGAATGGAGGAATCACACAGACTTATGAGGTGGATGAAATTGTCAAAAAAGAACAAATGGACATCTCTCTGATGCCAGAAGGCTTGCATACGACCATGTCTGTGGAAGAATTAGTGAATCTGGTTACCTACCTCGAATCACTGGGGAAATCTATCGCTGGACGCTGAGTAGGAGGAGACAGGAGACAGAAGACGGAAGAGAGACAAGAATAGCGCGTTGTTTCCCTTTGGAGGAGCCTGTCCCGTACTTGATACG
>CAYGTH010000051.1:0-23812 GCA_964352745.1 uncultured Bacteroidia bacterium
TAAAACTGGCCTGAATATACTATCTTGGTCCCATGGAAAAACAGGAGCTACGTACAGTGAATGTCATCCGATATGTAACGCCTTTGCGGGAAGGCGGGTCGCTGCCTGCCATCGTAGAAGCCGATGATGACTTTCTCTATGTGTTGAAATTCAGGGGTGCAGGTCAGGGGACCAAAGCGCTTATCGCCGAGCTCATCGGCGGAGAACTCGCACGACTCATGGGCCTGAAAGTGCCGGAACTGGTCTTTATGAATCTCGATGATTCGTTTAGCAAGTCTGAGCCGGACGAAGAGATTCAAGACCTCCTGAAATTTAGCGTGGGCCTAAACCTGGGGCTCCACTATTTATCCGGATCTATTACCTACGACCCATTGGTCTCCGTAGCGGATGCCTTGTCAGCTTCCAAAGTTGTGTTGCTGGACAGCCTGATTACCAACATTGACCGAACAGCTCGCAATACCAATCTCCTGAATTGGTACAAAGAGTTATGGCTGATCGACCATGGAGCCAGCTTGTATTTTCATCATTCCTGGGACAATTGGGAAGCGCATGCAGGCAGAACCTTCCCGGCTATCAAAGACCATGTGCTATTGGAAAAAGCTACTCTGTTGGATCAGGCATTCACAGCCATTCAGGCGGCTATTACTCCGGAACATATCGCACACACAGTTTCTCTGATTCCCGATGACTGGTTGTCAGATTCCTCCAATTCCCTTTTTCCCGAAGAAAGGCGGCAGATATATGTCGAATTTCTCACCCGGCGATTTTCCAATCTTGAGGCACTCACCAAAGAAGCAAGCGATGCAAGAAAAGCAAGTATATGAATACGCTTTCCTGCGCTTTGTGCCCAAAGTAGAGCGGGGAGAATTTCTCAATGTCGGGGTTATTCTATTCTGCAAAAGAAAGCATTTCCTCGAGGTCAAATACCACCTGGACGAGTCCCGATTACGGGCCTTTTCACCAGAAGTGGATATGGAAGCATTAGCGGCCTATTTACAGGCCTGGGACCTGGTGTGTCAGGGCAAACCGGAAGGAGGTGCTATCGCCCAACTTGAACCTGCCAGCAGATTTCGGTGGCTGACTGCAACCCGGAGTACGATCATTCAAAGCTCAAAGGTACATCCGGGACTATGCGCTCATCCTGAACAGGTACTGGAAGACCTGTTTGAAAAATATGTGGGCTAGCTCATCCGAAATCTTTTGCTCCCTTCCCAAAAATGGAAAACATGCCTTGTTTTTCGTCCTAATAGAGGAACTGAATGCCCGTTCAACAAATAAGCCCTCTCCAAAGTTTCAACTCCTTCAATTTATGCTATATTGAAGCCTTGCTGAGAAATAGCAGTGCGTCGCGTACCTGCGTGCTATATCAGAATTCGACGATTTCCCCATAAACCATATTGAGAGACAGTTACTATTTTTTGACTGAATCTAATGATTGATTTTTGAAGTGCATACCTGCTTCTCAAGTACTTCAAGTCTCTCTGTATCCTAATTTGTAATTCAACTTAATCCCTATATCATGAAAACCCAGGATGAAAACGAAAAGCAGAAGAGCAGCAAGCCTATTCTGCTCAAATCCCTAATGTGTTGTTTTTTTCTCTCAGTATTTACCCTAACAAACTCTTTCGCCCAAAACGCCTCTACCGAATTATTTAATCCCAGTACAACAGAACGTATCCAAAAGGAAGCGAAAGCCTATCTCCCCTTCCATACAGAGGCAAAAATGGTCTCTATGGAATTCGTCGATGGCATGGCAGTCATGGAAGGCGATATCGTATTGGGGTCCAGCCATCTGTATTCCGGGGATTTTCAATTAGCAGTAGCCATTGACGGCGATACTTACCGATGGAAAGATGGCATCATTCCCTATACGATCGAAAGCGGACATCCCATGGAACAGGCCATTATGCAGGCCATTCAGCATATCCAGGAACAAACTAATCTCCGCTTAGTGCCCCGCAGCAACCAAAATGACTATACGACCTTCATCACAGGGGATGGCTGCTGGTCTCGAGTGGGGAAAAGCGGCGGACAACAACAAATTAATATTGGCAATTGTGGCTTTGGCAGTATCGTCCATGAGATTTTGCATACGGCTGGGCTGTGGCACGAACAATCACGAGCAGATCGAGATGACAACATCACCATCCGATGGGACAATATCGAACCTGACAAAAAACATAATTTTGAGCGCCACACCTCTGATGGAATCGATATCGGCGAATACGACTGTAATTCTCTCATGCACTACTCTGCCTTTGCCTTTAGCAGAAACGGGATGCCTACGATCACCAGTACTACCTGCACCACCTTTGGTCAACGCCAGGGGATGAGCCCAGGAGATGTGGCAGCGATTAATAAACTGTATGCCGTTACCGTTCCCACAGAATTGACCACCAGTCCCTGGCTGATTGTTGCCAGACATAGCGGCAAAGCGATTGATATTAGCGGTAGCCGTCTGAATCCAAAGGCGAATGTGCTCCAGAATCAAATCAACAATTCCGAGTCGCAAAAATTTCGTCTGCAAAGTGCGGGTGCGGGATATTATTATGTATTGAATATAGGAAGCAATATGGTCCTGGACGTTGAGGGTGGGAGTGCAAATCCAGGTGCCAATGTTTGGCAATACGCAAAAAATGGCTCGGATGCGCAAAAGTGGAGATTGCTGGATGCAGGCAATGGTTACTATTTTATCCGCTCGAAACTGGGAGACTTGAATTTAGATGTACAGGGAGGTCTCAAGGAAAATGGAACCAATATCCGGGTAGCCTCTCTCAAAGGAGGCTCCGCACAGATGTTCAAATTTCAGGCAGCGAGCCATACCGCCCCGCCTAAACAAACGTATGGGAAAGCATTGGAACTCTATTGGAACGGGACCCGGAAAGATAACTTCAGTGTCGCGAGTCCAACCGGAAAAAACAATGCCGTACGTGGGAAATACAAATTCGTCCGGGTTGAAGGATATGTGTTGAACAAGTCAAGCTCTTCTGAAGGCCAGGCAGTTCCTTTATATTTATACTACCATGCTACCCGGCAGGACAACTTTACCACTGCTTCCCCGGAAGGAATACGCGCTGCCGAAGCGGGCGGGTATCGAAAAGCTGGCATAGAAGGCTATGTATTGCGTACCGTAAAGACACCGTACAAACATCTATACAAACCTCTCTGGTTGTATTACCATGATGCCCGTAAGGATAATTTTGTAACTGCATCCCCTGAAGGCATACGGGCAGCAGAAGCTGGTGGCTACCGAAAAGTCAGAATTGAAGGCTATGTGAGAAAGGATAATTTCACAAATCTTGCCCCTACCACTACCGGTACGTTTAACAATAAATAGCCGCTGCTGTTAAATAGGTGGGGAGTAGTGGTCAGGCGATTCCAATCGCCTGACCACTACCTGCTTCAAAGGCACCCTATACAGCCTTTCCACCCATGATTTCCAGGTAAATTTTTTCTTTTATGTTGATCAAAGAATAGGCAAATTCACTTTCAAAGTTATCACTGGACAGATAGAAAACTTCTTGTAGCGCACTATCGTTCATACCTGTAAACATCATACCCATGGACTACCGCACAAAAATTGGAACGAAAGAAAACCCCCTGACCCTAAAAACCCCACCTCTGTCTTCGGAATATACCATGCATGTGGCTGAAAAAGACGGGCAGGAAATCCTCGTCTGCACAGTTGGCAAAACCATCTTACACTATGATATCAGATGTCTTGCGGATTTGCATGAGATGCTGGTGAAGCATGGGGACTGGATGCTGCTGGGAAGTAAAGATGAAAAAGTATCCACCAAGGAAGGAACTGTCGAACACTGGGGCCGTTCTCCTGAAAATCCAGTTGGCGGCTGGTATGGCTTAAAAAAGAATTTCAGAGGCCGGTTTGGGATGTATATTCCTCCGCTGATGGAGCATTTGGGCTTAGCAGAAGTTGAGCATAACAAGCGCAATAATCGTATGAAGGCGCTATAAGAAAGTATTAAGAGGATAGATTACAGATATTAGGAGAAAGCCTTCGATCTTCTCATAATACCCTTTTTTTCGCTAACAGAAATTATCGAACGTGAATCTGCTTTTTGTTTGTAGTAGAAATAAATGGAGAAGCCGAACGGCTGAAACGATCTTCCGGGATCATCAGGATCACCAGATTAAATCTGCGGGTACGGCTCCCGCTGCGCGTATCAAAGTATCTGCGAAACTGCTCGCATGGGCGGATATCATTTTTGCGATGGAAAAAAAGCATAAACAGCGGATGTTGGCTCGATTTCCCGAAGTTGCTGATGCCAGGGACATTATTGTACTTGACATTCCGGATGAGTATCCCTATATGGATGCAGAATTAATCGAGATTCTGGAAGTATCCGTTTCTCCCTACATGGAATAATTATAAAATCTGAGTCTTTTGACTTATACCTTTCCGCTTCCCTCTTATATCTTCCTTCTACTATCTTTCTTCTTCTTATGCCCAGGCCCCAAACAAAATCAGAACTCCTTGAGCTAAGCCAGCACAATTTCCAGGCACTAACTACCTACATCGATGGCTTGCCAGAATCAACTCAAGCATCTGACTTTAAGCCCGGAACGCTGAATCGGAACATTCGGGATGTTCTGGCACATCTGCACCATTGGCACATGATGATGCTGGATTGGTATCGCATAGGGATGGCTGGCGAAAAACCTGATATGCCTGCAACCGGATATACCTGGAAAACGGTTCCAGCTCTGAATCAAGAGATTTGGGCGTACTATCAACACACCGATCTGGCCACCATCAGGGATCTCCTGAATCAGTCTTTTACGGATCTGCAAACGATCATTCGGCAACACAGTACCGAAGAGTTATTTGAGAAGAAACGCAATAAATGGACTGGCAGTACTTCACTTGGGGCTTACTTGATTTCGGCCACTTCCAGCCATTATGCCTGGGCATTAAAACTGATTCGGAAGAGCTTGCGAAATGATTTAGAGGAATAGTTTGTAACAGACCTTATCCGCAGATCGGGGCCTGCGAACAACAGAAAGAGGCCTGTGCAATACAAATCACACAGGCCTCTTTCTAACAAATCGTATAACTTATCCTACCCGCATCGCTTCCTTCATTTCCAGAATCTGCTCCCGGTCAGGACCGACGGATACATAAGAAATTGGGACTTCCAGATAGGTTTCCAGTGCTTGGATATAATCGTTGAGAGTCTGAGGCAACTGACTCTTATCCCGCATAGCAGTGATGTCTTCTTTCCAGCCGGGATGCGTTTCAAATATTGTCTCAAACGGGGTATATAAATCGTAAGGGACAACATCTGTTTCCGTACCATCAGGCATCCGGTAAGCGGTACAGGCAAGTACTTCGGGTACAGCTGACAATACATCCGCCTTGGTCATGATCAGATCCGTTACGCCATTGAGTTGAATAGAATATTTCAACAAAGGCAGATCTATCCAGCCACAACGACGAGGCCGCCCGGTTGTCGCACCGTATTCGCCTCCGGCTTCCCGGAGTTGTTCCCCGGCTTCATTATCGAGTTCGGTAGGAAATGGGCCACTCCCGACACGTGTCGCGTAGGCTTTAAAGATGCCAAACACGCGTTCAATCTGGGTAGGGGGAACGCCGAGGCCGATACAAGCACCTGCTGTGATCGTATTGGAACTGGTTACGAAAGGATAGGAACCAAACTCAATATCCAGCAGGGTTCCCTGTGCACCTTCGGCCAGTATAGTTTTCCCTGCTTTCAGGGCTTGGTTCAGGAGGTGCTCTGTATTTTCGAGGCGCATGCTGCGGATAAAATTCAGGGAATCCAGGAACTGTTCCTCAGCCTCTGCCAGATCGTATTCAAAATCATAATGGCTCAACAAGCCCTTATGTTTTTCAACCAGGGCCTTATATTTCTGCTCAAAATCAGGGCTGAGGAGGTCTCCTATCCGCAATCCATTGCGGCCGGTTTTGTCCATATAAGTCGGGCCGATACCTCGCAGGGTAGAACCGATTTTCTTATCTCCTTTTGCCTTCTCAGAGGCGGCATCGAGCAATTTATGAGTGGGTAAAATCAAATGCGCACGCTGGGAGATCACAATCCGGTGGCGAATATGCTCTCCGGAGGATTCCAGGGTTTCGATTTCTCCTCTGAGCGTAACGGGGTCTATTACCACGCCATTTCCTATCACACAGGTCGTTCCGTCATGAAAAATTCCAGAGGGAACGAGGTGCAACACATACTTTTTTCCATTAAAGACAATGGTATGTCCGGCATTGGGGCCGCCCTGAAAACGAGCAACGATATCGTAGTGTGGAGTAAACACATCTACGATTTTCCCTTTTCCTTCATCTCCCCATTGCAGCCCAAGCAATACGTCTATCGGCATGTTTTGGTGGTTTTATACGGATGGATTGGATACTACGTCAATTGGCATACATGCTCACGGCATCTTCCATCGACGCATGAATTTGAAAAATGGTGTTGAGTTTGGTAATCAACAACAGGTTTTTGATGTAGTCAGAAGGGTTGGCCAACATCAATTCGCCACCGACTTTGCGGGCCTTGGTTAGCAGGGTAATCAATACCCCGAGGCCACTGCTGTTGATATGCTGAAGTTCTTGTAAGTCGATGATAAACTGGCGGGTTCCTTCCCCGAGTTTTTCGCTAAAAGACTCCGTAATCGGAATTCCATCGGTTTCTCCAATCAAATTCCCCTTCAAGTGGTAAATTCCGATATCTCCGGAAGTTGAAAACGTAAATTCCATGCGATTAAATACTTAAAAGTAAGTTGACCCCGCCCATCATTTCTTTTGCTTCGTGCATCCGGGATCATTACAAACCCCAAAGATGGTCATCGAATGATGGCTCACTTTGAAGTCGAATATCTCTCCTATCGTTTTTTGAATTTCGCCTAAACGTGGATCGCAAAATTCCATTACGTTTCCACATTTTGAGCAGATCAAATGATCATGTTGCTTGTACCCATATGACTTTTCATACAAAGCCTGGGAAGTTCCAAACTGATGGCGTTTGACCAAATCACATTCCACGAGCAAATCCAGTGTATTATACACCGTAGCCCGGCTCACGCGATAGTTTTTATTTTTCATGTGAATGTACAGGGACTCCACATCAAAATGATCTGACCGGTTGTAGATTTCCTCCAGAATCGCAAAGCGTTCAGGCGTCTTTCGCTGCCCTTTGGTATCGAGATAGCCGGCGAAGATATTTTTCACTTCCTCTGCTCGTTCTCGCTGCTTAATCGGTGGAATGTCCGGCATTCTTTTTATAGCTTAAATAAAATGCAATCCTTGTCCTCAAAGGTACAAAAAATATTGAGGAGAAATAGGAATTTACGCAAGGAGAAAAGCTATCTTTTTCTACTCCTTTTGCGCGCACTGCGGACCTTGTCCTCCTTTTGAGTCATGACTCTTCGGGTGGCCCAATAGGCAAAATAGGCACCTCCTGCGATCAGAAGTGCAACGATGATTCCAGTGAAAGGATCCATAACATCTGGGTTTTGGGAGTTTGCGAGTGATTCTCCTTAATATAGAAAATTTTCGCTACATCCGAAATCAAGACAGGCTGCCAATGGAGGCAGCCTGTCTCTTATTGATATTATATGTCCAATCGGATTGGATTACATCATGCCGCCCATGCCACCTGGCATTCCGCCACCATGATGATGTCCTGCATCGCCACCTTCTGGCTCAGGCTCATCCGTGATGACACATTCGGTAGTCAGTAACATACCTGCAATCGAAGAAGCATTTTCCAATGCACTACGCGTTACTTTAGTAGGGTCAATGATTCCTGTTTCAAAGAAGTTTTGGTACTCTTCGATACGTGCATTGAAGCCGTAGTCGAGTTGCGTGCCTTCCATAACTTTGTTCAGGATTACCCCTGCTTCCAGACCTGCATTCTCCACGATCAAACGAAGCGGCTCTTCGAGTGCACGACGAACGATGGCTACACCGATACCCGTGTCTCCTTTCAGGTACTTGTCGTTGATGCCGCCTTTTCCTTTGCTGATAGCAGGAATCGTGCGAACCAAGGCAACTCCACCACCTGGTACGATCCCTTCTTCCACAGCCGCTTTGGTTGCATGAAGGGCATCATCTACGCGGTCTTTCTTCTCTTTCATTTCAACTTCTGTAGCAGCTCCGACATAGATAACTGCAACCCCACCGGAAAGCTTGGCAAGACGCTCCTGAAGCTTTTCACGATCGTAGTCAGAAGTAGTGGTTTCGATCTGGCTCTTGATCTGGTTGACACGCGCTTTGATCATGTCTTCTTCTCCAGCTCCGTTAACCAAAGTCGTATTGTCTTTGTCGATGGTTATTTTCTTGGCAGAACCCAGCATGTCGAGGGTTACATTCTCCAATTTATATCCACGCTCTTCAGAGATAACGGTACCTCCACTGAGGATCGCGATATCTTCGAGCATCGCTTTTCTTCTGTCGCCAAATCCAGGAGCCTTAACTGCAGCTACTTTCAGCGAGCCGCGAATCTTGTTGACAACCAGGGTAGCAAGTGCTTCTCCATCTACGTCTTCTGCTACGATCAACAGCGGACGACCTGTTTGAACGGTCTGCTCCAATACGGGCAGCAGGTCTTTCATCTGAGAAACCTTCTTGTCAAACAGGAGGATGTATGGATCCTCGAGATCTACTTCCATCTTGTCAGGATTCGTGATGAAGTAAGGAGAAAGGTATCCGCGGTCAAACTGCATTCCCTCAACTACTTCGAGGTAAGTTTCGAGGCCTTTGGCTTCTTCCACTGTGATAACCCCGTCTTTTCCTACCTTGTCCATTGCTTCTGCAATGATTCCACCGATTTCGATATCGTTGTTGGAGGAAATGGTAGCTACCTGCGCGATTTCTTTCGCATCACTGATTGACTTGGAGAATTTTTTCAATTCTGCTACAACCACCTTGGTAGCTTCTTCGATTCCTTTTTTCAGTTCCATCGGATTAGCTCCGGCAGTAACATTTTTCAGGCCTTCACGAACCATGGCTTGTGCCAGAACAGTTGCAGTTGTTGTTCCATCACCTGCGATATCAGCAGTTTTAGAAGCAACTTCCTTCACCATTTGAGCACCCATGTTCTCAACAGGATCTTTCAGTTCAATTTCCTTTGCAACTGTAACCCCATCTTTCGTGATGGTAGGAGCTCCAAATTTCTTATCGATTACAACATTACGGCCTTTAGGACCCAGTGTAACTTTCACGGCATTTGCCAGCGCGTCTACTCCTCTTTTCAGGCGGTCTCTGGCCTGAACATTAAATTCTATGAATTTTGCCATTTCTCTGAGATGATTTTTTGTTGAATTGTCTTAGGTTTGAGTGAGTGGGCTTTATACTACAGCCAGGATGTCAGACTCCCGCATGATCAGGTAGTCAGTTCCTTCAACACTGATTTCTGTACCTGAGTATTTCCCGTACAGCACAGTGTCTCCTACTGTTACAGTAGTAGGTTCATCTTTTTTTCCAGGACCTACTGCTACGACTGTTCCCTTCTGCGGCTTTTCTTTTGCAGTGTCAGGGATAATGATCCCGGAGGCAGTCTTGTCTTCAGCTGGTGCGGGTTCGATCAGCACTCTGTCAGCCAATGGTTTGATGTTAAGAGCCATAGTTGTATAGCGGTTTTGTTGTAGATGTTGATGAATAGTAAATTCTTCTCATTGTCTTCCGAATTCTATGCCATGCACTGACATTCTGACAATATTTCCCAACCAGGAGGAAATCGGCCATTTTCAGATGAAAAAATGTCAGTTAGTCTGCCAAAAAAGGAGACTTAATCAGGCTGTCATCTTTTCTCACCAATGGGAGCGCGAAGGTACGCATAAGGGATCGAAAAGCCAACATCAGAAAACAACTCATCACTTCTTGCTGGATGGGCTTCTTCTCGGTGAGTAAATCGCTACCAAAACAGGGCAAATGAAAAATGAACTCGTAAATAATCAGCATTTATACGATTCCCCTTCCGGGCTTATTTACAGGCTTCAGCCACCTCGATTGTATGGTATATGTCAGCAAAAATCAGCTTAATCGTTGGAGAATTTCTGCCATCGATAAGGTCTCCTGCTCTCCGGTTTGCATGTGCTTGAG
The DNA here is from genome assembly GCA_964352745.1 of uncultured Bacteroidia bacterium. GTDB lineage: Bacteria > Bacteroidota > Bacteroidia > J057 > J057 > CAYGTH01. Next base: position 10,088 of record CAYGTH010000051.1, read on the forward strand.
TTTATAGGCACCGGCTTTCAACTCTTCGCTCCCTATGATGAGGGTATAAGGAATCTTTTTCCGATCCGCGTAGGAGAACTGCTTCTTCATTTTTACTGTGTCAGGATATAACTCTGCTGCAATTCCGGCAGTACGAAGCTCATTCAGGATTTTCAGAGAAGGGAGAAAGGTTTCCCCACCAAAGTTGACGAGCAATACTTTACTGGTAGCGGAGTCCATTTCGGCAAACAGGCCCAATTCCTCCATTACATCGTAGATCCGGTCGGCACCGAATGAGATTCCCACCCCCGACAATCCGCTTACGCCAAACACACCCGTCAGATTGTCATACCGACCTCCGCTTGCAATGCTTCCCATTGATACGCCTGACGCTTTCACTTCATAGATAGAGCCGGTATAGTATTCCAGGCCCCGCGCCAGCGTGAGGTCAAATGATACGGTGCCCTTGTATGTGGTAAATTGGCTGGAAAGACTCAATACTTCTTCCATTTCAGCAATTCCCTTCAGACCGGTTTCCGATCCCGCAAATTTTCCCTTCAGGAAGGCCAGTTTCTCTTCGTTTGTTCCTTCAAATGCAATCATCTCCAGGAGTTGGGTCGCTGCTGCTTCTGGCACCTCCCGATTTGTCAACTCCCGCATGACTCCATCTGCTCCAATTTTATCGAGTTTGTCAATCGCAATGCAGATGGTCATGAATTTATCTTCCTGCCCTACGACCTCGGCATAGCCGCTCAGGATTTTCCGGTTTGAGAGTAATACCGTGAATCCCGGCAGGCCCAAATTGCTCAGCGCTTCGTCAAATATCGCGAGGAATTCCGCTTCAAAGAGCAGGGAATCGGAACCCACCACATCGGCATCACACTGATAAAATTCGCGGTAGCGACCTCGTTGCGGGCGGTCTCCCCGCCATACCGGTTGGATCTGGTATCGCTTGAATGGAAAGGTCAACTCGTGCTGGTGCATGACGACAAAGCGCGCAAAGGGCACGGTCAGGTCATACCGCAGGGCACGGTCGCAAATCTGATAGCCGAGCTTAGTCGAATCGTCGAGGTCTTTTGCCTTTTTGAGAAAATCACCCGAATTGAGGATTTTGAAAATCAGCCGGTCGCCTTCTTCTCCATACTTCCCGGTCAGCACCGACAATTGCTCCATAGACGGCGTTTCGATGGGCGCATAGCCATATTTCCGAAAAACCTTCCGGATGGTATCGAATATATATTCACGCCGAAGCATCACTTCGGGCAAGAAGTCACGGGTTCCTTTTGGAATGGTGGGTTTTTGAGCCATGCCGCAAAATTAACCGGCAATTGGGAATAGGCCAATTCTTTTCCTTTTTTTGAGGGAAAGAGGTCAAAAAAAATGAGGCAGCGGAAAATTGCCCCTACCCTTGCTCCTTTTCTCGACCTCCCGCACTCCCAAAATCTCCTCCCCTATGATCCCCATTTCCCAGGCTTTAGCGCATATTCTTGGCACCGCCCGGCTGAGGCCCACCATTTTAGTACCTCTCGATCAGGCAATCGGTAAGATTTTGCGGGAGCCCATATATGCGGATCGGGATTTCCCACCGGGCAATCGGGTTACGATGGATGGAATTGCCATTCAGTATGCCAGTTGGGAGCAGGGAATTCGCAGTTTCCCTGTTCAGGAGGTGCAGGTAGCGGGTGCTCCCGCTGCTACCCTCCAGGATTCGGCAAGCTGTTTAGAGATCATGACAGGCGCCATGCACGGTCCTACGGTAGATACGGTCATTCGCTATGAAGACATTCGGATAGAAGATCGAAATGGCCAGCAAATCGCTCATATTGAGATTGAATCCATCAAACCCCGGCAGAATGTTCATTTTCAGGGAACTGACTGCCATGCAGAAGACTTACTCATGGAACCCGGTCTCAGAATCAGTGCACCCGAAATCGGCATTGCAGCTTCAGTCGGGAAAGCGAACGTACTCGTTTCTGCTCCGCCGCGTATCGCCATTATTTCTACAGGCGACGAATTGGTTGATATTCCTGAATCTCCCCTCCCTTATCAGATTCGCAGAAGCAACAGCTATACCCTGCAAGCCGCTTTACGGGAATTAGGAGTAGATACAGCCGATCTGTATCACCTCGTAGATTCCAAAGAATTGATTCGTCGGGAACTGGAGAAGATTTTGGCTACTTATGATACAGTCATTCTCAGTGGCGGTGTTTCGATGGGCAAGGCAGACTTTGTGCCGGTTGTCCTGAAGGAACTGGGCGTAGAAAAGATTTTTCACAAAATCGCCCAGCGACCTGGAAAACCAATGTGGTTTGGCATCCGGGATCAGGTTACGGTATTCGGCTTACCCGGCAATCCGGTTTCGTCTTTCGTCTCTTTTCATCGCTATATCCAACCCTGGCTCTGGCAAAGCCTCGGCCGGATCGAAAGCCCGCTCCCTACTGCGGTACTGGCAACAGACGTTGAGTTTCGGCCGGCCCTTACGTACTTTATGCAGGTAAGCATTCATAGCGATCCACAGGGACATTTGGTTGCGACCCCTGAACAAGGGCACGGCTCTGGTGATCACCGCAATCTGCTCCTATGCGATGCATTCTTGCAATTGCCTCCGGATCGGAACGCGTTTTCCGCCGGGGAGGTGTTTCCTTTGATTCGATATCGAAAGGGATGAGCAAAGACATTTAAAAAGTCCTATTCGCCCTCAAAACGAGAAACGCCTCCACATTGCTGCGGAGGCATTTTGATGATTTATACAAAGTCTATAGACGGGAATTACTTCTCATCGACTTCTTCAAACTCGACGTCAGTTACATCGGCATCTTCTACGTCTGCTACATCCTCAGGAGCTGCACCTTGCGCCGCACCTTCTTGTGCTTGTGCCGCGTACATTTCCTGTGAAGCATTCTGCATAACGGTATTGAGCGCTGCCATGGCCGTGTCGATCTTATCGAGGTCTTTGGCTTCATGGGCTTCTTTCAACTCTTTGACTGCTTCTTCGATACCTGCTTTCTGGGCTTCGGTGATTTTGTCGCCGTAATCCTTCAGCATTTTCTCAGCTGTAAAGATGGTCGAATCCGCCTGATTGAGCTTTTCCACTTGTGAGCGGCGCTCTTCATCAGCAGCTTCATTCTCCTGTGCTTCCCGCTTCATTTTTTCGATCTCAGCATCGCTGAGGCCGGTTGAGGCTTCAATCCGGATTTTTTGCTCTTTTCCGGTTGCTTTGTCCCGTGCGCTTACGCTCAGGATACCATTCGCATCAATATCGAAAGCAACTTCTACCTGTGGGATACCGCGAGGTGCTGGTGGAATCCCGTCGAGGTGAAATTTACCCAGATGACGGTTATCAGCAGCCATTGGGCGCTCGCCCTGGAGGACATGAATCTCAACAGATGTCTGGTTATCAGAAGCGGTCGAGAATACTTCAGACTTATTCGTTGGAATGGTTGTATTCGCTTCGATCAGCTTGGTAAATACCCCCCCCATAGTTTCGATCCCCAAAGACAATGGCGTAACATCCAGCAAGAGAACGCCTTTCACATCTCCAGAAAGTACACCTCCCTGAATCGCAGCTCCTACAGCTACTACTTCGTCAGGATTTACACTCTTATTAGGCTCACGCTTGAAGAATTCCTGCACAATTTCCTGCACCTTAGGGATACGAGTAGATCCCCCTACGAGAATCACTTCGTCGATATCATCTACGGTCAGCTTTGCAGCCTTCAAGGCATCGCGACAAGGCTTGATCGTGTTGTCAAACAATTTGTCAGCGAGTTGCTCAAACTTCGCACGGGTCAGGGTACGCTCCAGGTGAGTCGGCCCGCTGGCATCCATGTGAATGTAAGGAAGGTTGATTTCCGCCTGAGAAGAGTTGGATAACTCAATCTTGGCAGTCTCAGCAGCTTCTTTCAGGCGCTGGAGTGATTTAGGATCTTTTTTCAGGTCCACATTATGCTCCTGTCCAAACTCCTGCGCCAACCAGTTAATGATTACCTGGTCAAAGTCGTCTCCCCCCAGTTTGGTATCACCATTGGTAGAAAGTACTTCAAACACCCCATCTCCCAGTTCGAGGATAGAAATATCGAAGGTACCTCCACCGAGGTCAAATACGGCTACTTTTACGTTTTTATCTTGCTTATCGAGTCCGTATGCCAATGCAGCAGCAGTCGGCTCGTTAATGATTCGTTTTACGGTCAGTCCTGCGATTTCTCCCGCTTCTTTGGTCGCATTCCGCTGCGCATCATTGAAATAGGCAGGAACCGTAATGACCGCTTCCTTTACTTCATGCCCGAGGTAATCTTCTGCCGTCTTTTTCATCTTTTGCAGAATCATGGCAGAAATCTCCTGTGGCGTATAGGTACGGTCGTCGATTTTCGCAACTGCTAACCCGTTTCTGCCACTGGCCATTTCATAAGATACATCAGCTGCATCTTTTTTACCGTCAGCATATGTAATTCCCATGAATCGCTTGATCGAACGAATCGTCTTGGTAGGGTTAGCAAGTGCCTGACGCTTGGCCTGTTCACCCACTACTCTTTCTCCCTCTTTGGTAAAAGAAACCACAGAAGGCGTTGTGCGCTTCCCTTCGGAGTTGACAATTACCGTAGGCTCTGAGCCCTCCATAACAGCAACCGCCGAGTTGGTGGTTCCTAAGTCTATTCCTATAATTTTGCTCATCTGAATTGAGAATTTGAAATGTAATGTCTAGTCTATTAAAATATCTGGTGTATCGTCTTCGGATTCTTCTTCTTCAACCCGGACGATCGGCAGGCGAATCGCCAGGACGCCGGATTCATATTTTGCTTTGATTTTGTCTACCTCAACATGGTCGGGCAGCATAAAGTTTCGCAAAAATGTTCCATACTTCCGTTCACGGGTCAGGAAAGAAACGCTATCAATGGCTACCGGTCGCGGCTTATACCCTTTGACCGATAAAATACCATCGTGAATTTGTACATTCACTTCTTCCTTTTTTACTCCCGCCAACTCGAGTTCAATCACCAGAAATTTTTCTGTTTCGTACACATCCGATTTGATCTTCAACTCGCCATCACTCATGTCACCCGCGAACAAATCATCTACCATCCGATTCACCTTCTGCCCAAATTCCCCAAATCCTTCTTTCAGGTTTTGGAAGAGGTCATCGGTTTTTTTCTCGTTTTCCATTTGTTACAGATTTTGTTCACACCGGCCCCAGTAATGGCTGTCATTCTGGTTCGGTAGTTAGATAACAATCGGAATGCCAGCCCTGAAATGTTGCCGTTTTGACGGAATCCCCTTGCCAGAAGCGGGAAATTCTTGTCAATATGACAGGCTGACAGGCTGACAGAGGGGGAGATTTACGAATTATGAGTTACGAGTTACGAGTTACGATTTGGGAGTTACGGGTTAGGAAGCCTGGGGACTATGCTACAAGCAGAAAATGCACGGTAGGCGGAGCGGGTCTGCGGCCAACAGAAACGGGTAGGGGGCAGATGCTGAACATCACCCAACTTTCAAACGACTCGAACCTCAAACGCTCAAACAAAACAGCACACTTTGCCATTAGCAAATGCAGAATGCTTGTTTGAGAAAGTTTGAGGGTTTGATCAAAGAGTTTGAATGTTATAAATCCTTAAAATTTCATAGTCAGGCCCAAACTTGGGATGACGGGCAACTGGTACACGGCCTCGAAGCGCACCCGGTCAAAGTAGAATATATTATCCCGATCGTAGGTATTGATCAAACTTGCATTGATCTCCACCAGGAAGGCATTTCCAAATAACCAACGTCGCTTGGCCGAAAGGTCAAGCCGGTGATAATAGGGCAGACGGCCGGTATTAAGTTCATCAGAAAGGAGGATCCCCAGATTTCCATTTTGAGTGGCCACATTGGTTTGCGCGCCTCCATCCAGAAAATCGAGTTTTTCAAAGTATCCCTGAGTTTGGGTAAAGGGGAAACCTGATCCCAGTGTCCACCGAAGGCTTGCCTCCCATTTGCTCTCATTGAATTTCGGGCGAATGGAGCGAAGTTGCTCATCCTGAGCTTTGAGTTTAGGTCCCCGAAACGCGACAACTAAGTTAGCCGTATGGCGACGATCAAACACGGTAGGATACACCCGGATCATGTCATCACGGGTTACTTTCGCCCAGCCATAATTTCCATAGACGTAGAGGCGTGGCGTTTGGTATTTGAGGACCAGATCCAGGCCATAGGCCAGGCCGGTTTCAGTAATAAAATTAGGATCCTCAGGGAATAATTTATCGCGATTGATATTGGTCAGCTGAGTGAAGTCTTTGTACCAACCCTCTACCTGGGTAGAAAGATTAGGCATGATCTCAGCTTCGATCCCGGTTACTGCATGCCATGCAGTTTGCAGATTGTGGTCTTTGATCCGATTAGCAAGCCCTGAAGGCGCAGACAAGAAGCCCTGAAACAGATTCACAACATCCCGATCCGAAGTTGCAGACATCAGGTTTTGCGTAAACATCCCTGTTGCAGCACTAAGGCTGACGCCGGGAAAATTCAATTTTGCCCGCAGGCGAGGTTCAAATGCAAATTCGGTTTGATCATTGAAATAATGGAGTCGTACACTCGGCTCGATGACCGCTCGCTCATAGCCTGTATCCTCTCCCGGGCGGGGCTTGTTCCGAATTACTTTTTTATATTTTCCATACAGCGCCGCCTCGGTATTATTGGCTTGCTGCTCGGTAATAAATCCAAATGAATTGGTAAAGGTATAATCTGTGGCAAAGCCCAGGAAGACCACCCCAAAGGAAAGTTCATCTACTGAATTGAGGATATAACTCATATTCAGGCCACCATTAAAGCCGCTGATGCCACTGTTTCGTGGAAAGGTCTCTGATTGACTGCGGAGGGAGGTTTCGTACCGGGAATAGGCAAAATTACCAGAGATAATTGCCGCCGCCTGCGATGGAAGCAAGGAGAAGTTTGCCCCACCGCCAAACGCTTCCCAACCAATATCAGCCGGAAAGTCAAAATTCACATTATCTGTTTGCCGGAATCCGAACAGATTCGCAAAATTCACCCCATCTGAAAAAGTGAGTTTCCCATAGATATCCAAAAAATTATACGGTAACCCTACTGAATCATCGACATAAGGATAAAACGTCGTACTGGTTTGATCCATAAAATTGTTACGGGCAGAGAGGATAAAGCTCGTACCTCCGCCAGAGTTCTTGGATTTACCCAAGGGGCCTTCCAATAAAAAGCCTGCTGTAAAAGGGTTGATATTGACCTTCCCTTTCAGGCCGGTCAGGTTTCCATTTCGAGTATTGATGTCAATCACAGAAGAAACACGCCCGCCAAATTCAGCCGGAAAGGCTGCAGAATACACATCTGCGGAACGGATATAGTCGGGGTCAAATACACTAAACAAGCCAATCGAGTGAAAAGGGCTGTAGATATACATCCCATCGAGGAGGGTCAGGTTTTGGATCGGTGTACCTCCCCGAATGTATAATTGCCCGCCCTGGTCTCCCGTAAATACCACCCCTGGCAATACCTGCAGGTACTGAGCAAGGTCTGGCGAACCCAGCGAAGGCAGTAAGCTGATCTCTTCTGCTGTAATTTCAACTTTCCCCAGGTCAACTTTTGTCTTTTCAATTCTCCCTACCTGCCGCGCAACAATCTGGACTTCATCGGTAAATACAACCCGGGATTCAAATACCATCCGAATCGTCTCGATTTTTCCACTTTCCATGTCTACTGACACACGGGCTGTGTCATATCCAAAATACAGGCCGATTAACTCGACAGTACCATCAGGCACTTTACTGACACTGAAAATCCCGTCTTCATTCGTATAAGCACCTATTTTATGCTCGGGAATGAAGATGGTAGCCCCTACGAGGGGTTCTCCTTCTGTATTAACAGCCCGTCCTCTGACCTGTCCCGTTTGGGCCATAGCAGCAGCAGAAAACAATAACATGGCCATCAAAAAGCCAGAAAGAGAAAACAGGAAATTAGCAATGGAAAAGTTCTTCACAGTCAATTAGGGTTTAGTTCCGACAAAGGTAAGTTTCTTTACGCATCTAACAATAGACAAAATAGGGGACGGATTACGCTAAATCATAACGATAATGCAGGAACCGCTTTAAAAAGCACTTTCCCCTCATCTCCATACGCCTCTCCTTGGCATCTTGTGGTAATTATTCCTAAATTCGCAATATGTCCATAGTGGCCAAGACATATACCGACACCCCGCTTGGAGCGCTTGAAATCACGGCTACGGAGCATGGGATTGCTTCGCTATCTTTTAGCGAATTTCCGACCTATGAAATCAACCCCACGCACGACCACCTCTTGAGTTGCATTGAGCAATTGGAGGAGTATTTTCTGGGCAAACGGCTGGTTTTCAACCTCATGATGGACCTTCAGGGTACGGAGTTTCAGCGCCGCGTATGGCGGCAGTTGCAAGAAATCCCTTACGCCAATACAGCGGCCTATCTTGAAGTCGCCAAACAAATCAAATCTCCCAATGCCGTCCGGGCAGTAGGGTCAGCCTGCAGCCGAAACAAACACTGGCTGATCATCCCCTGCCACCGGGTAATCGGGAGTGATGGAAAACTGACAGGCTACGCCGGTGGCCTCAAACGCAAGCGCTGGTTACTACATCACGAATGGGGCGTGATTCATGGAAAACAGGAAGAGCTGTTTTAACCCTCCCTATTTATTTACAGTCTCACAAATACTTTGCATTGGTTCTACCTATGGATTCATCCTCTCCTATTTCTTTTCGCGAATTTGGCCCAGAAGACATTACCTTCGGGATGCAGCTCAAGCATACAGTCAATTGGAATCAGGTGCCCGAAGATTGGGAATTACTCTTACGGCTCAATACAGGTCATCACCTGATTGCAGAATATGATCAGCACCCAGCCGGAACGCTGACCGCTGTTTCCTACCAAAAACGATTTCGTTGGATCGGTATGTTACTGGTAGCCCCTGCCTACCGAAAAAAAGGGGTCGGCACTGCTCTCCTGAAAGCCGCCCTTCGCAATACGGACACAGGTCCGGCCATTCGATTAGACGCAACCCCGGCAGGTAAACTGCTCTATGACAAACTTGGCTTTCAGGTCGAGCGGGAATTGTATCGCATGGAGCGCACCCCTCAATTGCTCAAGCAACAGACCTCTTATGCCTGCGAACCGATTCAGGTATCGGACCTGGCACAGATTGTCGCATTTGATAGCCCTGTTTTTGGGGCCAACCGGGAGATGGTCCTTGCCGACCTCCTCCGGCGTTCGCCTCAATATGCCTGGTGCATCCGCAAAGGCGAGGAAGTGGCCGGGTATTGTCTGGGCAGAATGGGTAGTCATCATGTACAAATCGGCCCATTGGTTGCCAATGATCGCGCCATTGCCCGGGCCTTACTCCTTCAAATCCTGCATCAGACACCACGTCAGGCCGTCATTCTCGATACATTTACCGCCTCTACGGTCTGGATGGATATGCTGATTCAATTGCGGTTCAATCGCCAACGCCCCCTTACCCGCATGGTGAAAGGTACACTTGAATACCCCGGCCTGCCGCATCGGCAGTTTGGCATCGCAGGGCCGGAGTTGGGATAGGCTTTGCCGGAACGTAATTCGACTATAGCAGGTAGGAATGAACGGAAAGGCGCGAAGGGGCAAAGCGCCTCCGGCGGGACATATTTGGGATGAATTTTCCTTCGGTACCGATACCCTGGGCAATTCGGGTGAACATGAGTTGTTTTTGATGAAGGTCAAACTTTAGTATACCTCTCTTTTTATCTCCTACCGGGAAAATGCGATTCCAGTCCTTTTCCAAATTCTCATTCAAGTTTGCCAAATCCTCAGTCGGAAGCCCCTTGTGATAAAGAGGGCCTATACGAACGAGACTGGAAACCTACCTTCAGGACGTTAAGCTACCCGACCAACACAATTGATGCAGTGGCCGCTTAACGGAAACCTCATTAAATCGCAAGAAGGTATGCTCTCCAATCAACTTAAATCCGCCTGGCGCAACCTCTGGAAACGCAAAGAATTTTCGATCCTCAACATCCTGGGTCTCTCAATCGGCATGGCAGCTTGCCTGTTGATTTTGCAATACGTTTCCTTTGAATTGAGTTATGATACCTTTCATGAGGACATTTCGCGGATGTATCGTGTCAATCTCGGCATGACCGATCCCGGTGATGAAAAAGTGGGCATGCGTGCCGCCAATCATCCGGCAGCGGGCCCCGCATTGGTACAAGACTTTCCGCAGGTCGAGAGTAGTGTTCGACTTGTAAGTGTAAAGCTGTTTGCCGGTTCTTCCGTATTGAGCTATAAAGCAGACGGGGATCAAATCAAGACTTTTTATGAGGAACACATGTACATCGCAGACTCGACTTTCTTTTCGGTCTTCGACTTTCCCTTATTACAAGGCGATCCTCTTACGGTACTGACCGACCCTGGAAAAATCGTCCTCACAGAAAGCCTGGCGAAAAAATACTTCGGACAAGATGACCCCATCGGAAAAACGGTCAGCCTCAATGGCAATTTACAGGTAACTGTGGGGGGGATCATGAAAGACCTTCCCGAGCATACCCACATGAAAATCAATGCCTTATTCTCCTTTGCCGTATTTGATGGGAATATGGATAACACCTGGATCTGGCCAGAATTCTACACCTACGTAAAGCTCGCCCCCAATACTGTCGCGGCAGACGTGGAAAATCAACTACCCGCATTTGTGGATGAATACCTGGGGGATATCATGCAGGAATTTGGTATCACGGAAATCATGGCCTTGCAGCCGGTTCAGGATATTCACCTGCACAGCAACTATCTGCAGGAGATAACTGAAAACGGGAATTATAAAACCATTTCTTTTCTCGTGCTGATCGCCTTGATGATCCTCGTGATCGCCTGGATTAATTATATCAACCTGGCTACAGCCCGTTCTACTGAGCGGGCTTCAGAAGTGGGAATCCGGAAAGTGGTTGGCGCACGCAAAATCCACCTCATCAGCCAGTTTTTGATGGAATCTGCCCTGGTCAATCTCTTTGCGATCGTGCTCGCAGTATTGATCGTCCAGTTATTTGCCCCTGCCTTTAATCAACTCGCCGGCAAGGCCATCATCAACTCAAAATGGGCACTCGACCTGATGGCAGAGCGGAATACCTGGGGAATTCTGATGGCTGTATTTGTAGGAGGCACCCTCCTGGCAGGTCTCTATCCCGCATTTGTGCTTTCTTCTTACCAACCGGTCAAAACCCTTAAAGGCAAGCTTTACCGCTCCGGCAAGCAATTGAATTTCCGCCATGTAATGGTTGCCTTTCAATTCGCGATCACCTTGTCTCTGATTACAGGCACCTTGATTGTATTCGATCAGCTCTCCTTTATGCGCAACCAGGATCTGGGTTTCAACCTCGATCAAATACTCATCGTCAAATCGCCTTCCATCATCGACTCTACTTACCAGCAAAAAACACAGGTATTCAAAGATCAGGTCTTGCAACAACGATCTATTCATCATTTTACCGCTTCCTCTGAGATTCCCGGCCACGAAATCCGGGAAGTGAATTCGATCAAGAAAGCCAATCAACCTACGGATGAAGCGGTCTTTACCCACTACATCTTTACAGATCCGTATTTTTTGGATACCTACGAAATCGAGTTGATCGCAGGTAGAAATTTTTCCGAAGATATGGGCACAGATCATGAAACGGCTATTCTCAATGAAAAAGCCATAGAATTGCTGGGGTACCAGAATCCGGAAGATGCATTGGGACAGCAGATTTCCAGAAAACTCAATCAATGGGACGATGTCCGAATAATTGGTGTTGTCAAAAATATGAACCACAGATCGCTGGCCTATAAACAGGAGCCAATCACATTTTTAAATCCTCAATTTAACGGCACAGACTACTATAGTTTCCAAATCACTACCGATCAGGTAGATCAAACGCTGACTCACATCGAGACAGTGTACAATGAAACATTCCCCGGCAATCCGATGGAGTACTTTTTCCTGAATGAATATTTTGCCAAGCAATACCAGGCAGATCAGCGTTTTGGAAGAATCTTCGGGGTATTTGCAGGATTAGGGATCATTGTCGCCTGCCTTGGATTACTCGGTTTGGCCTCATTCATCGCTGCCCGCCGGACCAAGGAAATCGGCATCCGTAAGATATTAGGAGCTTCTCCCTTACAAATCCTCGTTCTGCTCGCCCAGCAATTCGCGATCCTCTTGCTTGTTGCTGCAGTCGTGGCTATTCCCCTGATCTGGTGGGCCGGTTCAGAATGGCTCCTTCAATATGCTTATCGGGTTGAATTAGATGTCTGGGTGTTTGCGATTCCGGTCTTGTTGGTTATGGGAATCGCCTTGCTTACGGTCCTCTGGCAAACCTTTAAAGTGGCGCACACAGATCCCTCACAAGCTTTGCGCTATGAGTAGTGGGCCTCTCTCAGAATTGAACGCAAAGGCAAAAAGAAGCAAAGGAACCGACAACTGAAAAGTATGCAGAAGCAGAACCGCACATATCAGGATCTATCAGATGTTAATCGAAGATCGTATCCAAACAGGTAAGTCCAGGAGCATATTGCCCGATGTCCTTTCCCGGCCTATCTTTACGGCCAAAAGATCATGGCAGACCGAACCATCTGGATACATCCCGAAGACAGCCGCACCATTCAAATTGTAGATCAGCGTCAGTTGCCGCATCAGTATGTAATCGCTGATTTGAAAACAACACAAGATGCTGCTACCGCCATTCGGGATATGTGGGTGCGGGGTGCACCGTTGATCGGAGCTACAGCAGGATTTGGGATGTATCTCGCTTGCCTGGAAGACACGAGTGAGCAAGCGCTTCGAAAAAATGCCCAACTACTATCTGAAACCCGACCTACCGCAGTCAATCTTCAATGGGCCATCGATCGTCAATTGGCTACCATTTTGCAACATACTACTCCCGAAGCGCGGATTGGTGCGGCACTGGAAATGGCAAAAGAAATTGTAGAAGAAGATGTAGAACTCTGCCGCTCCATCGGCGTACATGGCCTGAAAGTCATCCGGAAGATTCATGGAAACCAAACTGATCGCCCCGTTCAGATTCTCACCCATTGCAATGCAGGACGAATGGCTACTGTCGAATGGGGAACCGCCACTTCTCCGATTTATCAGGCACATCAGGCAGGTATTCCTGTACATGTATGGGTAGATGAAACCCGGCCCCGCAATCAGGGCGCACGGATTACGGCCTGGGAATTGGCGCAAGCGGGCATCCCACACACGGTCATCTCAGACAATGTCGGTGGACACCTCATGCAGCATGGACAGGTCGATCTCTGTATTGTCGGAACGGATCGAACAACCCGAACAGGCGATGTGGCCAACAAAATCGGTACTTACCTTAAAGCACTGGCAGCGCATGACAATGGCGTTCCCTTTTATGTAGCGGTTCCTTCCAGTTCTATTGACTGGAACTTGCGGGATGGGGTTGCAGAAATCCCCATTGAAGAACGCGGCTCCCATGAAGTAACCCACATTCGTGGCTGGGACGGGGAGCAAATCCGGGAAGTGCGCCTGACACCAGAAAACAGCCCTGCCCTTAATTTTGGATTCGATGTAACCCCGGCTTGCTTTGTGACCGGGCTGATTACCGAAAGGGGAATTTGTACCGCAGATGAGACAGCTCTACTTAAATTGTTTCCAGAAAGAGGATGACAGGCAACAGGCAACAGACAACAGGCAACAGACAACAGACAACAGACAACAGACAACAGACAACAGATATTAGATAGT
>CAYGTH010000052.1:0-23778 GCA_964352745.1 uncultured Bacteroidia bacterium
CATGACTGCCCACCCCAGACAAAGGAGAGTGCCGTACCCTGATTAGCTACTGCCTGCGTTTGCTGGATAGCCCATACCCTTTCGGTATTATTGTCAATCCGAACCGCATCTTCGTAGCTTGGCAGTAATTCGTAGCCATAGGTACTGGCATTGTCAATCACTTCCTTGATTTTAGTATGCGCCAGCGACATTTTGGAGGCATCATTCAAAGGAAGCCCTGCCATGGTCAGATAGACTTTCCCCAACAGAAATTTGGCCGTACCTACCGTAGGTCTTCCGATTTCTCCACCCGCTCTCCTGGGGACAGGTAGGTTTGCTTCGGCAGCTTCCAGGTCCGCGATAATCTGAGTGTAAATAGCATCAATCGGAGTACCTGGCAGTTGGGCACCCTCAATACTGCTGGTAGCTTCCAGCGGCATGGGCACTGCCCCAAACAATCTCACCAGGTTAAAATACGCCCAACCTCTCAGCCATTTGGATTCAGCAATCAGCTCGATCCGCTTTTGATCATCTGCGGCATCTTCAAACTGCCTTGCCTCCAGCTCTGTGATGGCCACATTGGCTCTGAATATAGCCTGATACCAGGCATTCCACACCCGGGGCAGGGAGATGTTATCTCCTGCGCCGACTGTATATGCAGCCCAGGATTCTCTCCAGCCTACCCGGGATTGGGTATGGGGTGCAGGCATGAAAGTTAAGGATAGCATCCCAAAGTCCCATAAGGCGACGGGTCTGTTGAGCGCGCTATAAACCGAAATGACTGCAGCCTCTGCATCTCCAACGGTATTATAAAAATTCGTTGGACTCAATTGGGAGAATACTTCCTCTTCCAAATCGGTACAGGAAAATGATCCCAGTAGTAAAGGGAATAAAAATATATAGCTTAACTTTTTCATTTTAATTGCTGTTAAATAGTCCTGATTACAATCCGACATTCACGCCGAGCGTATAGGTTCTTTGCCTTGGATAAGACGCAAAATCGATTCCCTGGCCAATATTATTCCCGCCAAAGATGTTGATCTCCGGATCGAATCCTGAGTAATTCGTTATGGTAAACAAGTTAGTCCCTGTAGCATAAATCCGGACTTGTCTCATACCAATTTTTGACAGCCAACCGGAAGGCAAACTGTAGCCCAGAGAGGCATTTTTTAATCGGACGTAGGAGCCGTCCTCTACTACTGCGGAATTAGGCTGTAAGGAGTTCTGTCCATTGCTTCCCGGGAACCGAACGAGGTTATGCGGGTTTTCCTCGGTCCATCGCCCTTCGTACCAACTCAGCAGCGCATTATTGACCGATCTGCCGGACGCCAGGAACAGGCGATCCAGGTTCATGACGTCGTTTCCTACCACTCCCTGAAAAAATACACTCAGGGTGAAGTTTTTATAGGTGAAATTATTGTTCCATCCGAATATGAAATCAGGAGTGGGGTCTCCGATGATTTCGCGGTCGTTATTGGTAATTACGCCGTCGCCATCGATATCCTCAAACTTCCAGGATCCGGGATCACTTATGCCCGATTTGATCGGAATCAGCGGGGCGCCAGTGTCATCCAGATCGGATTCCTGAATCAAGCCGATTACGTTAAATCCATACATGGCACCAAAAATCTCCCCTTCTCTCATGATGTTTGCCGGGAGGTTGACAATGTTAACCGCGGGAGCAGGTCCAAAGATATCTGCAGCCGTAACTCCCAAATCTTTTACGGTAGCTTCATTGCGGCTCCAGTTAAGGTCAGTGTTCCATTTGAAGTTTCGTCCGTCAACCGGATACCCGCCTATCATAATCTCAATGCCCTTATTTTGGATGATTCCTACATTTGCAAAAATGGAGGTCAGGCCTGCTGAAGTGGGGAGGGGAAGGCGCTGAAGCAGGTCATTCGTTTCCTTATTGTAGTAGTCCAAATTACCGTACAGTCTGCCTCCGAATAATTCGAAGTCCAATCCAATGTTCAACTGCGCGGTTTCTTCCCATTTCAGATTGGGGTTCCCCAATACGTTAGGCGCAAGACCGGCGTTCAAAATATCTCCAATAGCGGCATTGGCGGTTCCCAGAAGCGTTAGCGAGCCTAACGGAGGAATAGATTGTGTTCCGGTAATGCCATAACTGGCTCTCAGCTTCAGGTTGGTGACCTGCGGGATATTTTCCATAAAGTCCTCATTTGAAATCGTCCAGCCAATAGCTGCCGATGGGAAGAACCCCCATTTGTTGTTTGCGGCAAATACACTTGAGCCATCTGCCCGGCCGGAAAAGGTCAGGTAGTACTTGCTCTTGTAGTTATAATTCGTCCTCAGATAAAAGGAGCTTAACCTTCTCGCGATTCTCGAACTCGTTGGAATAAAGGGATCCAATCCCAGGCCGATGGCGTCTGTTTCCAATACATCAGTTGGGAAATCTTCTACCCGAACGTTTAAGCGTCGCTCGGTATTATCCTGGAAAGAGTAGCCCCCTACCAGGTTGAGATTATGCTCACCCAGGCTCTTGTTGTAGCTCAGATAAGTCTCCAGGAGAAGGTCCCGGTAATTAAAGCTATTGTTGATTGCCCGCCGGTTGACCAATTGCCCGACACGCGTTGTCGAGGGCCAGAAAATCTCCCTGCTACTATTTTTGGCAGAGGTTCCTGTCCTTACATTGAAATCAAGTCCCTCCAATATATTATAGGTACCCAATAAACTAATGATGGTATTTTCATTGAAGGTTTGGTCGCGTGTGTCTCTCAACTGTACAAGGGGGTCTGCAAAAAAGTTGGTTAAGCCATCTCCTTCATCGAGCGGATCGTCTGGCGAGGCGGCAGGAGAGTTTTTATAAGCGGTGAAAATTGCCCCGGAATTAATGATAAGACCTGTGCCTTCTTCGGAGCGATTATTCAACGAACGTGTATAGTTGATAGAACTGGAAAGCGTTAATCGCTTGCTCAGATTCACGTCCAAATTCGCCCGTATATTCCCTCTTTGAAATTTCGTGAATTTCAGCAATCCATTATTTTCCAGGTAGTTTCCGGCAACGAAATACCGAACTTTATCAGTTCCACCCGAGGCATCTGCCTGGATTCGCTGGTTAAATCCATTTCTCAATATCCGATCAACCCAGCGGGTAGTCGTTACATTTTGAGGAAGCGGCCTTGCGACTCCGTCAAAAGGAAGAGCTGTTCCCCCTGCTTCGGCAAGATCATTTCTCCACTGTGCATAGGTAGGGCCATCCATCAACTCCGGGAAATCCGGAATTTCATTCCATCCCGATTCTGAGGTAACATTGATTTGCGGTCTTCCCGAAATCCCTTTTTTGGTAGTAACCAGGATTACCCCATTTGCACCTCTGGAACCGTAAATAGCGGTGGCAGAAGCGTCTTTCAATATCTCAACCGATTCGATCTCTGCGGGATTCAGAAAACTCAATAAATTGGATACCTGTCCCCGGTTGTTGTTACTTCCGTCATTTGAAGCTTCTCCACCTTCGGGCAAGGGATAGCCATCCAGTACAATCAAAGGCTCATTACTTCCCAAAACGGAGTTAGAACCCCGAATTCGGATGGAGACTCCCCCGCCAGGCTCACCGGAGGTACTGGTAATCAACATGCCTGCGGCTCTTCCCTGTAAGGCAAGGTCAAAGGTGGGCACGGGCATGACAACAATATCGTCTGAGCTGATGGAGGCGACTGCGCCGGTAAGGTCTGACCTTTTCTGGGAACCATATCCCACTACGACTACCTCATCCAGGGTCGCAGTCTGCATTTCCACATCTACAGAAGTGCGGTCTCGGACATCGACTTCCTGTGTTTTAAACCCAACAAAGGAAATTTCCAGGACTGAATTGGCAGCCGCTTTGACCGAATATCTGCCGGCAGCATCCGTCATCGCGCCTTGTTGGGTCCCTTTTACAATAACCCGCGCCCCCTGAAGCGCCGAGTTGTCTACGTCAGAAAAGACTCTGCCGCTAACGGTTTGCGCATTTACATATCCCGCACTTCCCAACAGGAAGATCAACAGCACGGAAATACGAAATAACGTAGTAGTGTTAAGTTGTTTCATAGTATCGAGGCATTAGGTTAAATTGGATGTTCATGCAAACGTTTTAGTCCAATTCAATATGCCGCCATGTACGCACTCTGATTGTCACACATGTTGCCTTTGTTGTCACGCATGTTGTTTGCGAAAAAGAGGCCCAATACATGCGAAAAAGGCCGTTTCAGGACACTTGCGTCGCATTGCCCAGTGACTCAGAACGATAAACAGAAGGGGATTTCCCAAAATGTTTTCGGAAACACCGATTGAAATAATTGGGGGAGTTAAAGCCCACTTCATAGGCAATTTCGGAGACGTTTAATTCCTGTCGTTGCAACAGGGAGATAGAAGATTTTAGCCGAATGGATATAACAAATTCGCTGGCTGATTGCCCGGTCAATGCTTTAAGTTTCCGATGAAAATAGCTGCGACTCATGCCGATCTCCATCGCAAACAATTCAATCGTAAAGTCTGTGTTGCTTAGATTATCCCGCACGATCCGTTCTGCCTGTTCCAGAAATTTTTGATCCAGGGGATTATTAGAAGATTCATGAGGTGCCGGGAAGGTGCCTTTTGCATATAAATTTCGGAGGCGATTTCGGGAAGCCAGCAGGTTTTCTATTTGAGCTTCGAGATGATGGGAATGGAAGGGTTTGGCAATGTATGCATCAGCGCCCGTTTGCAGGCCTTCGACCCGGTGCTCAATCCCAGCCCTGGCCGTAAGTAAAATCACTGGCAAATGACTTGTTCGCCAGTCGTTCTTGAGTTTATCACACAGTTCCATGCCATCCATTTCTGGCATAACGATATCACTGATGATCAAATCAGGAAGGTGCTCAAGCCCGGTTTTCCAACCGATAAGGCCATTTTCGGCCTCCAGAACGCAGTACATTTCCCGCAAACTATCCGCCAGATAGTGCCTCAATTCGGGGTTATCTTCAACAATGAGAATTTTAGGTCTTTGCCCATCTGGAAGCTGAGCGGCTTTTTCATGGCAAGCCTCGGTACAGTCCAGGAATCCAGGTAGCGCTACTGCCGGGGTAGCCATCTCAGATGAGGATCTGCCTTCTTCTGTAGATGGCGGAACCCATACCGCCTCATCGAGGGACACATGAGGAATCTCTACCGTAAAAGTGGCTCCTTTCCCCCATTGACTTTCAACATACACCTCGCCGCCATGTAATTCGACCAGATTCTTAGTTAATGCCAGCCCAATACCCGAACTACTTCCTTTTCGAAAAAGTTGTTCTTTTCCTTGAAAAAAGGGATAAAATATATGAGGCATTTCCGCTTCTCTGATTCCAGGCCCATTGTCTTTTACCTGAATTCGAATCCAGTCGCCGGATTCCTTTCGGTTTTTGAGACTCAGTCTGACTTTGATCTTGCCTCTTCCGTCCCGGGGGGTAAATTTAATTGCATTGGAGAGCAGATTGTACAACACTTTTTGCATTTTATCCAGATCAAATGCAGTGTTTAGTTCCGCCAATTCCGATTTGACGTGCAGAGAAATATCATGCTGTTGTGCGATATCCTGAAAGGCTGCTGAAACGCCACTGACCAATGAAACGATGTCTTGCTTTTGTTTATTGAGTTCCATTCTTCCGGATTCCAATTTGCGAAAATCCATCAGTTCGTTGATCAATTTGAGCAGGTATTTGCTATTGATCTGCATGGTCGAAAGATAACGGTTCATTTGCGCATTGCCCTTTGCTAATTGAAGGAGCGTCTCCACCGGGGCAAGAATCAGCGTCAGGGGCGTTCGGAATTCATGTGCCAGATGCGTAAAAAAGCGCAGCTTCATTCGGCTCATTTCTTCTACTTTTTCCCGCTCCATCCGCTCAAGTTTCAATTTATGCTTTTCTTCAGCCCGCATCAGGGCATATTGACGAAAGGCAAACAGGAGCAAGAGAAACAAAATGCTATAGAGGGTGTATGCCCACCATGTTTTGTACCAGGGTGGCAAAATCAGAATTTGAATCGACGTTCCCGTTTCATTCCAGACACCGGAATTGTTTGCCGCTTTTACCCGGAATACATATTCACCATGTGGCAAAGTCGTAAAATCAGCCGTACGTTTATCTCCCACATAATTCCATTCATTGTCCAGCCCTTCCATCATGTATGCATACTGATTTTTGCCTGACCTCACATAGTTTAAGGCAACAAATCCAAAACTGAATACGGATTGATTGTTGGCCAGCGTGATCGTTTCCATCTCAGAAATGTGTTTTTCCAATGGAGAATTTTCACCTCCAATTGGAACTGCTTTATTCTGCAATTGGAAATCGGAAATAACAACCGGGGGTTTAAAGGTATTTTGCGCGATATCAGCAGGTTTGAAAATCGTATAGCCATTGATACTCCCAAATAACATTTCCCCGGACCGGGTTTTCAGGCTTGCTCCCAGTGAAAACTGATTACTGGGTAAGCCATTATCCTGGTCATAATTCGTAAATGTACCGCTAATGGGGTCAAAATGAGAGAGTCCTTTATTCGTACTGAGCCAGAGCTTCCCGGTCCCATCTTCCAAAATCCCATGAATCGCATCGCTCGGTAAGCCATCACTTTTCCGATAACTCGTAAAAGTTCGCGATACATCATCATAGCGATTCAATCCGGCATCCTCTGTCCCAACCCATAAAGTCTTTTTGCTATCCTCGAATAAGATCGTGATCGCGTCACTGCTAATGGACTTCGGGTCTTCAGGCAGATGACGGTAGCGATTAACAAATCCGGTTTCCGGATCAAATCGATTCAGGCCGCTGTGCCGGGTCCCAACCCAGATTTGACCGTGATTCCCTTCCAACAAACATTTAATAATATTTCCACTCAGGGTAGTTGGATCATTCGGATCGGAAAGAAATTCCGTAAAACCATCAGTATCAGCATTATACAGATTCAGCCCCCTGTCCTGCGTACCGATCCAGATCCTGCCTTTAGTATCCTGCAGGAGCGTATTTACCAAATCGTCTGAAAAGGCTCCTGGCTTGTTTGGATCTTGCTGATAGCGATAAAAGATTTGGCTGGCGGGATCAAATCGGTTCAGTCCCCCAAAAAAAGTAGCAATCCAAACATGGCCCTGACGATCAATACATATATGTTTGATATCGTTTACACTCAGACTTTTCGGGTCGGCTGGATCATGAAGATAAGTAGTAAGGGTGTTGCTTGTTCGATCCAAATAATTAAGGCCGCCGTCTTCTGTGCCAATCCAGATATTCTCTCTGGCATCTTCAGCAAAAAATGAAATCACCTTACCACTCAGCTCTTGCGTTTGGAACCCGGGAAATCTGGTACCAAAAGCATGATTGTTTTGATGATAGACTGTAACTCCGCCCATAATGGTCCCCATCCATATATCCCCCCGATGATCTTTGGCAATTGATCGGATAAAATTAGCGCTCAGGCCATTCGGATTTTCTTTTTCATACATATAATAGGCCAGGAACTGTTCTTGTACCGGATCAAATAAACGCAATCCTTCAAAGGTTCCGACCCAAAGCATGCCCTGATCATCTTCCTCGATGCATCGAATCATGTTTTTGCTTCTATTGTCTTCAGGCGGCACAAAAAAAGAAGAAAAACCCTGATTCTCCCGGTCAAATTTATATAAACCCAGGAAAGTTCCGAACCATAAATTTCCTTGCCTATCTTCCTGTATACAGGATATGGATTGGGCATGCAAGGCATCCTCTTGAGTAGGATCAGCCCAATAATTTATAAACCGCTGACTGGAGCGATTTAGACAACTCAGTCCATTTGCGGTTCCGATCCAGATTAATGAGTCCTGATCTTCATATATACATCTGATTAAGTTGGAAGTTAATCCATTATCACCCTCAGCCCGAAAAATCTGAATCTGCCGGGTTTCTTTATCAAAGGCAAGCAGGCCGTCTTCCGTCCCGACCCAAATGATTCCGTCCTGACTCTCATACAAATAGTAAATAAAATTTCGCCTCGCAAGGTTAGTAGTCAGCGTGTCAAGTGAGAAACGTTGGAACTTATTCTCTTCCCGGCTAAACATATTAAGGCCTTGAGTAGTCCCTACCCAGATATCGCCGTCCTGATCTTCCAGGATGCTTCGAATATCATTTGCACTGATGCTCGAAGGGTCCAGAGCCTGATTCTGATACACTTCAAACTCATATCCATCATAGCGATTAAGGCCTTCCTCTGTGCCAAACCACATAAACCCTTTATGGTCTTGCATGAGGCATCTTACAGAATTTTGCGACAATCCGTCGTCCACGCCAATATGGTCGAAAACAAGATCAGAATTCTGAGTATGCAGCAGTAGCGGCATCCCAAAAAGGAAAGCAGACAGGAACAGAAGAGACAAGGTTTTCATGGTCGTAGTAGTAGTTTTCCGATTCAACCCTGAAAGACAGTACAGCTTAAGGTAACAAATTGCGGTATCAATTCCGAGCACCAGGATTGGATAAATCCTTCAGTCTATCTGAGTCTCCCGGCTTATTCGCTGTCCTAACATCTCCAGTGTACCCTTCATTATATAAACTTTTCCCCTGAGGTGAAATCGTCTGTCAACCGGAACTTTCAAGGGGGCTAATTCAAGACCTACTTTCCCTTTTTTATTCCGGATCACTTGCTGGCTATGAGGCCATACCATTGCAAAGCAGTATTGACCATCTGAGGAAGTTACTGCTACCGCATTTCCTGTTTTTGATTTTCGATCCCATTTCCCTTCTTTCCACACCCAGGTTCGTTTTCCAGCAGGATCAGCGAAGAGGCTTCCCGATAAATCTGCCATAATCCTTGGCGTATCGATCGACTTTCCCTCCTCATTGATTTGCCACCAGTATTCCAGATCAAGGTCTTCTTCATTGGGCGTAATACGTCCCCCATGGTCCCAATGCCCCATCGATGATTCAAACCATAAGGAAGCCGCCTCACTGGTTTTCCAGGTTGCTGTGGATGCATGTGAAGGATTTTGAGGGGTTGGAAAAGAGAGTATCATATGCTGCTCCTTCCAGGGCAAGGCAACTTTTACAGCAGCCAATTGATCCCCGTCTGTAGCATTGACAGATAAGCCAACCTTCTTCCTCTCTTCTACTGCTTCACCCATACTGACTTTCAGGTCCTGCAAGCCCTCCCCTCCCGGAACCAGAAAGACCGCTCCAAAAGTTCCATCCGGATCACAGAATACCTGAGTCCCATCGAGTGTTGTGTTTCGGGCATGAGAAAGCAAGCGCCATTCTCCCTGCTCTTTCTGCCAAATCCTGGGATAACGCCAGTCGGTAAAACCGGTTACAATAACCGGGATCAGGTCTTTTCCTCCTTGCAGGGTAAAGACAGCTTCATTGTCTATCGCCTGGAGCGTGGCGGGCAGGTCCGCAATTTTTTTCCCTTTGTCAACAGCAACAATCCCAATCCGTTTCTGGCCATATCGCTGGAGTTCCTTTCGGGGAGGATCGGCATGATTCAAGGGGCCATAGGGTAACCAAAACCCGTCGATTTCAAACACATCACCCGGCTCTAAATCCAGTCTGTCAGCATTCGGTACAAGTAGTAGCCGGGTATCGGGTTCAAATTCACGGGTAAATACTTCCTTGTATGGCCCCAGTTGCAGGCTTGCCGCAGGTCCAATCCCTGCAGGTCCACTGAATTTCCGGATTACCACTGCATTTGACCCACGAATCCGTTCCTGGTCTCCATATTCGGCTAAGAAGGCATCTTCTGAGGGAAGGGGAATTCCCCGGACAGGGAAAGGCCGTTTTTCCATATCCAGTGCCATGTCATTCCTTCCATTACAGGCAAATCGGGTAAACCGCAATCGCTGAATTGCAGAGGTAATGCTGAGGAGGCGAAAGTCCGTCTGGGCATGTTCGATCCGTAAAGGCCGAAGCACTTCATAACGTGCACGAAAAAAACTACGCAATTCATCTGCCTGGGGTGTTTCCCAGATATCAACCACAAGTCGGATACTGCTATCAGCGGAGAGGTATTCCAGGCCGATATCAAACCAGTTGGGGCCGGTACTCCGGTACACGGTTTTCTGATATACAGCATGTTGCCAGGTTTCTCCATCATAAAAAGAGAGAAAACTGTGTCCGGCCAGGTTATCATGTTGGGGTTGCCCCTTCCAAAAACTTTCCTGGCTCATTGCCCGAAAGTCAGCAATGGCCACCCCTTCCAGTCCTGCGAATTTGAAGGGTACATAGCAGGTGGTTTCCGTAACCCCGGTAGAACTGTGGAAATAATCCATCCAGGCCCCCAACGAAGACCAGTGCTTGGTCATATGGCGGCCCCAGTTTTGGTACAGATGTAACGAACTGAGCGTTTGGCTTTCATTGGGCTCAAGGTAGAGGGGAAAATAGGTTTCGCTAAAAGGAGTGTCCTCAGGATTGTATAATTTCTCTTCCTTTTCTCCGTCAAAATTTTTTGAAACCTGCACAACCAGGGGGATGGGATGTCCATCTTTATCCAGCACAACGCCTCCCTCCACAATTTTTCCGCCGATTGCAGACTCATGGCAGATATATATTTTTCTTCTAACCCCATTATTTTTCAGTCGGAAAACAGCCGTTTCGTAGCGGTTGGGAAATTCATAAAACTGTTTCTGAAAACTGCTCGAAGTATGCGTACCGACCACATAGCACCCCCGGCGTTTATCGTATTTGAAGGGTACTTCACCTGCTATTAATTCAAAGGCATCATCTGCCAAGGGGGGTTCTTCTCCCATGATCGGAAAAGAAAAATGTTGTTTCGTTCCTGTTTGAAATGCTTCCATAACAAAGGAATTCGACGATATACCTTGAATCTCCAGTTTTTCAGCCTCAAAATCTTCTGTACTGTGCCAGGTGATTTCTGCGAGGATTTTTTCGGGATAACAAAATAGCGCCAGGTCTCCTTTCAAAGGTGCCCGGGTTCCATCCCGGGTACTCAATTGAATATCTAGCCAATGAATTTCACAGTAATAAGGACCCCGTCGGTACAAATTAATTCGGGAGGGTTCCTTCGAGTATATCGTATTATATCTTGCTCCTGCTGCATCAATGAGTTCCATCCAAAGCCAGGGCTTCAGGTTTTGCGGATCGTACAGGAGGTGAGGGGCTTGTAATTCGCCGATTAGATGATAGGCTTCTGCCTGGATCTGAAATGCCTTCCTGGAGGCATCGGTATAGCTGACCTCTAATTGTGGGCGATGAACGATAGGTTGATGCTGAAAATCGGTTTTCCAGTCGCTGGATTGTCCCGATAGCCGTGGGTTGAGCCCTACGCATAGAATGAATAACAAGAAGAGCCAGGGGTTCATAATCGAATGCTTGTGGGTTAAAGTAGGTCAAAAACAGAACGCTACTGTTAGCGTCTATTCTGTCAAATTGCTCAGTAAGAAGGGTATTTCTCCAACGGAAAAAGTCGGCGCTTGTACATGCGACTTTCTGCCTGGGGATCGTAGGCAGGGTTATTCGCAGGGATAAAATCGCCAACCTCCTGAATATGGAGATCCAGTTGTCTCTGTAATTTTTTCACAAGTCCGGGAAATTGTGCAGCGAGGTTTTCGGTTTCTCCGACATCGGACTCCAGATCATACAGGCGCAAATCAGGGCTTTGATCCGGCCCCTCTCCATATACCCGCATCAGCTTCCATTTTCCTGATCGCACCGCATGCGTCGGATAATTATTTGTAGCAGGCGTATAATGCGCAAAATCGAAGAAGAGTCTCTTTCGCTTCAGCGCTTTTCCTTTTGTTAGCACTTGTACCAAACTTTTCCCGTCTGTCTGCGGTACCTGATTGGCTGGCATCCCTGCCATTTGCAGCAGGGTTGGGAAAAAGTCAATACTCCCAATGATTTCCTCGGAAACACTCCCCTCTTCAATCTGATCCGGCCATACCACGATGCAAGGAACCCGGATTCCCCCTTCATGAATATTCCCTTTGCCGTATTTCAGCGGGTAGTTATTGGTCGGAGTCAGCCCGCTTTCATCGAGCAAATCATACATATTGCCACCATTATCGGAGAAAAATACAATGATCGTTCGATCTGCAATTTCCAGTTCTTCCAGCTTGTCCAATATGCGCCCCAGGCTTTCGTCCATGCTCTCGATCATGGCGCCCATGATCGGGCTTTTCTGTTGTCCGCGAGGATCCGTTTTATCTGTGTATTTTCTGATTTTTTCGAGTTTCCCCTGGTAGGGCGCATGCACGGCATATTGCCACATGTTGAGGAAAAAGGCCGTATCGCGATTTGCCTCCAGATAGCGAAGGGTTTCTTCGGTCAGGCGGTCCGTGATATACTCATGCCCGGGTCCATCCGGTAGCGTTTTGATTTTGTACGGCGAAAAAAAACTGGGAGGTCCGGGGTAATGCCCACCAGCAATATTGACATCAAAACCCTGCATTTTCGGCCAATAGGCTTCATGCCCCAGGTGCCACTTACCAATATGCGCCGTAGTGTATCCCGTTTTCTTCATTGCTTCGGCAATCGTATATGCTTCCAATGGCAAAAAAGTTCGGCTTTTGGCGTCGATGACCTTCTTCCAGGGTGCAGTACTCGCAGGTACCAGGTCTGCGTCAGGGTTTGGCGGCAAATGACCCGCTGGCGTAGTGAGGTGATACCGTGCCGGGTAATGACCGGTGAGGATGCTCGCCCGTGTAGGCGAACACAAGGGATTGACAGCATAGGCATTGGAAAACCGCATGCCCATTTGGGCGAGTCGCTCAATATTGGGAGTTTCATAATACTCACTTCCATATACCGAGCAATCCATCCAGCCCATGTCATCTACGAGGAAGAAAATGATATTTGGGGGTGGCGAATCAGCAGCAAAAACGGGCAGGCCCCATCCCATCGCAGTAATCAGCAACAGGTGGCGAATTCGGGATATAAAATCTAACATAATTTCTTTTGTTAATCAAAACCTAAACCTCCAACTCCCAGCCAAATCCTGGCCGGTCCGATGGGCACATATAGATCCCTTCGGGACCTCTTGTAATCCCGTTTTCTTCCTCATATCGCTCATACACCTCTTTGGGCCCGCCCGGAGCAGGCATGAACATTTCGCACCAGGGGCTGTTGGGGGTAGCCATAATAAACTGTGGGCCTCCGCCTCTCCAGCCGCCATGCAGGACTACTGGGATTTCAGCTCCTGCAGCCATCGCTCCAATACGTCGGAGTTCGGTTAGGCCTCCGCACCAATTCATATCCGGCTGCCAAATACTCGCGCATTTGTTTTCGAGCAACAACCGAAAACCATAGCGGGTATATTCATGCTCGCCAGTAGCGATGCGGGTAGAATCAATACGTTGATTCAGTCTGCTAAAACCGGCATAGTCATCAGGTGGCAGGCATTCCTCCATCCAATACACCCGATAAGGAGCTACCATTTCGGCAAATTCATAGGTATAATCCTCTGTAAAAGCCATCCAGCAATCCAACATAATTTCTCCATCCGGGCCTAGAAGTTTCCGGGCTCTTTCAACGAGCTTTACATTTTCCTCCATGCCTTTTCGACCATCCGCAGGGCCATAAGGTATGGCCAGTTTGAGTTTTGAATAGCCAAATTCAACATGCTGCTCCAAATCATTTCCGGTGCAGTAGGCGGGAATTCGATCTTTGGTTGCACCTCCTAATAATTGATAAACCGGCGTTTCCAGGGCCTTGCCAACAATATCCCAAAGTGCATTATCAACTGCGCTGATTGCATGTACGACCATCCCTTTCCGACCATAATACAGCGTCGAACGCCACATAATATCCCATAGCCTTTCAATGTTAAAAGGGTCTTCATCTATCAATAATTTAGTGAGGTGTTTTTCGATAACAAAGCTGGCGCCTGGGCCTCCGTAGCCGATGCCGGAAATCCCCTTGTCAGTTTTGATCTGCACTGCCATAGGTCCCATATCGCCTGCCATGAACAAAGATCGCTCTGCTTTGTATTTCGGATAAATGGACATCGGGTTGGCAACCTCCACACCCCCTGCGGACCAGGCACCCGGTGAAGGCTTGTATTCCGGCCAGGGTCTTTTGCGTTTGGGACGCACCATGTTCACTTCGGTGATTTTGAGTTTGCTTTTGATCTCCTGAAATGCCAGAGGGGGGAGTTGAATATCCGGGTGCGTATCCAGGCTTACAGGAGTGTCTGAAAAGGGAATTGCCAGGGCAGGGGCCGCAGCGCTTGCTTTTAAGAATTCACGACGTTTCATGTGGAGTGGATTGAAGAGGGTTATGCTTTGTAGAATTCGACTTTTTCGCCATCAAAACCAGCGACGCGTTCGACAAGTTGCATCCGTGCTTTTTCATCGAGTTGTACAAAGGAGCGAGCGATATCAATTTTTTCCTGCAACATAGGGCCAGATTCTGCCCCGGTAACCAATACGCTGACCGGCAGGGACCACACGAAATGCAGCGCTTCTTTAATACTTGCGACATTGGGAACGATTTTGGGATTATCGCCGTGATCAAACTGTTTTTGCCCACCGAAAAAACCGCCATTTGCCAGTGTTTTCATCGCGATTACGCCCATTTCACGGTCAGTCAGGATGGGTAATACATTTTTGATAAAACTCTTATAGTTGGGATCAAACAGGTTGATGGGCATCTGGCAGGTTTCCAGTTCATTTGTTTGCTCAAGCATGCGTAAATGCGCCTGATAACTCGTGTGCCCGGTAAAGCCTACATGCCGAACCTTCCCTGATTTTTTGGCTTCCAGTACAACCTCCAAAACCCCTTTTGCAATTCGTTGGTCTACGTCGTTCGGACTCCCAAGCGCATGGATTTGCCAGAGATCGATGTAATCGGTTTTCATTCGACGAAGGGAACCCTCCAGATGTTTTCGGGCAGTTTCGGCGTCTTTTGCATAGGTCTTGGTCATGAGGAAAATAACATCCCGGTATTTAGGGCAGAGGTATTTTCCGTAGTATTCTTCTCCAATGTTGGGACCATAAAGTTGTGCGTTGTCGAAGAATCGTACGCCTCCAGCCAGGGCAGTTTCGATGATTTCGGGGGCAAATTTTTCCTCCGCTCTTTGTATATGTGCACCACCAACACCAAGCATGGTTACGTTGATACCCGTTTTACCCAGCTTTCGCTGTGGGAGTAGGTCTCCAAGCCGGTCGCGGTTAGGAGTTGGGGGACTCTGCCCCTTTGCACGGGAAAGCATCAACCCGGTAGTAAGGGCTGCTAATGATTTTATAAAGCCTCTTCGGTCTGCCATGATACATTCATTAAGTCAGTTGATAAATCCGGTCAGCATTCAGATGATACAGTCGGTTCAATTCAGATTCTGAAAACCCTTGGGTGAGTTGTTCAAATGCCCGGGCCCAATCCGAATACGCATCACTCACGCGGAGCGAATTGGGCCAATCTCCGCCATATACAATGCGGTCAAATCCGAAGGTTTCGATCACCCCGTGTACAAAGGGTTTCATTATCCCGGCCGTCCAGCCTCTACCCGCTTTATTGATCGCGCCGGATATTTTGCAATTGACATTGGGATGCTCCGCCAGTTTTGCCAGTCCCTTGCGCCAGACTTCATCTTCACCGGCTTTGACATCGGGATATCCCATGTGATCGAGCATAAAGACCGTATCCGGGCACTCCCTGATTGCTTCAGCAGCAACAGCGAGCAAAGCCGGGCTTAGTAACAGATCGACACTCAGATGATTTCTCCCGAGTTCGTTCATTCCTTTTACAAAGCCCGTTGATTGCAGTAATTCTTTGTTGACTCTACCCCGGATGCCTTTTACCCAGCCGGTTTGGGTCAATTCTTCTGCACGCGGATACAAGTTTCCGTCCCTATCTACGTCTCCCCGTGCAATAATTCCCGTTAATCGGGCATCCAACTTTGCCTGCTCAATTACCCAGTCAATTTCCTGTAAACTTTGCTCCGGCAATGCACCGCTTTCCATAAATACGATCTTCCCAATCCTCGACTTGCGAGCGGCTTTGGCAAAATCCTTCAGGTTACATGGTTTTTTGATCTCCGGCGCACTTTCCAGCCAGGGATAGGAAAATTTCTCCAGATTGACCAGATGCACATGCGTATCAGTCTTGGGAATCCTGGGGGGATTGCGCTTTGAAATTAAATCTGACATCCAGTCTATTTGTGTACTTGAAAGCAGGCCTGCACCGCCTAATAAGCTCCTTCGATGAAATTGTCTTCGGTTCATCGCACATACATATTTATGAGTTACTTTTCTATCTGTTCTTATCAGAATTCCAGTATACACATTTTCCATTTACGATTGTAAAGCATGACACATACCGACAACCTAAAACAACATAGGTGACAGTCCCGAAGAAAGTCCTCGAATACTTTGGGAATTATGAATGGCTTACGAATTACAGCTTTTATGCATGTGTGTATCTCTCTGGTCTGGCTGTTGCCAGTTACGGGAGTGTTTACAAGTTGTACCGAGAAAGATTCGACAGACAAGGCTCAAAATGTCGTACTGATCCTCATTGACGATATGGGCTGTGATCTTTCGGTCATGGGTGCGAAGGGGGTTCAGACGCCCGTTGCGGATCGCCTATCAACTGAGGGGATATTATTCACACAAGCTTTCTCGACATGTGCTTCCTGCGCACCTACCCGGGCTTCTATCCTGACGGGTATGTATCCGCACAGCAATGGCCATTGGAGAAATACGATCACGCCCCGACTCAACGAACCCGACAGTGAATTTGGCCGTAGTTCCGCTACCCTGGATAAGGTCAGAATTCCAGAATCTTTGCAGACGTTGCCAGAAATCCTTTCCCAAAGCGGATTTTTTACGGGGATCACCCAGAAATTCCACCTGAGTCCCCCCTGGAAATATCCATTTGAAGAGCGAAATCCAGTGCAAAACTACCCGGCACAGTTTAAGCAGGTCATCACCCAGTTTATTACACAAGCGGGCGAGCGACCTTTTTTCATACAGGCCAATATTGCCGCGCCCCACCGTCCCTTCCCTACTCACATCTCGCGTTACAAAGGCAAACCGCCACACGTGGACAGCATAGAAGTCCCCTCCTATTTACCGGATACCAGGATCATGCGTGAAGACCTGCGGGACTATTTTACCAGTGTGCAGCTCGCTGACCAATGTGCCGGGGCAGTGCTGGAAGCCATTCAGGAAAGTGGACGAGCAGAGGAAACATTAATTATTTACGCTTCGGACCAGGGACCTGCCTACCACCGCGCCAAGGCTTCGCCTTATTATGCAGGCACACATATACCGCTGATCATTGCCGGTCCAGGCGTACAAAAATCGGCGAGTTCGAACGAGCTTGTTTCTTTTGTTGATCTGATGCCGACCATCTTGCAGTATTTGACGCTGCCGGATTTGCCACAGACACAGGGACAATCTCTTTGGCCAATATTAAGCGGTCGGGAGTCGACACTTGAAGGCAGGGATTATGTCTTTATGGAACACAATTCCCATGGGAATAATCCCCAGGAGTTTTACCCCAGCCGTGTAATTACAGACGGGCGATACTACCTGATTCGCAATCTGATTCCGGAAAGGCCCCATCTCCTGCCTGCCGATCTTGCAGAAAACGGAAAGCCCTGGTACAACCGGAGCTACGACGCAACCTTAGCCGCTCAATCCAGTCATCCCCTTCTATACCAACTGTTGGAGGATATGCTCAATGGCAAGCGCCCGGAATGGGAACTGTATGACCTGGAAACAGATCCCGCACAATTGAACAACCTCGCACAGGAGGCCACATACAAAACCACGAGAACCCGACTGAAAACAGAACTTGAGAACTGGCGACGGGAAACGGGTGATTTCGATTTTTTGAAAGAACGGCCTTATTTGTCAACACGCCCCTGATTATGATAAAACCCGCGCTTCTCCTACTCGGTAGTGTAGTAATATGGATCACTTCAAACGGACTCCTTCCGCAGGCCTATTGCGCCCTAAGTCAGTTTCCCGCTGAGGAAGAAGTCCTCCTGACTTTACAAAGCGATTCAACAAATGAGATAGCTTTTGAAGCGCTTCCCGACAGGGGATATAAGCTACAGACTTTGGGCACAGATCCTTATGTCGTCACAACACCGCTGCTCTCCAGCCTTCCTGAAAATACAACTATCCTGGCCTTTGAATATTTTTGCCCTAAAGGGCTTGATCACCTGGAAGTTCGCTTCTATTCAGGTTCCGGTGCTGCGCTGCCTACAACTAAAATGGTGCGCCGGATCAGTCCAGCCGAAGGATGGGTTGCCTTTGCTGTCGACCTGGGAGAAGTTATAGAAACATGGGGGCAGTCGGAAGACTACCTACGCCTCGATTGGGGCAATCTGCCAGATGTGCATCTCCAAATCCGAAACCTGCGTCTTCGCCCACAAACCAAAAAGGAGCGAGAAATTGCCGATACCCGGAAACAAAAGAAAGTGAACGAAGCGCTATTGGAAACACACCTTAGGAGTTACCTGGAAGAAGACTTTCCGGGTGAAATTTCTTCGGTCCATGTAACTGCGTCAAAGGTCATTGTTAAGGGAAATATTGATGAAATCAACGGGGTATATCTCAGCGAAATAGCCCCTTACCAGGATGTTACGGAAACTCAGAACTTCGAAATAGCTATTCCCCTTCCAGGCAGTACTTTCACTTTATCGATCGATCGTTATGCCGAACAAAACGGGGTTCGCTACGATCGTCTACTCTCAAAATGGGTACTCACGAAAAAGTCAGATGACGGCTACCAATTGTTATCTCATGCTCGTTATGCAAGTCAGATCCGTGCGAAACATAAGCTACCGGATGAACAACCCAAAAGCCGGAAAGGGCTGGGGGGCTTCAGCACAGGCCGGGGCCACATCGAAGACCTGGATTCCCTGGACATCACCAGCGCAACGGTCAATATTTCGTTTACCCAGTTTATGTACACGCAAGCCGCACCCGATCGCATTGCCCATACCTACCAGAATCAAACTTTTCATTTCGACCGCGAATCGGTCTTTGAATTAGATTCTACCTTTCGATTAACTGCGAAGCGGAACATCATCGTTGCTGCGATCTTACTGATCAACAAGGCCGAGCAGTGCCCCGACCCCGAAATCGGGCGTTTGCTACAACATCCAGACTGCGATCCCGCCGGTATTTACAGCATGCCCAACATGACAACGCCCGAAAGCGTTCAGGCCTATGCGGCCGCCCTCGACTTTCTGGCCAGCAGATACAGCAGGCCGGACCAGGAATATGGTCGCATCCACCACTGGATTATGCACAATGAGGTAGATGCAGGCTGGGTATGGACCAATGCCGGAGAAAAAACGGCACTCGTGTTCATGGACCTCTACCTCAAATCCATGCGAATGTGCTACAACATTGCCAGAAGTTACAATGCCCATTCTGAGGTATTTATCACCCTCACACACTATTGGGCATGGACCTCTCATCCTAATTTCTATCCTTCTAAAGACCTGCTGGAAATCCTGTTGGACTATACACATGCCGAAGGAGACTTTGAATGGGCCCTGGCACAGCATCCCTATCCCGAATCACTGCGGGAACCCAAGACATGGCTGGACCAAAAAGTTACTTTCGACAATGAGACTCCCTTAATTACCTTTAAAAATCTTGAAGTACTCGACGCCTGGATCAAGCGTCTCGAGGTGCTCTATCAAGGTAAACACAAACGCACCCTTTGGCTTTCGGAAAACGGCACTAATTCACCGGATTATTCTGAACAAAGCCTCCGGGAGCAAGCTGCAGGATTTGCCTATGCCTGGAAAAAAATGAAGCACCTGGACGGCATCGACGGATTTCAATGGCACAACTGGTTCGACCATCGCCAAGAAGGGGGGCTACGAATCGGGCTCCGGCGTTTTCCTGATGACGAGGAAAATCCCGGTGGGAGAAAACCAGTTTGGGAGGTATATCAGGCAGCAGATGAACCCCATGAAGATGCGGTATTTGACCCCTACAAGGAAATCATCGGCATCTCGGATTGGAAGGAATTGATTCATCAGGGCAGTATCGATCCGGTCAACCTACAAAAGACCTATCGCGACCTGCGCAGCGATACCTGGGTGGCAACAGACGCTCTGGGCCGGGAATTACCTGATTATGAAGCCTGCGGGCCTGTTAAGGACAATCGATTTGTGGGCATTTTCTATTTTCTAACACATACAGATTCTGCCGGTACCGGTCCTTTTGATGTAAGCAAGATCATCGCTGCAAATCCCGAAGACCCCCAATGGGGAGAGGGCGCGCATTTTTGGGGGGAACCGGAAATCGGGTATTACCTCAACTATGAGAGGTGGGCCCTCCAAAAACATGCCCGGGAACTGTCGGATGCAGGGGTGGATGTACTCATTTTCGATGTAACCAATAACAAGACCTTTCCAGAGGTCTATATGCCTATTTGCGAAACCTTCCGTGAGATGAGGGCTATAGGAGAGGTCACACCAGACATCTGTTTTCTGGGCAGCGAAGTGTCAATTTTGCAGCTCTGGGAAGACATTTATCAAAAAGGTCGGTATCCCGATCTTTGGTTTCATTGGAAGGGGAAACCACTGCTGTTGCATGGACAGTTTGAGGGTAATGGCAGGATGCGCGAGGTCGTATTGCCTCAAACAATCCAAGATTTTTTTACGATCAAGGAAAGTTGGGCATGGACTTCACTAGATTGGTATGACGATGGCAAAGACGAATGGCCCTGGGTAGATCACTACCCGCAGGCGATTGGCTGGCATGATTCCCCCAATGAGGCGGAAATGGTCCCGGTAACGGTCGGCCAGCATCCTTTGTCAAATATCGGTCGCAGTTTTCATCAATTTCACCAACCCAAAACCAACAAATATGACCTGACCCCCTATACGGATCAGGGTTTATGCTTCGAAGAACAATGGAGCCGTGCTCTGGAGGCAGATCCGGAGTTTGTCTTTATCACCGGCTGGAATGAGTGGAGCGCAGGCAGGCAAGTGATGAAAGCAGATATCTCAACGGCTTTGGAATTCTGGGATTTTTATCCCGGCGCGCACCTGGGTAAAGTGGGTAAAAAACTGCATCCGGGTGATGTCTATTTTATCGATCAGTACAATCAGGAATACAGCAGAGACATTGAACCGATGGCAGGGGGCCACACCGATAATTATTACTATCAGATGATGGCTAATATCCGCAGGTACAAAGGGGTACGCCCCCCTGAGGCAGTCAGTCCGTCAACCACGATAAGGCCAGGGGGCAAATTTTCGCAATGGGATAGCGTAAAACCCGAATACCGGGACCATCGCTTTGATACACAGCATCGAAACAGTCCCGGCGTTGGGCAGTCCGGCCCCTACCTCAATGCTTCAGGCCGGAATGACCTCGTCAGTATGAAGGTGGCACGAGATACAGGTTTTATCTATTTCTATGCACAAACCCTTGATCCGATTTCAACTTACCGGGACTCAAACTGGATGCTGTTACTGATCGACTCGGATCAAGATCCCCAAACCGGATGGAAGGGCTATGACTACCTTATTAACAGGGACGTAGTCGATAAACGGGTAAGCACTCTGGAGAAATATGACCCGGATCGGGGTTGGATCGATGTAAAAACCCTGAGATACCGCATCTCTGGAAATGAATTGATGCTGGCAGTTCCCCGGGCATTTATCGGGGAAACAGAAAAAATTGCCCTGGACTTTCACTGGGGAGATCACATTTCACTTGAAGGCGACATGAGGGAATGGTTCCTTAACGGAGACCATGCACCAGAGCGGAGAGCCAATTTTCGATATGAAAATAATGACTAACAAATATGAAAATATCCATTGAATCATCCCCTGTCGTTGCCCCATCAAAGAGGCACCACAAAGGCCCCGTTGTTTACATGTCTTTCTGGTTTACCTTGTTCGTCCTGAGTCTCTTCTCCGCATGTACTTCAGCAGTCGACTCAACCCCTCAAAAACCCAACCTCATATTTGTCCTCTCCGACCAGCACAGCTACGACATGTTGGGATCATATGGCAATCAACAAATCAAAACCCCACACCTCGATCAATTTGCGAAGGAAGGGATACGTTTCACGAATTGTTTTTCCAACAGCCCGCTGTGCACCCCTTTTCGAGGCATGGTGATGAGTGGACAACATCCCTTGTACAACGGCTGCTACACCAACGATGTGCCCTTGATTCCGGGCAATGGCAAGAAATTCGGAGAGGTTCTCCGCGATGAAGGCTATTCGACTGCCTACATAGGGAAATGGCATTTGTTAGGCGGTGAGCGAGACCGCCCCATTCCACCTGGTGAGATGCGCTATGGTTTTGATGAAACGTTTCGTTCCAACAACTGCCATGTAGATTTTCGGCCGGGTAAAGCATTTTCCTGGAATGAAGCAGGAGAAAAGGAACATTTTGACGAATGGGAAGTCTATGGTCAAACACGACAGGCACTGTCATTTCTGGACCAGCAACAAGCGGGTGATCAACCTTTTGCCTTATTCGTTTCCTGGCATCCCCCGCATGATTGGGGCAAGTTCAAGGGCGAAGATGGGAAGATGCACTACCGTTATGAAACGCTGGACGAACTCATGGCCTTATATGATCGCGACAGCATCAAGGTGCGGCCCGGCATGGAGTCAACGCCCGATCTACGACGCATGTATCACGGGCACATGGCCATGGTTTCCGGAGTTGATCAGGCATTCGGCCAACTCATGGAAAAACTCGATGAAATCGGGGCAACAGAAAATACCCTGGTCGTCTTCTCAGCAGACCATGGCGATATGCTGGAGTTTGAGGATGCCGTTTTTCCAAAATCCTATCCACATGATTACTCGCTGCATATTCCGCTGTTGATGCGCATGCCCAATCGCTTGCCTTCAGATGCCACTACCAGCTTATTAACCGGTGCGCTGGACTTTATGCCAAGTACTTTGGGGCTGATGGGATTGCAGGTTCCGCCTGAAAGCCATGGGAAAAATCTTGCTGATGCAATTGTGCAAGGCAACGAAGATGCTGTGGATTTTGTACCCGTCTGGATGTTTGTTCGTGAGGGTTGGCGCGGGGTCATTACCAAAAATTACAGCTTTGCCATCCAACAAGAAGGGGCTACACAAGGCTCCTTGCACAATGTGCTCTTTGACCGAAAAGCAGATCCTTATCAATTACAAAATCGGCTTGGCGACCCGGATTTGGTAGCGGAACAGGCAAAACTGTGGCAATTGACCCAGTCGTGGATGGCTACTTATAACGACCGGTTTTACAGGCAGGAGGATTTTTTGGCAGTTCAAAGCTGGGAAGATTGGCATACAGCTCCTTTTGAGCGGCCCATAGACTTATTTCAGGGATATAACAAATGATCTTACCCTCTCATATCATGCTAAATCGCTACATCTGCTCCGGATTTATGCTGCTGGCAAGCATGCTGCTGGCCTGTTCTTCCGAGGAAAAGTCACCGCCCAATTTTATCTTCATTCTGGCTGATGACCTTGGATCCATGGATATCGGCGCGTATGCCGAGCACCTTACTGGCACGCCCGTTGGGGAGCAATACTACGAAACCCCGAATCTGGATCGACTGGTAGCCGAAGGGCTTTCTTTTTCTCAAGCTTATGCCAATCAATTATGTGCGCCTACCCGCGCAGCCATTCTAACCGGAAAATATGCGGGAAGGCTGGGATTCACCACAGCTGTGCCCGGGGGCACCCCTACCTATTACAATAAGGGAGAAACACCGCCAGCGGGTTATCATCCGCTGGACGTAATCGTGCATCAGGACCGAATTCCAACCCCGCAAGCACTCATCAACGGACGAACCCAAACCGCACTCTATTCCGGATATCGCTTCGATCTGGGCAGAAATGAAACGACGCTGGCCGAAGCTCTCACTGGATACCATAG
>CAYGTH010000053.1:0-23565 GCA_964352745.1 uncultured Bacteroidia bacterium
ACCAGTCGCTGCCCTGTCCACTTCCCCTCCCAGATCGTTTTTTGCCGATCGAAATTGCGGGTTGCAGAGAGAATAGTCAAGCTAACTCCTGCTTTCGCTGCCGCCTTTCTCATTTCCAAGAAAGCTTCGAGACAAGCAGATTGTAGCCAGGCTCCACTCGCATTTCCTCCTGCATAATCCCCCTGCAAACGTACAAAATCAGGGTGCCTTTCGGGGTTAAATTTCCCAGTCAGGAATGTTACCGGTAAACTATCTACAAATCCCATATCCTTTAGGGAATCTGAAAAATCCCATTTCGTACTGTTCTCATCCTCAATAGATTGAGAGTAAATAGCTGATGTCCCAGTCCACAGAAAGCCCAAAAAAAGAAATATCAGAAAGACCGCAATTCGAATGGTTTTATCATTTACATTATTCATACTCATGATTATTTTTCTTGCATATTCTTCAAATTTATCATTATTTGGGAACCGATGCACATCCTGAACCATCATTTCCTCCATTCATTTGAATGGAAGAAAGAACAACTACTTGCTTTCCGGACCGTCCATCCTTTTTATGCTGTCCGTCTTGATTCCAGAGGCCGTGTTATCATTCTTCCCGCTCAGGTAGGATTCCTGGAGCTCAATAGCAGCCTTCTATATTTGAAGGTATGGGATTGGTATTTCCAGGAGGGAGGTGCCGGGGTTATTCTGGATAACCAGACGCCTATTCCACTTGGAGGAGGAAAAACCTGCCAACCTGCCGTCAGTTGGTTTGCTGAACCTCCTACCTTGGAGGCTACTCCTGATTTTGTCGTGCTGATGCGTAAGTCTACTGATTCACTCGCCCGATTGCACCGCCAAATCATTACCCTGATGGAAAATGGGTGCGAATTGGCCTGGCTGGTTGATCCCTACAACCAAACTGCCTGTATCTATCGGTCGGATGGGACTGGGGAAATCATTGAAGACTTTCGGCTCTCCGCACTCTCTGGCGAATCTGTCCTGCCCGGACTGGAGGTCCCTCTTTCTTTATTGATCGAGCATCAGCCCGGTATGCTGATTCCCTTTTTGGAAGCGCAATCAAACTAGCCCTCTTTTGAAGCGGCCAACTGAAGTCTCCTGAAGATTAGCCATGCTCCTATTGCAATCAGCAATAGTAAACCTACTGCCATCCATATTTCCATTGATGGGGAAGTTTGCAAAGGCTTCATATCCCCAATGGCAACATAGCCTGCCCAAAAGAAGGGATGCGCGTAGTAATTATCCGCCTGATCCAGATATTGCTGCTTGCTGATTCTCAAGGCCTCATCTTTTGGTAATGCCAACTTGAGTTGACCATACAGGCTTTCCATAAAGGTAGCTGTTCGCTGATCATTGACTCCCCAAAGGGTCGTAATGATACTTGCCGCCCCGGCGTAGGCAAAGCCACGCGACAGACTCGCAATTCCCTCTCCCCGATACAAGCGTCCCAAGCCTGTTTCACAAGCACTCAGCACCACCAGATCCGCCTGGAGTTGCAGGGCATATAAATCCCGAACATATAACAACGACTGCTCTCCCGAATCTACTTCAGGACTAAAGGCCAGGAAGGAGAAATCGCTCTGCCTGTCATTGGTTTTGCCATGAGTAGCGATATGCAGAACATTGTATTTGGGAGCCATTTCCAGAAACTGGGTCCGGCTTGCTGCTTGTCCATAGTATCCTGTTCCACCAAATAATTGCGTTATCGCTTCCGTCTCGGCTGTATTGAAAAACAAAGGGCCGAGGCCTCCTCTTTTCGCATCTGCTGCTTCTGATTCCGCAGCATCCTGTCCGCCTCTTCCCGCGATCTGAGCCCCCTCTGTGGCTGAAAAATCAGGCGCAAAGGCCAGTAAACGAACTGCTTTTCCGGCGCTCCTCCCCTGCATTTCGCGCAACAGTGCAGCGGAATAACTATAGCTCAATTGATACTGGTGCAGCAGGTAGGAATGAGAAGTAAAGGCAAGCGGATCCTCCGGCGCTGCTGTCAACAATGCTTCAAAAGGGAGATATCCTAATACCCCATCCGGCACAATGATTAATCGTTTGGGAAGTGCAATCCCCATATCTGGAAACAATAACTGATACAGGGAAAGTGCCTGAGAGGCATAGGCTACTCCAGATTCCCGAAAAACTTCTTCTCCCGCATTTTCTGTTAAAAAATAACCATAGAGCGTTTTTCGAAATGAAACAACAGCTGCCTCCAAGGGTATCTCATACTCAACACGTCTTACTTGCAAAGTTTCTTGTGTCAGCAATAATACATACAGGTGTTGGTCCCCCACAAAATATTCCAGTAAACCCTGATCAGGTTCCAGAATGTTTCGACGAACCGCTTCGATTTTCGGGGGATCAATCTGGTATTTTAGCTGGAAATATTCGGGATAGTCGGACTCAAGTTTTGTCATCAGTCTGCGGTACTCCTGAAGCAACTCAAAGTGCCGCCGATAGGCGAGGCTTTTCATCGCACTATCTGCTGCCTCTGCCAGGGAAGCAGTATTGATTTTTTGCTCATAGTAGGCCAGATCCACCCGCAGGCTTTGCTCCTGAGCCAGTAAGCTATCGGAAATAAAGGCAAACTGCTTGGCCTTGGCATCCTGGAGCGCTTCGAGGATCAGGAGGTTTTTACTTTTTTCGGCAAAGAAAAAAATCTCTTCCAGGTGGGTCGTATTGCGCGTAGCTTCAAAGAGGTCGTATGCCGTTGCAATCGCACCTTCGTACACAGGCAATACTTTACCGGCCAGGGTCTGCCTGGAGCTTGCTGCCCGGTACGAGAAGCGCAGACTATCTATCACCTGTGCGGCAAGCCGGTAATAGCGCATTGCATTTTCCTTGTCCCCATCCCCAGCGCTTTTATGCTGCATCAACTCGGCCCGGTATCGCAACACATCAATCAGTATCGGGTTGATTTGCACCCTGCTTAATAATTGATCCGAGTCAGGCAGCACCTCGAAATTCTTCTCCCGGGAAAGTGATTTCAGGCCTTTGGTATTATACACCAGGGTATTTTCATGGTCATTCGCCTGCTCATACGCCCTGCTAAGGTCGTAATAACTCTGCGCCAAATCCGGATGTTTTTCCCCCAACAATTCCAATCGAATGTCAACTGACCGCTGATGGTATGCGATGGCTTCGGGCCAGTTTTGTTTCCGAAAAAAGGATTCCCCCATCCCGGAATAAATCGTGGCAATTCGGGGATGCACAAGCCCATAACTGGCTTTATTGATTGTGAGGGCTCGCTGATATCCCCGCATTGCGGCTTTCTCTTCCCCCAATTCCTCCAGTACAAGTGCCTTATTGAAGTGCAAGACTGCCAGGTCGGGGCTCATAGGCCCCAATGCCTCTTCATAAATTCCAATCGCCTTATCGTAATAATCCAGCGCCGTTTCCCAGTCTTCCATGAGGGCATAACATTGCCCTATATTGTTATAGGTAATTCCCACATCCCGGTGTTTCGGGCCTTGCGCTGCCAACTTAATTTCAAGAGACTGCTGAAAATAATGCAGGGCTTCTCCGTGATCTTTCCGTAAGCGGTGGGTATTACCCAGGTTATTGTATAAAATTCCGGTTTGGGGATGCATAGCCCCCAATGATTCGATGGAAATCGCCAATGCCATGTGGTAATCCTCCAGGGCTTTATCATAATCTCCCATGAGGTTGTGGCAAAATCCAGTATTATTAAACCCGATCAGTAAATCCGGATCTCCAGGCGGCAGAATCCGTTGCTTTATTTCGACCGACTTATCTATGTAGTTCCGGGCGAGTTCGTAGTCTCCGGTAGCGTAATAGGTCGTCCCCAGATTATTATACACCCCAGCGACATCCGGATGTTCTTCTCCGTATTTTTCGAGAAAAATTTCCAGCGCCTTCAACAAGTGATCGAGGGCAATTTTAGGTTTTCCGATTTCACCATAGAGATGCCCCAGATTATTATGGGTGAGGCCCACATCTTCATGGTTATTTCCATATTTTTTTTGCTTCCTTCTCAACGCCTCTTCCAGATGCATTGTAGCTCGGTCAAAACTGCCCATTTCCATGTAGTTGGTTCCCATATTGTTATGGGCCTGGGCAATCTCAGGATGCAGGGAATCAAGGTGCTCCCTGCCTGTCTCCAATACATCGAGGTAGCGGGCTTCCGCTTCTGCATATTTCCCCCAGCGGCGGTAGTTTACGCCCATTTCGTTGGTTACGCTCGCATAAGCCGGCCATACTTCCGTTTTTCGATACAGTGCGCGTGACCGGTCGTAATAAATCTCTGCCGAATCATAGGCAGTAGAATCCCGCCAATCATTCGCAATCAGTAACAACTCACCTGCACGGCTTGTATCAGCAGGCGAGAATTGCCCCAGAGCAGTTCCTCCGATCAGCATTCCCAATACAGACATCAAAAGCGAGTATCCACGCATAGACAATCAATTCTTTTTCCAATTTATGTATCTTTGTCTATGCGAACAAATCACGCCTTATTGCTTTTCCTTGCTGGAATATGGCTATATGCCTGTGGGCCTGCAAGCCCAGGTACCTCCTCAGAAACAACCCCTGTCTCAGACAGCTTGTCCGCACCTTCTATTCAGACTCCCCCCCACTCACAAATTGTGATCGTAACCACAGCGGGCTGGGATTCTGTAGGAGGCACACTCCATGCCTTTGACTGGCAGGGTGATCATTGGGAATTGGCTTTGCAACCGATTCCTATAGTCGTAGGAAAAAACGGCCTTGCATGGGGCCGCGGTACGGAAGACTTCACCGACCGTCAGGGGCCGGTCAAACGAGAAGGGGATAAACGTTCTCCGGCAGGTATGTTTGAGCTTGGAACCGCTTTTGGGTATGCTCCGGCGGAAGAAGCCGCCTGGATAAAAAGTCCTTATGTTCCGGTAATCGGCAGCACCATGTGCATAGAAGATGTGGCCTCTACCCACTATAATCAAATCCTGGATGAAGGAGCGACCGAAGCTGATTGGAACAGCACAGACCATATGCTGAGAAAAGATGATTTGTACGAATGGGGCATGTTTGTTAAACACAATGCTTCTCCTCCTACTCCCGGCGGTGGTTCTTGTATTTTTTTACATGTCTGGAGAGAGAACGATTTGGGTACAGCAGGCTGTACTGCGATGGACAAATCGCGAATCAAAGATCTCCTTGCCTGGCTCGATCCGGAAGCTTCTCCCCTGCTCATACAACTTCCCAGGGCAGAATATGCACCTTTCTTACAGACATACAATTTGCCTCAGCTGCCATGATCGGCCATTCAGGTAACTAGATTAACAGTTCAGACTATTTGGTTCTTGAACTATTCAAATCGGGTTTATATTTGATAAAAATTACAAGAGATTATTGGTTTTAACCGAATAAATCATAATTTAGAAACACATCCTTCTTAACGATGGATTTGAATACGAAATAAAGTTTTTTCATGGTGTTTGTTTGGGTTTGGACCGCTCCTGCTGGAGCGGTTTTTTCTTTTTCGGGATTGAATCCATAAATTAGCTACACTCAAGCCCAAACCATAGGGAGTATGTCCATTATTCTCAAAAAAGGTCAATCTTACATTCTCGACGAATCCCAATATGACCTATCGGCCATAACCGTGGGCCTTGGCTGGGATCCCCGAGAAAGCCATTTAGCAGAAAACCTACTCAAAAAGTGGTTTACGCCTCAGAAATCCCCTCCTTTTGACCTGGATGCAATCGCCTTCATGCTGGATGCCAATGAAAAAGTCAGCAACCTGGGCTACAGTAAAGAGATGGGAAAAGGTCAACTCGCCCATTTGGTCAGTAGCGATATCATTTACTACAACAACCTCCGGCATCCTGAAGGAGCTGTATATCATACAGGAGATAACCTGACTGGAGATGGAGTCGGCGACGATGAACAAATCATTGTCCGTATTCAGGCACTTCATCCCAAATTTCACAAAATCCTCTTCCTGGCTTCTATTTATGAAGGGATCAGGCGAAAACAGCATTTTGGCATGGTTCAAAATGCCTTTATACGAGCAGTAGATGCTCAGGGTAAGGAAATGGTTCGGTACAATTTGTCTCAGAATCAGATCTATCAGGCAAAATGTTCCATGCTCTTTGGCGAAGTTTTTCGGGAAGCCGGACAATGGCGATTCCGGGCCCTGGGAGAAGGTTTGACAACTGATGCATTTCCCCGCATTTTGGAGTCCTATATTTACACACCAGAATCCTGAGATTCGCATAATTTGCCGACTTAATATCCGTTATTTCATTCCCTTTTTCGATATTGGATTTTTCGACGAGGGGCCTTAACTTGTGAGAAATATGGGAATTGAAATCAACAACCTTCAAAAGTCCTTTGGTGAAAAAGAGGTACTAAAAGGCATTGATTTCCGCTTCGAACCGCAAAAAGTCAATATGATTATTGGCGCCAGTGGAAGTGGAAAAAGTGTAATGCTGAAGTGCATCGTAGGGCTGATGAATCCAGATCAGGGAGAAGTCATTTTTGGAGGAAAAAACTTCCGTGAAGCTGACTACCGGGAAGTCCGGGAAATCCGAAAAAATATCGGTATGCTCTTCCAGGGCTCAGCCTTATTTGATTCCATGACGGTGGAAGAAAATGTTGCTTTCCCGGTCAAAATGTTCACCAACCAAAAGCAGAATGAAACCCTTGAGCGGGTAAATTTCTGCCTTGAACGCGTCAATCTCCCTAACGTAAATAAACTATATCCCTCAGAATTGTCTGGCGGGATGAAAAAGAGGGTCGGTATTGCACGGGCTATTGCCATGAATCCCAAATACCTCTTTGTGGATGAACCCAATTCCGGACTGGATCCCCTTACTGCTTCCGTGATTGACAAACTGATTCAGGAGATAACACTTGAGTACAACATGACAACTGTTGTAGTCTCTCATGACATGAACAGCGTCATGAATATCGGCGACCGGATCATGTTTTTGTACAATGGCAGAAAAGAATGGGAAGGGACTAACAAAGAAATTCTAAACTCCGGGTCAGAAGCCCTGGATAAATTTGTATTCGTATCGGATCTGATTCGCAGATGAACGCCAAAGACCAAATTGATCGCCTTACTGACGAGCTCAAACAGCATAACTATACTTACTATGTGCTGGCACAGCCTACTATTTCGGACTATGAGTTTGACATGAAACTCAAGGAATTAGCGGAATTGGAAGCTGCGCATCCTGCCTTGAGAAGGGAAGACTCTCCCACCATCCGTGTCGGGGGAGAAGTAACCAAGAACTTTGAAACTTTTCAGCACATTCGTCCGATGCTGAGTTTGTCGAATAGTTATTCTCAGGAAGAAATCGGAGACTTTGACCGACAGATCGAAAAACTCACAGGAGGGCGGCCCTATACCTATTTACTCGATCACAAGTTTGACGGCGCATCCCTCAGCCTGCACTATGAGAATGGTGTTCTTGTCCGTGGGGTAACCCGGGGCGATGGCGTA
This sequence comes from uncultured Bacteroidia bacterium, assembly GCA_964352745.1. Taxonomy (GTDB): domain Bacteria; phylum Bacteroidota; class Bacteroidia; order J057; family J057; genus CAYGTH01. The sequence continues at coordinate 7,441 of CAYGTH010000053.1, forward strand.
TCTGGAGATGAGATTACCGCCAATGTACGCACGATCAAAACGATCCCGCTTCAGCTCCGGGGAACTGGTTTTCCTGCCCAGTTGGAAGTAAGGGGAGAAGTGGTGATGCTGCATGACGATTTTCAGCAGATGAATGAAGAGCGGGAACGGGAAGGCTTACCGCCTTTTGCGAATCCCCGTAACTCGACAGCAGGTACCTTAAAAATGCAGGACTCTGCCCTTGTTGCTAAACGGCGCTTGTATTTCTTTGCCTATCAGGTAGCTACGGATGAGCCAATTGCCGATGAAGATTCGAAACAGGTAGAACTCTTGCAAACCTGGGGCTTTCGACTTTCAGGGGTTTCGGCTGTATGCGATGGGCTCGATTCTGTGTATGCCTACCTGGATAGCTGGGAAGAAAAACGACATACGCTCCCCTATGATATAGACGGCATTGTAATCAAAGTCAATCAACTGGATCTTCGGGAAGAAGTAGGTTTTACTGCGAAGGCCCCACGATGGGCCATCGCCTATAAATACAAAGCCGAAGCAGCCGTTACCCAATTGGAATCCGTTGTATTTCAGGTAGGCCGAACCGGAAAGGTCACGCCTGTAGCAAATTTAAAACCGGTATTACTGGCAGGCACAACAGTCAAACGGGCTTCGATCCACAATGCAGATGAGATTGCCCGATTAGACCTCCATCTCCTCGATTTTGTTACCGTGGAGAAAGGAGGCGAGATTATCCCAAAGATCACCAGCGTACTTACTGAAAAGCGATTCGAAGATGCTGAGGCGATTGTTTTTCCAGAGAATTGCCCAGTTTGCTCAACTCCCCTGACTCAAGAAGAAGGAGAAGCTAATCACTTTTGCCCCAATACAAACGGATGTTCTCCCCAGGTAAAAGGAAGGATAATTCATTTCGCGAGTCGAAAAGCTTTAGATATCGAAGGACTAGGCACAGAAATTGTGAACCAATTGGTAGATAGTGGATTGGTGCGTAATTATGCCGACTTATACGACCTCAGCTACGATAAGCTGATCGAATTAGAACGTTTTGCAGACCTTTCCGTCAAAAATCTCCTCAAGGGAATCGAAAACAGTAAACACATTCCTTTTGAGCGCGTTCTTTTCGGACTCGGCATCCGATATGTTGGCGCTACTGTCGCCAAAAAGCTGGCCAGATACATGGGCCATATCGATAAATTGAGTGCCGCAGACTACGATACGCTTTATCAAGTACCCGATATCGGAGAAAGAATTGCCTGGAGTGTGATTCATTTTTTTGAAGATACGGAAAACCGAATTACCGTAGATCGCCTAAAAGCCGCAGGATTACAGCTCAAAAGTGAAGAAAAAAGTGGGCAGTCCGATGTGCTTAATGGAAAAAGTTTCGTAATTTCGGGAGTTTTTGAGCGACATAGCAGGGATGAATTGAAAGGATTGATTGAAACCATGGGGGGACAGGTGAAGAGTGCGCTTTCAAGCAAAACAACCTATCTCCTTGCCGGTGAAAACGCCGGGCCTTCTAAGTTGAGCAAAGCGGAAAAAGTAGGGGTGTCTGTTATTACGGAAGACGAATTTATGGGGTTAATTTCATGAGTTGGCTAAACCAAATCAAAGAAAAGTTCAGCAAGAAGCGTATCCAATCGCTAGTCGATCAAAGTCGGAAGCATTCCCGTGCATTTATAGATCTGGAAACCGCAAAGAAGATTGGCCTCATAGTCAATACCAGTCAGACTTCTCCAGATGACCTCAAGCTCATTAGAAGCTACATTGATGCGCTAAAAAAACGGAAAAAGACCGTTCAGATTATTGAACTGAATTTCATCAAAAAATCAGAGCCTGTTTTTTCGGAACGGGAAAATGCAATATTTATCAATCCTGCTAAACTCAACTGGCTCGATTATCCAATTCCATCTGTTGAGAATCAGATCAAGCGATTTGATCTCGATATCCTGATGAATTTTGACCATTCGCAGCGCATGACTTCCAAATATGTTTGCAGTATTACCCCGGCCAAAACCCGAACAGGAATGCATGTCGAAGGTTTTGAGAGTTGTTATGAACTCATGATAGATGGTCAGCAAAATAATGAACTCAAAACCATGATCAAGGAATTTGACTACTTCCTGAACATGATCGATAAATAGGCCTACCATGCGTTAAACCAAGCAGGCAGATTTAACGATAAATAAGAAAAGAAGTCCTCTGATTTTACTATTATATACCGCTCAAACGGGATTCTTCAATCGCTCATTTTTACTTCTACATCTCATGTCACAGTTTGCCGGTACCGGTGTAGCCATCATTACCCCCTTTGATTCGCATGGCGAAGTTGATTCGCATGCCTTACGGAAAGTTGTACAGCACTTAATTACAGGAAAAGTCGAATACCTGGTTGTATTGGGAACAACCGGTGAGTCCCCTACCCTGTCCGGCGCTGAGCAACAGCAAGTAATTGAAATCATTCAAGATGAAAATCAGGGACGCCTCCCTATTGTACTGGGAATTGGCGGTAACAATACACGCGCTGTTTGCGAAAAGGTAGAAAAATGGACCCGTATATTTCAGCCCGATGGGATTCTCTCTGTCAGTCCTTATTATAACCGGCCTGCGCAAGAAGGACTATATCAGCATTACCAAAAAATCGCTTCTCATACGGATCTTCCGATCATTTTATACAATGTCCCCCCCCGTACAGGCTCGAATATCAGTGCAGAGACTACGATCCGGCTGGCAACTGATTGCCCCAATATTGTCGCGATCAAAGAAGCCTCTGGCGATCTTGAGCAAATCATGAATATACTGGCTAATAAGCCAGCAGATTTCGAAGTCTTATCAGGAGATGACTTATTGGCATTGCCGATGATCAGTTGCGGCGCTACAGGGATCATATCCGTTACAGCCAATGCCTTGCCTCTACAGTTCAGCAATATGGTAAGGGCTTGTCTCAAAGCGGATTTCGCAGAGGCCAGGAAGTTACACTACGCCCTGTTGCCACTCATGCAACTCAATTTTGCAGAAGGAAATCCGGTCGGGGTAAAGGCGATGATGAGTATTCAGGGGATATGTGCCCCCTTTGTTCGGGAGCCTCTTTTCCCGGCAAGCGAGCGCCTCATAGCGGATATGAAAAAAGAGTTGGCACTTGCATAAGTACCAACTCTCGTATAGATCGTTCCAAAAAAAATAATTCTATAAGGCAGAAATCAAACGTTTTTAGAATTCTGGATTTCCTTACGGATATCCTGGGCTAAGACTTTGATATCCTGCATAGCTTTACGAGCACGTGTGCCGGCAGCTTTATTTCCTTTATCGTAGAACTTTGAGAAATCATCCTCAATACTAATGATCAGGTCCTTTAATTGTGCGTATTTTTTCATTTCGCTTACTATTTATGGTTAAGAGCAATTTAGGATAAATCTGATTCTTTGCCAAAAATTTACAGCTTAATCTCAGCCTGGGACATTTTTTTGTAATATCCTGCTTTGATCTTATCTCGCACAGCTTCAAAGGCGTCCAGTGTTCTATCGACATCTTCATCCGAATGAGCAGCAGTAGGAATAATCCGGAGCATAATAACGCCCCTTTCCACTACCGGATACACCACTCCAGAAACAAAGATTCCGTAGTTTTCCCGAATATCTTTTACAATCCCGATTACTTCACGATCGCTTCCCAGTCCATGTAAATAAACAGGGGTAACCGGTGATTGTGTATTCCCGATATCAAATCCGCGATCCTTGAGGCCGGTTTGTAAGCGGTCCACAATGTGCCACAGTTTTTCACGCAGTTCCGGCATAGAAGCCAACATTTCCAGGCGCTTGAGAGCACCTACTACCATTGGCATACAGAGAGACTTTGCGAAAATCTGACTCCGCATATTATACCTCAGGTAATTAATTACCTTTTTGTCTCCACAGACAAATGCACCAAAACCGGCCATAGACTTGGCAAACGTACAAAACAAAACGTCAATCTTATCCTGAACGCCGAAGTGCTCTCCAGTTCCGATTCCGGAAGCTCCCATAACCCCAAAACCATGCGCATCATCCACAAATAATCGGGCACCATATTGCTCCTTCAGGGCAACAATTTCATCGAGTTTCCCCAGGTCGCCTGCCATTCCAAATACGCCTTCTGTAATCACGAGAATTCCGCCGCCAGTACGCTCGACAACCCGCCTTGCTTTCTTGAGGCGGTCTTCCAGTTGTTCCATATTATTGTGAGCAAACACAAACCGCTTGGCAAGACTCATGCTCATCCCATCAAGGATACACGCGTGAGAACTCTGATCATATACGATCACATCCTTACGATCTGTAAGAGATTGCACAATCGATACACAGCCCTGATAGCCAAAATTAAGCAAATAGGCATCTTCATGTTTCATGAAAGTAGCTACTTTCCGCTCAAATTCTTCATGCTTGCCTGTATGACCAGTAAGCATCCGGGACCCCATTGGGTAAGCGAGCCCATACTCAGCTGCTGCTTCCGCATCAACCTTCCGAATTTCCGGATGATTCGCCAATCCGAGATAGCTGTTAATGGACCAATTCAGTACATCCTGCCCCCGGAATTTCATGTGCGGATCAATTTCGCCCTCCAGTTTAGGAAATACGAAATAGCCTTCTCCCAGCTTCGAATATTGGCCGATATCTGTGGCCATCATTCGGTCGATTTTGTCAAATATATCCAATGTGTTAGGTATTCGGTTAACGTAAAAATTACCTCAAATGCACTCGAAGCAAATCTACGACTATTTCCTGAAGTTGCAAACCATAGCCCCCCATCTCAGGAGATGCCAATTCCTAAAAATACCATTTCCCGTAGTAGGTCGTTATCTATCTATCCGCCCCATTTTTCGCACCTCTTCTATTACTGCTGCCTTGTAAGAATAAGGGTATGCAGGATTTCACAAGCGCTAATAATCTATTGATGTGAGCATGCAATCCCTATTCGGGAGCTTCATCTCTCATTTTAGACGTGTAACATTGTGCCGGAATTTCAAAAGAAAACAGGTAACCATGCCTGTATGTTTGTATTCCTTCAATGAATTGAAATGTTATTAGAATTTATTGCGCGTATTTATTCAGCCCAAATTGCTCTTTTAAGATTTCCTAATCGAAGCCTTCTCTATTATTGGGCGCTGATTACTTGCTGTTTAATAGTCGGGATCGGTTGTGCCCCTCACAATTCACAATCAGAAACACTCATAACTATTGGCTGCCCGGATTGCACTTTCTCCATAAGTGATTATGATGAATCTACCTTATCCCTCTCCGACGGGGAAATCATTTGTATCACGGAAACCGGACACTTTGCCGGGAGAATCAATCGATCGAGTGGTTCGGGACTTGTCCAAATTTGTAATGAAGGTCGCCTTAGTCCCCGGCTAATCAGTTTACATTCGGGTATTACTCATATCGATAATTTTGGCACCTTCCAGCCGGGCGCGATGAATCTGACAAGTAGTACCCAACAAACCCATATCGTCAACCATCCCAGCGGTCGGTTTACGCCCGGTGCACTCAATCTTCATGGTCCCGAGAGCCAGATTCACAATTATGGAGAGTTTAGCCCGGATCGGCTGCTCTTGTCTCATGGTGCCAGGATTGTGAATCATGCTTCCGGCCAAATCAACAGTCGTATTTTTTCCCTCAAAAAAGGAAGCCAGGCAGAAAACCACGGATCGTGGATACTCGTTGGTGATATTGAACGGGATGCTACCAGCACCTTTCGCAACGAAGGAGAAATGCAATTGGTCAGCAAGTCTCACGACTGAGGTAGAGAAAGCGGAAAAAGGCAGGAGAATCCATAGCTTTTTCATCAATAGCTCCTAACTTGCGCCTCGCAAAAGCGGGGATTGTGTGCTTTTATCCAGTCTCCATACCCAACATTCATCTTTTAGTTATATTGTCCATGAAGGTATTTAAGTTCGGCGGCTCTTCTGTTGCAAATGCTGACCGTATCGATAATGTCGCCAGGATTATCCAATCCTATTCTCAAAAAGGGGAAGAGTTTGCCGTAGTGGTTTCTGCATTAGGTGGGGTTACGGATCTGCTCATTCGAATGGCTACGCTTGCCGCAGATGGAAATAGCAGTTATAGCCATACCCTGGAGGCCTATACCGCCCGGCACCGGGAAGTTGTCAATGCCTTGATTGATTATGATCAGCATCCGGCTATCCTCAATGAAATCATCGAAGGGCAGGTCGAACTCGGCAATTTACTCCAGGGCGTTTACCTCACGCGCGAATTAACGCCCCGAACCCTGGACTATATTCTTTCCTTTGGGGAGCGCAGCTCTGCCTTTATCCTCAGCCAGGTACTCCGCCAATATGGTACGCACTCCTATTACGTAGATGCACGGACCGTCATCAAAACCAATGACAACTTTGGGTCGGCGAAGATTTATGCGGATGAGACCTATAACAATATTCGGAAGCTGATCCAGGAAAATTCAGGAATTGCAGTCATAACAGGGTTTATCGCTTCTACCCGAAATGGATTCCCTACTACTTTAGGCCGTGGGGGCTCTGATTATACCGCCTCCATTTTTGGGTCAGCGCTTCAGGTAGAAGAAATTGTGATTTGGACCGATGTAGATGGGGTGATGACAGCTGATCCAAGGCGGGTCAAATCGGCATTTCCGGTGACGAGTATGACCTATGAAGAAGCAATGGAAATGTCTCATTTTGGCGCTCGGGTTATTTATCCCCCCACTATCATTCCTGCGCTGGAAAAAAACATTCCGATTCGCATCAAAAACTCCTTCAATCCTGATGGGGAAGGCACCTTGATCAGCGATAGACGGTTTCAGGATAATTATATTGTCAAAGGGATTTCTTCCATTTCCAGTATCGCCCTACTCACCCTGCAAGGAAGCGGCCTGTTTGGCGCCTCCAGCATTGCTGCGCGTTTATTCAATGTACTGGCAAATAAGCAGGTGAATGCCATCCTGATTACGCAGGGTTCTTCCCAGCATTCCATTTCTTTTGCGGTTGAGCCCGCACAAGCGGAAATAGCCAGAATTGCCATCGAAGACGAATTTGCCCTGGAAATGCAGGCTCACCTGATCATGCCTGTCAAAATTGACCAGGAACTATCGGTAGTCTCTGCAATCGGCGAAAACATGAAATCACGACCGGGTATCTCTGCCCGCTTATTTCAGGCACTGGGCAAAAACGGGATCAATGTCATCATGACGGCCCAGGGCTCTTCGGAAAGAAATATCTCGGTTGTCATCAATCAGGAAGATGAAGCCAAAGCCCTGGTCGCTATTCACGATGTGTTTTTTCTCTCGGATTTTTACTCCCTCAACCTGTATATCGTAGGCGTAGGTCTGATTGGGGGGACTTTGCTGGAGCAGTTCAAAAAACAAGCGCAATATCTACTCAAAAAACAGTATGTACACCTGAACGTAGTTGCGCTGGCCAATAGTCGGCAGATGCTTTTTAACCCGGATGGCATTTCGCTGGATACCTGGAAAGAAGACCTTGCCGCTTCTCCAGAGACAACCGACCTCAATGGGTTTGTGGACAAAATGATTGGGCTGAACCTTCCCAACAGCGTATTCATCGACAATACCGCTGATGCCCATATCATTGATCTGTATCCCAAAATCCTGGAGGCGAGTATCTCCATCTCTACCCCGAATAAAGTAGCTACCTCCAGTAAATATGCTGATTATAAAAACCTGAAGCGGATCGCCGATCAAAGAGGGGTAAAGTTTTTCTATGAAACGAATGTAGGGGCCGGACTTCCCGTCATCACGACGATACAGGATCTGGTCAATAGCGGGGATCGTATCTTAAAAATAGAAGGGGTTCTTTCCGGTTCGCTTTCTTTTATTTTCAATTCCTTTTCAGCCGATAAGGCTTTCAGCGAGATCGTTACCGAAGCACGGAACCTGGGCTATACCGAGCCGGATCCCCGACAGGATTTGAGTGGTATGGACGTGGCCCGAAAACTGACCATTCTTGCCCGGGAATCAGGCCGTTCGCTGGAAAGAGAATCCATAGAAATAGAAAACATCCTTTCCGAATCCTGTATGAATGCAACCAGCGTTGATGCCTTCATGGAGGCTCTGCAAACAGAAGACGTCCTTCTGACTCAACGGGCAGAAGCTGCTACTCAGGCTGGAAAGGTGCTTCGATTTATTGCCACGCTTGAAGATGAAAAGGCTTTTATTTCCTTGCAGGAAGTGGGGAAAGAGAGTCCATTCTACAACCTATCTGGCAGTGATAACATGATCGTGTTTACAACCGAGCGATATCGCGAGCGACCCCTCGTCATCAAAGGACCTGGAGCAGGTGCAGAAGTTACCGCAGCAGGCGTATTTGCAGAAATACTCAGAATCGGCTACTACCTTTCCTAGTCTTGATTTGTTCCGTTTTTCGATCTTATCCTTATGCGAAACGAAATTCACATATTTGCCCCTGCCAGTGTTGCCAATGTAGCCTGTGGATTTGATACCCTGGGTTTTGCCATCCACCGCCCTGGTGATGATCTGATTGCCCGATTTTCCAGCAAACCCGGCCTTACGATTTCCAGGATTACCGGAGATGAAGGGAAGCTGCCCCTGGAAGCTGAGAAAAATACAGCGGGTGTTTCGGCTATGGCATTAATGGACCACCTCAGTGTGGTACAAGGGATTGAAATTGAAATTCATAAGGGCATCCCGAGTGGCAGTGGACTAGGTTCCAGTGCCTGTAGTGCCGTAGCAGGCGCAATGGCCGTAAATGAATTACTGGGACGGCCTCTCAGTCGGGAAGCTTTACTCCCCTTTGCCTTGCAGGGAGAAGCCATTGCAAGCGGAGGCGCTATCCATGCCGATAACGTAGGCCCCTGTCTCCTGGGGGGCATGGTGCTGGTACGCTCAAATAAAGACCTGGATACCGTTACCATCCCGGTTCCAAAAGACCTCTATGCAGCGGTCGTCCTTCCCGACCTGGAAATCCTCACTACCAAAGCCCGGGCCTTGCTTCGACAGGAAATCCCCATGTCAGAAGCGATTGTGCAATGGGGTAATCTCGGAGGGCTGGTTGCCGGCCTCATGCAGGCTGATTATGAATTGATCGGCAGATCGCTACAAGATGTAATTGTCGAACCTTATCGCGCAAGCCTCATTCCCGGGTTCTACCAGGTCAAGCAAGCCGCCATTAATGCAGGAGCTCTCGGGTGCAGTATTTCAGGAGCGGGCCCTGCTGTTTTTGCCTTGTGCAGGGGAGATGAATTAGCCTTCAAAGTAGCGATAGCTATGCAGTTCGCTTTTCAAGATAATAGCATCTCCTGTGAACGATTTATCTCCACAATCAACACACACGGGGCTATGCGAATCAAATAACTACTTGTTTGATTCCCTAACTGATTGAGAATCAGTATTTACATCCATTTATAGATAATTCGATAGGCGGAACAACTTGAATTCGTCTCCAGATTGTTTATATTGCCGTATTCAAGCACTTCAAAATTTTTAACATTCTAATCCTAACGATGAAACAGTTATTTACGTTTCTTTTCCTTGCATTTTCTTTGCAGGTAGGGTATGGACAGTGGACTTACAACACGTCTTTCTCTACCGACTCAGGCAATCCCGGCGGCATCAACACCGAAGGCGATGCACCTGGGCAGACTACCTGGACAACACTTGTGGCGGGGCCACAAACTACCAACATCTGGTCTGCAGCTACCCCTTTACCTTTTGCTTTTGATTTTTTTGGGACGCCTGTCACCCAATTTAAAGCCAGTCAGAATGGTCTGGTAACTTTTGATGTGGCCAGTGGTTTGCTACCCAATGCCAATGCCACGCTTCCGGATGCAGGCTTACCCAATAACACCATTGCGGTTTTATGGGATGAGTTTACGGCCTCTGCGCCTACTGGCGGTGGCGATGATATTCGGATTAATACGTTTGGAACGGCTCCAAACCGCCAATTCTGGATTAAATGGTATTCCTTTGAAATTGGAAACCCCGCTATTGGCTTTACCTATTTCGCCTGTGTGCTGGAAGAGAGCACCAACAAGATCTATTTTGTTGACCAATACTCAAGTACTACTCCTGCCTCATCAGCAACTTTGGGTGTTCAACTGGATGCTACGACCGCAGTTGAGTTTAGCAGCAACTTTGCCATTGCGGGTAATTTAAGTACAGCTCCTGACAATGACTATCTTGAATACACTCCTGTATTCCTGACACCAGATGATGCCGGGATCGCGGGATTTTCAACTCCGACAAGTCCTTTGAGCCCAGGCCTGCAAAATGTGGATGTAACCCTCACTAACTTCGGTACCAATGCACTGAACAGCACCACCATCAATTGGGAAATTGACGGAACAGCTCAAACCGCTGTCAACTTTGCGACTCCACTCGCAGCTGGCGTCAGTACAGTTGTCAATCTGGGGACTCATACCTTCCCAGTTGGAACAACAACCCTCAAGGCATGGACTTCAATTCCGAATGGAGTTGCTGATAACAATAATGCAAACGATACTACCTTCATTTCTCTCTGTACCGGGCTTTCAGGCACTGTGACCCTGGGGCCAGCAGGAGACTACACCAGTTTTGCTGCTGCTGCGACTGCTTTAGCAGATTGTGGGGTTGTAGGTCCTGTTGTATTTGATGTTGTCCCTGGCACCTATACAGAAAACCTGATACTCGGTCCTATCGCGGGGGTAAGTGTCACCAATACGATCACCTTTGATGGGGGATCTGCTGCCTCCACTACCCTGACACATGACGGCGTTGCAGGCTCAGCAGTTGTTGGCTTGATCGGTGCTGAATATATCACGGTTAAAAACATGACCCTGATCAATACCGCTACGGTAGACGCCTGGGGCGTAAAACTCCGGAATGAAGCGAACTATAATACCATTGACAGTTGTGTCATCATGATGGAGGGAGTTGCAACCAACCTCACAGATGTAATCGGTGTTTCTGCCTCCAATAGCGATACAGATGATTTCACTGAGGGAAACAATGCCAACTATAATACCATCAGCAATAACACCATCATGGGTGCTGAAATGGGCATTCACTTTGAAGCTCAAGATGCAAACCGAAATGCCGGAAACAAGATCTGGAATAACACGCTGATAGGCGCAGAAGATTATGGAATCTACATGGATGATCAGGATTCACTGGAAATCGTGGGTAACACTATCTCTGGCTTGAGAAATATTGGTGCCGACGGAATATATATTTTTGACATCGTTGATTTCAAAGTAAATGGCAACAATGTCAAAGCACCTGACTATGGATTTTATCTTTGGGATGGCAACTTTGATGGTCCTGCTACCCTGGGGCAGTCTGAAGTCATTAATAATATGATCATTAGTGATACTGACTATGGAATGTATTTCGATGACTTCGAATCTGTCAATGTATTTCACAATACAGTCCTCGGCGAGCCCGGAATTCGGATCAATGATGTGGTTGGAGTAGATATTCGCAACAACATATTTGCCAGTACAGGAGACTTTACATTTGAGTCGGACGATGATGCAACATTAATCCTCGACTACAACATTTATTATGCAGTAGCTGGAAATACCAACTTTGCCGATTTCGGACCGACTATTCATGCAGATCTGGCGTCATGGCAGGCGGCTTCTCCTACTTTGAATAATGCTTCTCAGGAAGGAGACCCGGTATTCGTAGCACCAGATGACCTCCACGTTGCAGGTGCTATTGCATTTGATGCAGGAGATAATACCGTAGGGGTATCTACAGATATTGATGGCGATGTTCGTCCATTGGCCCCAACCGCTACAGTAGATGTTGGAGCAGATGAATATACTCCATTAGTAAACGATGCAGGTATTGTTGCCTTTGACTCACCTGTTTCTCCATTTGGAGCAGGTATGCAGCCGGTTTCTGTAGTCCTTCGCAACTTCAGTATCGCCACCTTAAGCACTGCAACGATTGGCTGGAGTGTAGATGGAGCCGTTCAGACTGCTGTTCCTTTTGCGGGTTCAGTTGCACCAACCAGCAATGAGCCGGGGGTAGCGCTAGGCATGTTCAACTTCCCTGCTGGCTTCAGTACCCTTCGTGCCTGGACATCCATGCCAAATGGTTTCCCTGACCAGCAAGCTGCAAATGACACCTTCGAAATCGATATCTGTACCAGTTTAGCTGGAACCTATTCTGTAGGCGGAGCAGGTGCAGATTTTGCTACCATTACCGATGCGGTCAATGCCGCTATCAGCTGTGGGATCAGCGCAGCGACTGTCTTCAATGTAGCTCCAGGTACTTATTTGGAGAATGTTGTGATCACAGAAGTCCCCGGTGCAAGTGCAACCAATACCCTCACCATCGACGGTGGTGATGCAGCAACCACCACTATTTCTTATGATGGAACTGGCGGATTACCGGTTGTTGATTTGATGGGTGCAGATTACATCGTTTTGCGCAATCTGGGGATTAGCAATACGGCCATTGTAGATGCGTGGGGAATCAAATTGCGAGACACCGCAGATTACAACACGATCGACAGTTGTTTGATTGTTCTGGAGATGGTGACGACCAACTTAGCTGATGTAATTGGCATCTCTGCTTCTAATAGCCTCACAGACGATTTCACTGAAGGTAACAATGCCAACTATACCACCATTACCAATAATACGATCATGGGAGGTGAGATGAGCATTCACTTTGAGGGTGCAAATCTGGATCGCAACGCAGGCAACCGATTTTGGAACAACCAACTCCTCAACGCAGAAGACTATGGAATCTATATCGATGATCAGGATTCTGTAGAAATTATAGGAAACACCATTACCGGGGTTCGGAATTCCAATGGAGATGGCATCTACTGCTTTGACCTGGTTGACTTCATCATTTCAGGTAACAATATCAACGTTCCCGATTATGGATTGTATGTGGCTGATGGCAACTTTGATGCGGCTCCAACCTTGGGCAGATCACAGATCATTAACAATATGGTCATTAGTTTTGCCGACTATGCAATGTACCTGGATGATATAGAAGAGCTTGATATTTTCCATAACACTACTCAAGGAAATCCCGGTATCCGGATCAATGATTTCATAGGGGTAGATATCCGGAATAACATATTCACCAGTCCAACCGACTTTGCATTTGAATCGGATGATGATGCGCCCCTGGATGCATTGGATTTCAATGTGTATTACACACCGGCTTCCAATTCAAACTTTGTTGACTTCGGACCCAATCTATATACCGACCTGGCTGCCTGGCAGACAGCTGACCCAGCCCTGAATATTAATTCAGCAGAGGGAGATCCTGTATTCCTTGCGGCAGATGATTTGCATGCACAGGGACAAATAGCCAATGATGTAGGGGATAACAGTGTTGGGATCACAGTTGACATCGACGGCGATCTTCGACCACAAGCTCCCGCTACCACAGTAGATATTGGTGCAGATGAATACACACCATTGACTGATAATGCTGGTGTACTCTCCATTTCCAGTCCAGAGAATGGGGCTTGCGGAGATAGCATTACTGATATCACCTTGAACCTCACCAACCTCGGAAGTGCAACAATTACAAGTTTACCCGTAGTCGTGTATATCAGCGGAGATGTTACAGATACCATCAGCTCTACTTATACAGGCCCATTGGCTTTCGGTGAGAGTGGTACATATACTGCTGGCAGTTTCAACAGCTACGCAGGAGGAACCTATAACTTCACAGCAATTCTCCAACTCCCGGGCGACCAGAATACCAGTAATGATACCGTTACTATAAGCGGAGTCGAACTCGTTCCTTTTGCTCCGATCGGATTTGATGCGATTGCTTGTGGAGTAGATACGGCTGTTCTGGAAGCCTACGCTACCACGCTGGCTGGTTATTCCTGGTATGACGCTGCAACAGGAGGAAGCGTCGTGGGAACCGGATCAAGCTTTACCGTACCTTCCATTGCCGCACAAAGTACCTATTATCTGGAGTATCAGAATAACAGCGATACCCTGGAAACCACATTTGCAGGCACCAGTGGCTGTTCCGCTGGAAATATGTTTGATATATCAGCGATTAATACGGTGCCTATTCGCGGATTTACCCTTAAGCCGTTTTCGACGGGAATCACTTCTGTTACCGTCTATTACATTCCCAACAATACCTACGCGGGTAATGAAACAAATCCTGCAGCATGGACGCTGCAAGAGAGTTTCTCGATCCCTACGACTGTGAATGTACCGGCAAACGTTACTCTCACGAATCCTATTGTAATTCCAGCTGGCGCTACCTATGCCATCTATATAGATTACAACGCGAGCTACACCTCCGGCTTAGGAACTACTTACACCAATGCGGATATGACACTCACAACCGGTGTTGGTCTTTGTAGCACTTTTGGTGGGGTAAATAACCCTAGAACCTTTAATGGAGCAGTCATCTACGGATATACAAGTTGCTCTGACGACCGGGTTCCTGTGAGTGCTACCGCTAATCCAGTACCGGTTTCCAGTTTCACAACTACAGAGGCAGGTCTTGAAGTTAGTTTTGATGCCGCTGGCAGTGTTGCCGATAGCTTGACTTACGACTTTGGTGATGGGACCAGCAGTACAGATTCTGCAACTACGCATACTTATCCTGCTGATGGCACTTACACAGCTACCCTGATTGCGGAAGTAGCAGGCTGTGGAACAGATACAACAGAATTGACCTTTACCATCTGTGCGGATATGACCGCTGGATTCAGTGCTGCAGCAACCGGACTGGAGGTAGTCTTTACAGACACCACTTCAGGAGCGCCCACCAGTTGGGCCTGGGACTTTGGAGACGGATCCGTTGATTCGACGGCTTCTCCTGCTCACACCTTCGCTTCCGATGACATTTACATGGTTCAGCTCATCACGACTAACCTCTGTGGAAGTGATACCGTCGTTCAAATGGTAGCGGCTTGTGCAGTTATGGAAGGCGGATTTGATGTCATGCCAACCGATACGCTGGCTGGTGAATTTGCCTTCATGGATACGACATCCGGAACGCCCACCAGTTGGAACTGGAACTTTGGAGACGGTACAGGCACTTCAACTGATCAGAGTCCGGTTTATACCTATGCGACTTCTGGCCAATACACGGTTACCCTGATTGTGGAGAATGCTTGTGGAGTGACCGACACCGTTACCCGCGAAGTAAGCTTCACTTCCAGTATCGACAATGGCCTGAGCAATGCTAAGTTGGAAATCTATCCTAACCCTTCTAAAGGGCAGATACAGCTTGACATCACGACTGAACGAATCGATGAAATGCAAATCGAAATCTTCGATGCAAGAGGTAAATTGGTTCGTACACATGTCTTGAACAACCTCGTAGGATTCCACAAAGAACGTCTCGATCTTTCCGATCTGGCTGATGGAATCTACGTACTCAAAATTCTTGCTGACGGACAAGTCGGTGCAGGCAGAGTATTGATCCAGAAATAAGGGATATCCCTTCTTCACAAAACGGGCTGGTCCAATTGGATCAGCCCGTTTTCTATTATGGCAATTGATTTCCCCAAAAGGAAGATTCTGGTAAAAGATACCGCATTGTAAAAAAAATCGCTAACATTGTGCCTCCAAGATGTGTGAGGATTTTATGAGATTATATAGCACCCGTAATCCCGATAAGTTTGTTGGTTTGCCGTATGCAGTTCTGAAAGGACTGCCAGATGACAATGGGCTTTTTATGCCTGCTGTCATTCCGCCACTACCTCCAACATTTTTCAAGAATATTGACCAATATTCCTTCCAGGATATTGCATTTGAGGTCAGCAAATACCTGATGAAGGGTGCTATACCAGATTCGGATTTGCGACAGATTCTTGAAGAATCGATCACCTTTGATGCCCCCCTTATTCGGTTAGATGAACGCCGGTATGTCCTTGAGTTATTTCATGGGCCGACGCTGGCTTTCAAAGACTTTGGTGCCAGGTTTATGGCGCGCCTGATGTCCTATTTTATTCGGGAAGAAAAAGAGAAACTCTATATTCTGGTCGCCACCTCCGGCGATACCGGAGGTGCGGTAGCCAGCGGATTTTTACAGACCCCCGGGATTGAAGTGATTATCCTCTATCCCAGCGGCAAAGTAAGTGGTTTGCAGGAAAAGCAACTAACGACCCTGGGGCACAATATTACTGCGCTGGAAATTGAGGGTACTTTTGATGATTGTCAG
>CAYGTH010000054.1:0-23274 GCA_964352745.1 uncultured Bacteroidia bacterium
GCAAACCGTAGCTTTCTATACCCTGGGCTGTAAGCTCAATTTCACCGAAACCTCGGCCATTGGTCGGCAGTTTCTGGAATCGGGATTCGAAAAAGTGGAATTCAACGAGGCAGCGGATGTATATGTCGTCAATACCTGCTCCGTTACGGAACAGGCGAACAAAAAATGCCGGAATATCATCCGGGGTGCCATGCGCCTCAATCCCGATGCTTATGTCATTGTGGTGGGCTGTTATGCCCAGCTCAAGCCCAAAGAGATTTCAGAAATTCCGGGCGTAGATATGGTACTCGGAGCAGGGGACAAATTCCGAATAATGGAGTTGGTCCAGGAGTTTACCAAGACTGAAAATCCCTGCGTATTCAACAGTCAGATCCAGGAAGTCAATAGCTTTGTAGATGCCTACTCTATTGGAGACCGGACGCGATCTTTTCTCAAGATACAAGATGGCTGTGATTACAAATGCAGCTTTTGCACCATCCCATTGGCACGCGGAAAAAGCAGATCAGACAGCCTCGGGAATATCCTGAATAATGCGCGTCGAATTGCTGCCCAAGGCGTAAAAGAGATTGTACTCACCGGGGTTAATATCGGTGATTATGGCAAAGATCAGCCGGGCACTTTTTTTGATGTCGTACAGGCCATTGACGAAGTAGAAGGGATTGAACGCATTCGGATTTCCTCTATTGAACCGAATCTCCTTACGGATGAGATCATTTCATTTGTAGCCACTTCCCAGCGTTTTATGCCACATTTTCATATCCCGCTTCAAAGTGGAAATAATGAAATGCTCGCCAGCATGCGCAGAAGGTATCAGCGCGAACTCTATTCAGATCGGGTTGCCCGGATCAAGGAACTGATGCCACAGGCCTGTATCGGGGTAGATGTCATTGTGGGATTCCCGGGAGAAACAGATGCCCATTTTGAGGATACCTACCGGTTCCTCAATGAGCTGGACATCTCCTATTTACATGTATTTACCTACTCCGAAAGAGAAAATACACATGCCGTAGGAATGCCGGGTATAGTCCCGATCAAGAAACGGCGGGAACGGAATCAGATGCTGCGCATTTTATCCGAAAAGAAGCGACGCTTTTTCTATGAGCAGTTTGTCGGACAAACCCGTCCCGTATTATTTGAAGGCAGTGAGCAAGCCGGAAGCATGTTTGGCTTCACAGATAACTACATCAAGATTGTTCGCCCCATAGATCCGAATCTCTCCAACACAATCGAACCCGTCCATTTGAGTGCCGTAAATGCCGATGGATTGATGGAGATCGGGGAGATGGAAACCCATCTAAAGCTATTTGATCTATAGAAATGAATACCGTAAGCACTAAATGGGTCAATGACCTTGCATTCGACAGCCATATTGATGGACACGTATTGCGAATTGATGACAATCCCAGCCCGGGCGAGGGTTCCGGGCCAGGGCCTAAAAAACTGCTCCTGTCAGCTCTTGCAGGCTGCACCGGAATGGATGTAGTATCCCTGCTTCAAAAAATGCGGGTGTCTTTTACCGGACTGGAACTTGATACAGAAGCAGATTTGACCGAGGAGCACCCTAAAATGTATTCAGAGATTCGGCTTACCTATCGGGTATTTGGGCAGGAATTAGATCGGGGAAAAGTGGAGAAAGCCATTAAACTCTCTAATGAGAAGTATTGTGGGGTATCGGCTATGTTAGCTAAGAACTCGCCGATACTCATCAAGATTGAATACGTGGAATCGTAAACAGAGCCGTATTATAAGGCTTCATTCATTCGCAACTTTCGCTGTCTGTAATACCAGATGCCG
Source organism: uncultured Bacteroidia bacterium (assembly GCA_964352745.1). Classification (GTDB taxonomy): domain Bacteria; phylum Bacteroidota; class Bacteroidia; order J057; family J057; genus CAYGTH01. The sequence continues at coordinate 1,795 of CAYGTH010000054.1, forward strand.
CCAATAACCAAGGCCCCAAGAAAAGGAAGGGATAAGAGGAGGAGGATACCGTCATTCAGTGTTGCTGCCATGGGGTTCCCGCTCTCACGGGCATTAGATTCAACCCCTGCCTTACACATCGGGCATTGCGCCCAGGCATCAGCGATTCCCCAGAGGAAAAAGTAGAGCGAAAACCAGGTAGATATGCGTAATATGCGTTTCATATGTCTGCAAAGATACAATTTAACTGTTACTTTTCAGATGATTTTTGATAGTCGATTTATCCATAACAAGGCGAAATCATCCAATAGACCAGCGGGCCGGTAATCGAAACATACAGCCACAGCGGGAAGGTAATTCGCGCTAATTTCTTATGCTTCGCAAATCGTTCGGACAAGGCCCGGTAAATAGAGAAAGTCGCCAGCGGTACGATAAAAATCGACAGGGCAATGTGTGAAATCAGGATGAAATAATAGATCGCTGGAGCTACAGGCCCTGCCTCACAATAAGCGGTATGGCCGGTCGAAATATGGTACAGCACGTATGAGATCAAAAAGAGCCCCGAGAGCCCAAAGGCAGCAAGCATAGCCGCACGGTGTTGGTAAATTTTTCCCTGGCGAATCATCAGATAGCCCACAATCAGCAGCACGGATACCATAGAATTGATAATCGCATTCAAGCGAGGTAAAATCGAGGTATCAAATCCTAAATCTATCTGTGGAAAGCCTGGGTTGAGCAATGTGGCCACCAGAAGCGGCACAGCAATAGATACGCCCCAGATTACGGGCACATACACGCGATCATTCATTTCTTTCGTTTTTCCTTATACGCTGCCACCAGCAACTTCACGTCTCCGATCAATCGAGTGACCTCATCATAATCTGTTCCGGTATAATAACCTCGAATTCTGCCCCACTCATCGAGCAGCACCATCCGTGGATCATGCTGAAACCCTCCTTCCGCTGTTGTATCACGCAGGGCTGTCAAATAAAAAGCACGTTGCGAAAGCGTCCGGTTTTCTTCTCCTTCCCCCCTAAAGAAATCCCATTTTCCCGCTTTACCACCAAATTTAGTCGCATACTCCTTCAACGCAGGAATACTATCCCGATCCGGATCGATGGAAAAAGATAAGAGTCGAACCAGGTCTTCATCGGCAAAGGCTTCATTTACCCGACTCATCTCTCCACTCATTGCCGGACACACACTCGGGCATGAGGCAAAAAAGAAGTCGACTACCAACATACTCCCCAGGACATCATCTGTCCCAACCGTATCCCCTTCCTGGTTCACGACCTCAAAGGGAATCAAGGTCTGATACACAGAGTCAAAACCATTTTCGTGCAATCCTATGGGATAGTATATCTTCAACCTTCGCTCCTCTCCACAGGATCCTAACAGGATCCCCAGACAAATACTAAGGAAGCTGAGACGAAGCAGGTATTTTATATTACGGATTGTGTACATGAGCGGTATCTATAAAGATTAACTCAGAAGTCCAGTGCTTGTTCTTCCAAATTAACAAAATGATCGCATGAGGGGGTAATTATTCCTTGTCCTTGTATTCCAACAGCCACAAGGCACGGATATCTTCGTTCAATTGCCGAATGCCTACCAGATCTGTGCCGTATATATATTTTCGTACCCGACCTTCCATATCGACTAAGGCAACCATTTGAGCCGTAAAAGGCCCATCTGCCGGAGATTTATACGCAAATTCGGTTAACCCCATTTTTTGCGCCAATGGAAAGGCTTCATCTGGTGTGGCATTGACAAATGCCCAGGCATTTGCATCAACCTCCATCGAGTCTATATATCCTTGGGAAAGGGGTACACTATCTGTAACGTGGATAGACAAAATGCGAACAAAATCAGCTTCGTTGACATTGTCGTACACCCTGCGAAGGCTGCCATTGAGCAAACGGGTATAGGTAGGATCATTCTCATTGAAGAAGCTTATCACATGCATCCGATTGCGCAGGTCCGCCTGGGTAAAAGCAGGATCAGTCAGCGATTCAAATGAGAAATTATCAACTTCGTGAAACAGGGTATCACCGCTTGAATCTACCGTATAGGCATAAGGAAATGCGGCGAAAACCGGCTTTGTAAGCCCCTTGAACAAAAAGTAGATCGTCAGGGGCAGGACAAAGAGGACAAATAAAAATAGATAAGTGGTCAGCCGTCCGTTAGCCATATAGGGTTACCTCTTCGGCAGCAAGATCGGGTGAATCTACAGGTTGAATACATTCAGTTGCATCTGCCGTGCGAGCAAGTCGCCCCCAGTATCCTCCTTCGACCATCATTCCAATGATCAACCAAATAATAAATGCAAAGGGAATGCCGATGACCCATATCAGGCGCTTCACTTCATGCCGCAGGTGCATAAATTCCCCTACAATATAAAATGCCTTGACAATTGTCAGGATGACAAAGAGTAGGACCACCATGATTTTTACAGTCTCTTCCGAAACGCCAAACCATCCGGCATACAACTGCTTGGTGAATGCAATCAAAAACTCAAACGCCGTGAGGCCAGTAAGAATGAGTGCTGTACGAATGATGGATTGTCTTGCGCTAGCTCCTTCAGCTGCCATAATATGAATCCTTAAAATATTCCTAAACTAAGTAAAAGAAGGTAAATACAAATACCCATACCAGGTCTACAAAGTGCCAGTAGAGTCCGATCTTTTCAGTCATCTCATAATGACCCCGCTTTTCATAGGTTCCCTTCCGGACATTCAACCAGAGAATAATCAATAAGATAACTCCACTAAATACGTGTGTACCATGAAATCCCGTTACAAAGAAAAATAGATCGGCAAATGCAGGCGGCCCATATTCATTGGCTTTGAGGTTAGACCCCCCTTCGATTAAATGTGCTGCATTCCCTTCACGGTCCTGATCAATCGCATTCGCCTTGGCAAGCAAGGTTGAGTTACTGATACGAAAACCATCTCTCAGGCGGAGTTCAGCTATTTCACCCACCTCCTCTCCTGGCTCAGCTACTTTCCGTACTGGGAGAAATGCGACGCCTTCTACCGCAGGGTGTGCATGGTCTCCATGGGCAGCTTCGCCTCCATGGGACTCCATATATTCCTCGACATTAAACGTCAGTTTTTCTTGTGCCAGTTCTTCCTGCGTAAACAGGAATGCCCCTTGCTCTGTCCCATGAATGAAGTGATACCATTCATATGCCTGACAAGACAAGAAGGCGACTCCCCCAATAATGGTGTACAACACCCATTTTTCAACCTCTTTTTTGGACTTCCGATGTCCAGCCTCTACCGCCAGTACCATCGTAACACTACTCAGAATGAGGATAAAGGTCATCAGTCCCACAAATGCAAGCGGGGCTTTTATATGAAACAGTTCATATAAAAGGGGAAAGTGAGTAAAAACGACTTCAGGGTTTGCCCAGGCAAGCCCTTTGGAAACCGAACTGACCCGAAGTGTACCGTATCCGATCAATAGGGCGGAAAAAGTAAAGGCATCGGTAACCAGAAAAAACCACATCATCAGCTTACCATAGCTGGTGTTGTACATCGGTCGTTCGCCTTCTACAAGTGCTTTCTTATCTACAGCAACGTTTGCCATGAAAGTTTAAATTTTGAGCAAATCTAATATAATTCAGTGTAATAATACAATACCGAGAAGAGATAGATCCACAACAATCCCAGGAAGTGCCAAAAAGTCGCTGCAAGCTCGTACGTGAGGATTTTTGGCGTTTTGAAATTATTGATACTGGTTCTGATCAATGTATTTATCAAGACAAAGAGCGCAGCCACAATATGGAGGCCATGCATCAGCGTAAAGACATATAAAAACGTTACGGAATTGTCTTTTCTGGCAGGATCCACAAAAGGAAGTTCCTGCATAAAAGTTAGGTTTTGCCAGGCAGCTACCTGCCCAACCAGGAATACGATTCCCAAAATGAATGTCAGGATCAATCCCAGCATTGCTTTTTTCACCTCGCCGCGTTTGGCCATCCAAACCGCTAACTGCATCGTGACACTACTAAAGACGATGACGCCGAGGTTTTGCCAAAGAATACTGGGGAGAAAAAAGGAAATCCGGTCAGCAGGCCCAATAAAAGACAGGGCCACAATATAGGCACTGGTCAGTCCGCCAAAGATCATGATGACCGTCAACAGGAATAACCAGAGGTTAAACTTATACGGATGAACTATGTAGTTCCGATTATTTTTATCCATATCTACTCCAAAAGAAGCCATTTTCTACGCAGTTTTAAAGTCAAAAAAATCAAATCCGCAACAAAAAGACCAATTGAATCAAGGGCAGATACAAGAAAGAGCTGAATAACAGCCACTTTGCGTACTTATCTGCTTGCTTACGATATAAGGCTACAGCTGGCACTGCATATAATAATGCCAGTATAACCAATGCCACTGCGCCCCATATACCCAGCATTTCCTGCCGAAACGGAAAAATAGCCAAAGGAGCAAGTGAAAGGGTATATAACAAAATCAGAGAAGCTGTAAATTTCGATTTTCCAGAAGAGGAAGGCATCATTTTGAAACCTGCACGTGTGTAGTCCTCATCCGCCAGCCAGGCAATTGCCCAGAAGTGCGGGAACTGCCAGAAGAATTGAAAGGCAAACAGAATCAATCCCCCCGTATCCAGGCTTCCGGTTACCGCTACCCAGCCAATCAGCGGAGGCAATGCGCCCGGAATAGCGCCTACGAATACTGCAATCGGCCCGACACGTTTCAGCGGTGTATAGACGAATGCGTAGGATAGCAGGGCAATAATCCCCAACAGAGAAGCCTCCAGGTTGAAAAAATACCCAATAATCGATATCCCCCCAAAGGCAAGGAATAAGGAGTAAATCAAAGCAGTTCCAATTCCCAACCGCTCTTCCGGCAACGGTCGGGTAGCGGTTCGCTTCATCAATTTATCGTATTCTTTCTCTGAAATTTGATTCAGGATATTGGATGCACCCGTAATCATAAAGCCGCCTATCCCAATCATCATCAACAGAAACCCCGAATATGCACTGCCAGCAGCAATCGCATAGCCAAACATAGCTGACACTGCGACCAGCAGAGACAACCTGAATTTTAGCAGCTGAAATAGCGCTTTTACCTTTTGGCCGATATAGACCTGTGGGCTAACTGTATGTGTTTTGCTGTTAAGCATAAGCTAAGTTTATACACTTTCAGATAAGGCCTCCTCATCTCGCTTGTCTCTCCCTACCCTATTCGCATTTTTCTGAATGACCAATACACTAATCAATACAATCTCAATTCCAAATAAGACAGTAGCCAGGGTCAGATGAAGCGGTTGAGACACGGCTGGTATAGCAAAATGATGCATACTCAATCCCAATAACACCTCTGCTCCTACGACACCCAGCAGACTTACCATCAGGCTCCGATACAAGACATGTGATCGGATTGCAACTCGCAAAGTCCAAAACCAGGCACCTATCCCTGCCACTACCGCATAATAAAAGAACCGATGAATGGCATACATTCCTCCCAAATTCGCAATCCAATCGCCTCTGCTTCCCGGTCCTAACTCCTTTGCGACTACATCGACTGCCTCCCGGACCTGTATGCCCAACAATATCTGTACAAGACTCAGTACGGCTACCCCCACTCCTATCCCTACTGCTTCTTTTCCAATTTCTGCCTTCACGGATCGGATTTGATCCTGGCAAGCCAATACATAAGCTGCAATCAGGGCCACCAAAATCGCCATCGCGACCAGCATATGAATGCTTATCAACCAGGTCATCAAATTGGTATCGACCACCTGGCCTCCTAACCATCCCTGAAACACAACCAGTACCAATGCTCCAAGGCTAAGCCAATGAATGCGAGAATCGTATTTCCGCACCGGCCGCGAATAGAGATAGGTAGCAATGATCAGGAATCCTATTACCACGCCGATCAGGCGATTGATATACTCTGTCCAGGTTTTTACGACGTTGAAAGTAGTACTTCCGTAGCCATGATCCCGGTACAATTCCTGATAATTATCCGGCAGTTGTGAAACATCTGTCGGGGGTATCCACACGCCAAAACACTTTGGCCAATCGGGACATCCCATCCCTGCGCCCGTACTCCGGACAATTCCCCCTACCAGAATCAAAAAAACAACGGCACCAATCGTAACTACAGCAATCTTGCGATATCGCCGGAGGATTCGTGCCGTTGTTAATTCATTCACTGTGCTTATCGGTTCCCCACGTCAATTAGCTTTTATCTTCTTCCGACTGCTCTATTTCTTCCTGCTTCTTCTTCACCTCAATCGGAGTAATTTCAGTTTCTCGAGAGGGCTGTTCATGCCCTTCGTCGTATTCTACTTCCTCATCGGGAATGTGCTGAGGCAGAAAGTCCTTCTTGATACCGGGCTTGCTGTAATCGTAAGGCCAGCGGTACACGGTAGGAATTTCGCCCGGCCAGTTTCCGTGTCCAGGATTAATAGGAGTTGACCATTCAAGCGTATTCGCATTCCACGGATTCGCAGTTGCTTTAGCTCCCCAGAAGATACTGGCAAAGAAGTTAAAAAGGAAAATCAATTGACTGGCTGCTCCTAACAACGCCGCATAGGTAATAAATACCTGAATATCCATGAATCCTTTTGCAAACTCAAACTCAGTGATACTGTAGTAGTGGCGAGGTACTCCGCCAAATCCCATGAAATGCATCGGGAAAAAGACGAGATACAGCGAAACAAAAGTCAACCAGAAATGCACATACCCCAGTCGTTTGTTCATCATTCGACCAAACATCTTGGGGAACCAGTGATACACCCCGGCAAACAAACCAAAGGCGGAAGCACTACCCATTACCAGGTGAAAGTGAGCCGTAACAAAATAGGTATCATGAAGTGGGATATCCAATGCTGCATTACCGAGATAAATTCCGGTGATTCCTCCTGTAATAAAGAAGGAGACCAATCCGATTGCAAAGAGCATCGGCGTAGTGAACTGTATATTCCCTTTCCAGAGTGTCGTGATATAATTAAAGGCCTTAATCGCTGATGGCACCGCAATGATCAGCGTAAAGAACATGAAGATCGTCCCTAAGAAGGGGTTCATGCCGGTTACAAACATGTGGTGAGCCCATACGATAAAGGAAAGAATCGCAATCCCGAGCATAGAACCGACCATCGCTTTGTAGCCAAAGATCGGCTTTCGGGCGTTGACGGAGATCACCTCAGAGGCAATCCCGAGTGCAGGCAAGAGTACGATATATACTTCGGGGTGTCCAAGGAACCAGAACAAGTGCTGGAACAAAATCGGGCTCCCTCCCTGGTGGTGCAGTAATTCTCCCTGAATGAAAATATCAGAAAGGAAGAAACTCGTTCCGGCAAGTCGGTCAAACATCAGCAACAAGGCTGCTGAAAACAGAACCGGGAAAGAAAGTACGCCAATCACTGCTGTCAAAAAGAACGCCCAAATCGTAAGCGGCAGGCGATCCATCGACATTCCCTTCGTACGAAGGTTCAGGACAGTCGTGATATAGTTAATACCACCCGTAAGGGAAGAGGCAATAAAGAAAGTCATTGACACCAACCATAGGGTCATCCCTGTACCGGATCCGGAAACGGCCTGAGGCAGTGCACTTAATGGCGGGTAGATCGTCCATCCACCAGAAGCTGGACCCGAATCCACAAAGAGAGAGGCTAACATGATGATACTGGAAATATTAAAGAACCAGTAAGAGAGCATATTAATAAAGCCGGAAGCCATATCACGTGCTCCAATTTGCAGCGGAATCAGGTAATTACTGAACGTACCACTCAAACCGGCAGTAAGGACAAAGAATACCATGAATGTTCCGTGCATGGTAACCAGTGCCAGGTAAAATCCGGGATCCAGTACTCCATCAGGTGCCCACTTGCTTCCTAACAAGGTTTCCAAAAATGGAAAAGCGGTATCGGGAAAGGCCAATTGCAGGCGAAAAAGAGATGAGAGCAGTACCCCAATCACAGCCATAAAGATTCCCGTGATCAGGAACTGCTTGGCGATCATTTTGTGGTCGGTACTAAAGACGTAGGTAGTCCAGAAATTACCGTGGTGATGATCATGGTGGTGATCATCGTGGCTTCCATTTCCGTTGTTTACACTTATATCAGACATATTCTCCGTATCCTTATGGTTGGAAATTATTCATTCATTGAAATTGCCTCTTCAGCAGTTGCCGATAACTCAGCTGGTGCTTCAGGACTGGCTTCGGCCGCATCTGGTGTCTGCAAACTCTTCCAGGTAGCATAAAAAGGTTTTTGCTTGGCGAGCCAGGCATCGTATTCTGCACGAGTTTCTACAATGACCACACGACGCATATTGTAATGCGCATTTCCGCAAATCTGCTGGCAGGACATCTCGAAATTAAACTCGGGGTTTCCAGTTTCTTTCCGCATCTCGACAGTAGTCTTGGTCGGCTTAAACTTGAAATGTGTAGGCATTCCCGGTACAGCATCCATTTTCACCCGAAAATGCGGCAAAGTAGCACTGTGCAACACGTCCCGTGAACGAATAGTCAAGGCAACCGTCTCGCCTACCGGTAAGTGCAATTCTGCAACAACCAGGTCATCATGTCCATTTTTATCCTCGAAATTGAATCCCAATGTATTGGCATCCGCCTCATTGATATACTGGACTTTGGCATCTCCGAATGCAAGGTCAGCACCGGGGTAACGGATGGTCCACTCAAATTGCTTACCATTCAACTCGATATGTACTGCATCCTCTGGTGTTTCAGTCAGCATCACATCGTACCAGACACGCGCCCCGTCAAATACCAACAATGCCATTACCACTGCCGGAACCAGGGTCCAGATCAGCTCCAACCGGTTATTATGCGGGTAATAGAGGGCTTTACGATCTCCGACTCCCCGATAGCGGTAAGAGAAATAAAACAGCAATCCATTGGTAACCAGGATTACCAAAATCGTTACGAGGGTGGTGTTAACCATCATCCTGTCGATATCGTTACCATGTTCTGATGCCGAACCAGAGAAGAATATGAAGGTATCTATCCACATTCCTGTTGATACAGTAGCAGCAATGAAACCTCCGATCATAAATACCAGGAACAGGATTCCATTGATATGATTCGGATTCCACTTGGCAAAAGGGTCAATATCCTTCAGTCGGAATACGAGGTATAAGTTGACACTAACCAAGAGGAAAATAAGCAGCAGGATTCCCTGCGCTAAATTTATGACTAGTTGAATGTTTTGTGGATCCATTTAATAATCGCTTAACATATTCATTCAAACACATCTCCCACCCCTAAACCGGGCCGGTAGTATGATGTAAACTTTCTTCTAAATAAGGGTGATTGACCGGAACCAAATTCGCTTTGGACAAGGCACGCAATACTACGCTGAGGAATAATCCGGCAAAGAATAGCATAGCGCCCAATTCCAGCAAACCGACTCCCTGATAATTGTAAATGGCTCCCGGCATAATCAGCTGGAACAAATCCACCCAGTGTCCGATCAACATCAGGATACCTATTGGCACCAATACTTTCGGATTCCGTTTTGCATTCCGGGTCATCAGTACCAGGAAGGGGATCAGGAAGTTGACAAAGATGTTGAAATAGAACATGAAGGCATATCCTTTATAGGTAGCATCATGCACCCGGTAGCGGTGTACATACCAAAATCCTTCTTCCGGAATGTTGGAGTACCAAATCAGCAACCACTGTGCAACAAAGATATATCCCCAGAAGACGGTAAATCCAAATGCATATTTCGCCAGATCATGGATGTGCGAATCATTCACATATTCCATATAGCCCTGACTTTTCAAGAAGATGGCCAGCAGAAACATTGTTACCATAGCAGAAACCATGCATCCGGCAAAAATGTAAATCCCATAAATAGTACTGAACCAATGAGGCTCCAGCGACTGAATCCAATCCACAGTCCAAAGGGTGAAAGACAATGCGAATACAATAATGTAAACGATTGAAATCACTACACTTTTCTTGAAATGGCTTAAGCCTCCTTCGATATCCTGCTTCAGGGATAATTGGCGTAACCACCAGGCAGCTCCTCCCCATAAAGCAAAAAAGATTATGCTACGGATGATGAAAAAGGCTTGATTCAGGTAGCTGGATTTTTCCTGAATCAAATGATCTTCAGCCGCAGCAGGCGAGGCCCAATCATACAGATCAGGGAGAATAAACATGACCAGAATACACCCAATTGCCGCAACGGGCAAATAGGTAGTAATCGCTTCCGGTATTCGGCGAATGGCTGTGTGCCAACCTGCATTTCCTACCCGGTGCACCGTAAGAAAAAACATAGCACCCAGTACAATGGTGAAGAAGTACAGATTCCCAAGCAGGAAATTTGCTGCTACGCGCGTGAATCCAGAAATATGACGGAGACCATGCCCGCCTTCGCCGTGTCCACCATCGTCGGTATCTGAAACTGTGTGTACATCAACTTGCTCAGTCAATGCGGCGTGTCCTTCCGTAGCATGATCGTCTGACGATGCAAAGAAAGCTCCGATAATGAACAGCAGCAATCCCACGCCGATCAGTCCGTACACAATGTTCCGGAACTTTTGGGCAAAATCGAACCTTTCGGTTAATTGCTCAGGAGTATAGTGTGTCGTTTCCAATTTCTTTTCTGATTAATTACCAAAAATATCCGTTCTCTACTGCTGAGTGGCTTCCTTCTGAAGTTCTCCTATATAACAGATAACCTCCCACCGTTGTTTCGGTGTAATTTGAGAAGCGTATGATCCCATGCTATTTTTTCCGTATGTGATGGAGTGGTACATCTTCCCTACTGGTAAATCCAGTAATCCGCCTTCACTTGCAGGCTTCAAATAAGTAGGCACTCCTCCAAATTTCCCACTCGTTACCAGGTTCCCTTGTCCATTTCCCTGTGTGCCATGACACATGGCGCAAAAAATCCTATAAGCTTCCTTTCCACGCTCCAGGCTTTCCTCTGTACAGGCATATACTTCAGGGCGGGTAAAAGTAGCGGCCGAGTCATATCCCGCAGGCGTATTGGGAATGGGATAAGGTATAAAGGCTTCTTGTTGATACCAACCTTCGGCACGAGGTACGGTTCCGGCAGGAGGCGTCTGTGCGTTCAGGCTATCCTTAAAGATGCCATTTTTCTCGAGCTGTGTATACGGCTCGAGGGGAATGGAGACATACATGTTTGGCGCATATTCAACGCCGGGCGTGGTTCTACGCCCATCCCCGCAGGAGGTGATCAGCAATAGGAGTACTGCTGTTCCCGCAATCAATATGATATGTTTCATGCTATCCATTTGCTCAGACTTCTTTCTCAGTGATTTCATATGCCCCTTTTTCCTGCATGATACTGCTGATTCCTGCAGCATCTTCAATTTTTGCAGTATCGATTGAGATCACAAACACATCGTCTGTTTGCCGATCATCCATCAGTACAGCTTTTTTTCCAGGCCAGTATTGCGCAACGATAAAGAAGGTGATCACCATTCCGTGGGCTGCAAATAAAACCGTTAACTCAAAGGTAATGGGCACAAAGTCAACCCATGCCAATGCGGGCTTACCTCCGATATTCATCGGCCACAACAATCCATAAATGGTTCCCATCAACAATAGGGCAGCCGCAAAACCCATGCAGCCATAGATAAAAGCAGCTACCGTAAGACGGGTACGCTTGATGTTGAGATAAGGCTCAATTCCGTGAATCGGGAAAGGGGTGTACACATCATCTACATCCACCCCGTCATGATGCAACTGCTTTAGTGCGTCCATCATCATGTCCGGATCCCAAAATTTGCCAAGCAGAAAATTCTTACTCATGATTTTATATGCTGTGCTGACCGAAGCCAGCGAAATCAATCTACATTATACCTTAACAGATGCTTTTTCTCCGACTTCCAGATCCTTAGGCTTCTGAGGATTCCGTACCAGGGTCTTCACTTCAAACATGTTAATCACCGGCAAGAACTTCGCGAAAAGGAAGAAGCAGAAGAAAAACAGTCCGAACGTACCGGCAAAGATTCCAATCTCCACAAATGTCGGGGTGTACATCGCCCAACTGGAAGGAAGGAAATCCTGGTGGAGTGAAGTAACGATAATTACGAAACGCTCGAACCACATCCCCACATTCACAAAGAGGGAAATGATAAAGGTAAGGGTCATGCTCGTACGAATCTTTTTGAACCAGAACAACTGAGGCGTTACCACATTACAGGTAAACATGATCCAGTATGCCCAGCCGTAAGGGCCAAAGGCTCGGTTAATAAAGATGTACCGTTCCCACAAGCTACCGGAGTACCAGGCAGTAAAAAATTCCGTCGTATAGGCCAATCCTACCAATGAACCGGTAGCGATGACAATTTTTGCGATGGATTCCATGTGGTCCATCGTGATATAGTTCTCGAGTTTGTAAATCCGGCGGGTAATGATCATCAGCGTCTGTACCATCCCAAATCCGGAGAAGATCGCCCCTGCCACAAAGTAAGGTGGGAAGATCGTCGTGTGCCAACCCGGAATTACCGAGGTTGCAAAGTCCATACTTACAATCGAGTGTACCGAGAGTACCAGCGGCGTTGCCAGACCAGAAAGAATCAGGGAGACCACTTCAAAACGAGACCAGTTGCGAGAGGAACCTTCCCATCCAAAAGCGAGCGCTCCATAGATACCAGAAGCTACTTTTTTACCGGCTTTGGCAAGTTTGTCGCGGAGGGTTGCAAAGTCAGGAATCATCCCCAGGTACCAGAACACGAGGGAAACGGTCAGGTAAGTTGAAATTGCAAACACGTCCCACATCAATGGCGAATTAAAATTCACCCAGAGAGAACCGCGTGTATTGGGCAGGGGAGCAAACCAGCCAGCCATCCAGGGACGTCCCATGTGAATCAACGGGAAGAGTGCCGCACAGAGAACTGCAAAAATCGTCATCGCTTCCGATGCCCGGTTAATCGAGTTCCGCCATTGCTGCCGAAAAAGAAGCAAGACCGCCGAAATCAGCGTACCGGCATGACCAATCCCAACCCAAAATACGAAGTTGGTAATGTCAAATGCCCAGCCGACTGTGCGGTTAAGGCCCCATGCGCCGATTCCTTTCCAGAAAGTCCAGCCGATGAGGGCAAAGCCGATTGTCATCACCAGACCAGAAAGGGCCAAGGCTCCTAACCATAGCAGGTTGGGCTTGGATTCGATCGGCCGACTGATGTCCTCGGTAATCTGATTGTAGTACTCTGTGTCTCTAACCCACTTTTGACGTATGGGTGATTCAACGTGGCTCATAATCTATGGCGTTGAAATATCCTGTGTTGATTATATCCTAAAATCTATTGTCTCTATGCGTGCTCTCCGGTAGCATGTGCATGATCGTCATGCGGCATTTCATCTGCCGTACGGTTCCGAACCAATGTCTGATAAGAGATAGACGGTAAAGTCTTCACTTCTTCGATCACATGGTAGCTCCGCTGATGGCGGAACAATTTCGATACCTCACTGTTTGGATTGTTTAAGTCTCCAAAGGCAATTGCATTGGTCGGGCAGGCAGTCTGACAGGCTGTTTTCACATCTTCATCATCCATCTGAATAAATGAACTTCCTGTTTCGATCTTCTTTTTAAGCTTTGCTTCCTGCAGACGCTGCACACAGAAAGAACATTTTTCCATGACCCCACGGAAGCGAACCGTTACATCCGGATTCAATACCAGACTTCCCAGTTTGCTCATGGCAGGATTTACGTCTTTGAAGTCATCGTCATTGGCGTAATTGAACCAGTTGAAGCGACGAACTTTGTACGGACAGTTGTTGGCGCAGTAACGCGTACCGACACAGCGGTTGTAGGTCATCTGGTTCAGACCTTCATGACTGTGGATCGTAGCCAGTACGGGACAAACCGTCTCACATGGCGCATTATCACAGTGCTGGCACAGCATCGGCTGGAACGCCACATCCGGATTGTTTTCATCGCCGCTGTAGTAGCGGTCAATACGCATCCAGTGCATTTCCCGGCGATTCAGAACTTCCTGCTTCCCGACTACGGGCACATTATTTTCAGCATGACAACTGATCACACAGGCACCACAGCCTGTACATTTATTCATATCAATGGCCATCGCCCAGCGGATGTAGCGCTTGGACTGTGGATCTTCCCAGTAGGAATCCCACAATGTGACCAGGTGTTTCTTCATTTCTTCGCGTTCCTCATTGCCAGCGGCAGGATTCGCGATATAATCCTCAAGGGTAGTCTCCTTGATGATGTGATGGGCACGTGCGCCAAAATCATCTCCCCAATAGGGCTCGAGACGGGGGTCATTGAGGGTATTGTAAGTCTGGGTACGGGCAATCTCCGTAGAGCCACTCGCCCGCTCAATTGATACGCCTCCAAGAGTAGAGCTCAGCGCTCCATCTTTGAAAGATGTCAATTTGAAGGCATTGGTTCCTTTTACCAGATCAGTAACTTTTCCACCATTTGTGCGGCCGTATCCGACTGCAACTCCGAGAGTTCCCTGAGCTTGTCCAGGTTGCTCCACAATCGGAAGGGTAAAGATTTCTTCTCCTCCAACTGAAACGGTTACATGCTGCCCCAGTTTCCAGCCTTTCTCTTTCATCATCGAGACCGGCACAGTGAGGTAATTGTCCCAGGTAGATTTCGTAACCGGGTCAGGCAGTTCCTGCAACCAGGGGTTATTCGCGTGGCGGCCATCGCGAATACCCGCTTTCTCGTATAACTTCAGTTCCAGCCCATCTGCAGCAGCGCTAAATTGCTGATTCAGTTGACTGGCAGCAGCCCCAAGCTGACTTCCATCAAACTCAACTGCTGTAGTTGGAGCAGGACTCAGTTCCAGCAGACCGCTTCTTACCGTTTCTGTCCAGAAAGTTCCCGGATCGCTATAGGTGCTTTGTAAGGGGAACATGTTCTCCTTCCAATTTGCCTGTAGGTAGTCGAAATAACTGGTATCATTTCCAGCCCACTTCAGCAGGACCTCTTCTGCCTGACGGGTATCAAACAAAGGATTGATCGTCGGCTGGGTAATGCTGTAGTTATTAGCGACATGACTCGCATCTCCCCATGATTCGAGGTAGTGCGGGGTAGCAGCTGTATACGAACTCAGTACTGAGGTTTCGTTTTCTTTACTCGTAAAAGCAATCGAGAGACCCACATTCTCTAATCCTTTTGCAATTACGTCTCCATATCCTGTGTCATATACCGGATTGGTATCGTAAAACAAGACTGCGTCAATCGCGCCTCGTTCCAACTCTCCTGCAAATGTTTCCATTGCAGCATCGTCTCCTTTGCGGTTATTCATCGGATTGTCGAGATCTACTGTAGTACCGTAGTTCCCAAGCATCGAGTTGATTGAATTCACCACTTGCTGAATCGCAACGTTGTTGGTTCCACTGATAACCAGTGATTTCCCTTTTGCGTTAACGAGTTCAGCAGCAATTTTTTCGAGGCCGTTCATAGCCACTTCATATTGCGGTGCCCCTTTAATGGAAGGCTTAACCATCCGTTGAGCTACTTTATTGTGCAATACGAGCAGTGCTGCTCCTTCCTGAGCAGGATTGATCGGGAATCGAAGATCAGCATTGGAGCCCGTAAGGGTCATCAGGGATTCAACCTGAAAGTGGCGCGACATTTTCTTTTTGTCCAGGTCGCGATTGGCGGTGTACTGCCAGGAGAACGTTTCAGGAGAAAGCCATGTGCCGAGGAAGTCAGCATTAAAAGAGGCAATCACATCCGCTTTATCCAGGTGGTAGGAAGGCACGACCTTCTTTCCGAAGTTCAGTTCATGCGCACGAGCGATCGCAGAAACAGACTGGGTATCATATACCACCTGCTTTCCGTTCTCTCCAAATTGTGCGAGGAAGCCATCAATTACACGCTGCGCGGTTGGGCTGCTTACCGTACCGGAGACCAAACGTACCTGACCGCCAGCCGCTGCAATCTCACGCAGCTTGCCACCAATCACGATGTCCATTTTCTCCCATTCGGTGCTATTCTCTCCCTTACGCGGGCCTGCAAGACGTTCCGAATCATACAGATCCAGCAAAATCGCCTGCCCCAGTGCCGTAAGGCCGCCATGGGTAAGCTTAGAGTCGCGGTTACCGTCCACTTTAATTGGTCGGCCTTCGCGGGTTTTTACGACAATCGGAACACCGGTCGTACCGCAGGTAGATGAATAGTAATTGGCGACACCCGGGATTACATCCGCAGGCTTAACTAAATAAGGGATCGCCTTTTTAATCGGCGTTTCACAGGCAGCGAGGGTGGCTGCTGTTACCCCAAATCCCAGCAATTTCAAGAAATCCCGACGATTAGATGAAACCTGAAGGTCGTCATCAGTCGTTTTGGCCAGCGCATCTTCTATAGAGATGTCTGTAGGAAACTCCTTGTTTGCTTGCTCCAAAAAATCGGGACTCTGCTCGAGCTCCTCTATCCCCTTCCAATATTTAGGCTTACTCATGTAGCTTTTTATATGGTTGAGCGTGAATGTTGGCTAATAATTATATCTGATAGCACAATACCGGGCAGTACCCGGCATCGTTTATATTAATAATGACAGCGGGCACAATCCAGACCACCCATGTCTTCGACGGTCAGTCCTTCTTTATTATCGTGTCCGAGTACTTTGACTTTTTCTTCGCGGTGGCAACTGATACACCATCCCATTCCGAGATTGGAGTATTGATAGACCACTTCCATTTCTTCCACTGGTCCGTGGCAGGTGGTACATTCCTGGTTCCCTACGACCACGTGTTGTGCGTGATTGAAGTAGGCATGGTCAGGATTGTTGTGAATCCGCACCCATTCGATCGGCTTGGTGTCTCCTGTATAAGATTGCGTAGTGGGGTCCCAGCCTACTGCGTCGTAAATCTTTGCGATTTCCGTTTCACCATAGTTAGGTCCTTTGTTAATGTACTTATGGCAGTTCATACAGACATTCGCAGAAGGAATCCAGGCACTTTTACTCTTGGTAACTCCAGTGTGGCAATACTGGCAATCGATCTGATTTTCACCTGCGTGCAGCTTATGGCTGAACTTGATCGGTTGATCAGGCATATATCCCTGATACAGACCGATTCCTCTTCCCCAGTCGATGGCAAAAGCTGTTCCCCCTAATAAGATAATGGTGGCTAAGCCCGTTGCTACATATTTGTTAGAGAGAATGGCTTTGGTGCGGCCCATAATGGACTCCAGCGTAAAGGGCTCACGGCCTTCTTTAGACTGAACCGCTGTAACCAGTGTTGCTGTGATGACTACCAGCAAGAGGGCAATAACTGCTAACAAAGCAACTAAGCCGAGCAATGCGTAGTAGATGCCGGGATCGAGCGGGGCTCCGCCAACAGGGTCAGTAACTACCTCAATCTCAGCTTTAGCATTGTAGTCATCCACATAGGCAAGGATGTCATCGATATTCGCTTCGGTCAGGAAGGGAAAGGCCGACATGGCCACTTTGTTATTCGCCTCAAAAAGATCTATTGCTTTCTGATCTTTAGCTGCAATTAAGCCTGGAGAATTTTGGACCCATTTGTACAACCACTCCCGGTCATTGGCATATTTTTCATTAATCCCCTTAAGTGCCGGGCCGATAGCCTTTACATCTGGCTTGTGGCAAGCAGAACAATATTGCCCAAAAAGTGTCTTACCCTCCTCGATGTTAGCTTGCGCAGTCAGGGGGTTGCTGCCTGAGAGTAAGACTCCCAACAGCCAGAAAGTAGTGAAGATCCTGAACAGACCGCTATGTCTCATAATTGTAGGTATATTTTCAATAGGAAAAACCCTTTAGCTGATCATAATGTTTTGATGCACCCCTCGAATTCGGCACGCAAGTTAGCACGACAATATATTTCTTCAAAGCAGACGAAAGAAAGAATATTCAGGCTTCTTACATTTAGAATAATTCTAAATAACAAGGGAGAATTGCGCAAAAGGGATTCTTTGTGGAAGGTTTTGTTGCATCCTGCTCATAAATGCTCAACAAAGCACCCGTTTCGTCGTATGGCCATTCCCCAGCCAACTCATTCTTCCGGTCAAAATTGTACCTTTGTGAGTTGAAAAATCAAGTCAAAAAAAATGTCGAAAAAAAACATACTCGACGTACTTATTATAGGGGCGGGTCCCATCGGAATGGCCTGCGGTATAGAAGCCAGCAAGCGGGGGCTGAACTATTTGATTGTGGAAAAAGGTTGCCTGGTCAATTCTATCTATCATTACCCTACCAACATGACTTTTTTCTCGACCTCTGAGAAGATCGAGATAGGCGACATTCCCTTCGTCGCCCATGGCCCCAAACCCACCCGGAGTGAGGCCCTGGAATATTACAGACGGGTCAAGACTTCCTGGAATCTCAACATTCATTCCTATGAAAAAGTGCTGGATGTGAAACCCGTAGCGGAGCATTACGAGATTCATACCAGCAAATCGATCTACGAGTCCGCTGCGGTGGTCGTTGCAACGGGTTTTTATGACCTACCGAATCTATTGAACATTCCCGGTGAAGAATTGCCGAAAGTCAAACATTACTATGATGATGCCCATCCCTATGTATATCATAAGGTGCTGGTGATCGGGGCTGCAAACTCCTCCATTGATGTCGCGCTGGAAACCTGGCGCAAAGGGGCAGAAGTTACCCTGGTTCATCACGGCCCGGAAATCAGCCATCGGGTCAAATACTGGGTGCGCCCCGATATAGATAACCGGCTCAAGGAGGGTTCCATCAAGGCCTATTTCAACAGTAAACTCGTCGCCATCCGGGAAACAGAGGTTGATATTCAAACTCCCGAGGGCATTATTACGATTGAAAATGATTTTGTCCTGGCCATGACCGGCTATCATCCGGACTTTTCCTGGCTTTCCCATATCGGAATCGACATTGCAGAAGATGAAACCCGGCTTCCCCAACGCGACGAACAGACTTTTGAAACCAATCTCCCCAATGTTTACCTCGCCGGTACGGTCTGCGGCGGCATGAATACCAATAAATGGTTTATCGAAAATTCTATCGAGCATGCGAAGGTGGTGATGGAGGAAATAGTAAAGGGGGCAGGAGTCAGGGGAGAGGGGTCAGATGTTTCTTTGAGACCGTAATTACCCTTTCCTACACCTGAAAGTTTCCATGAAAGAGCTCGAAGTTTTGTTTGACCGTTTGAGGTTCGAGTTGTTTGAGGGTTGGGGGAATCAAACATTCAAACTCCTAGTCAAACAATCGGACTCCTCTCAAACAAAACCTGACCATCGAATTACATTCGAGTGAGTGGGTGTAGCCAGTTTTCCTGCAAGCGAAGAATAACCGCAAGGTTCGCAAAGGAAAACAGCCCTGGATTTACCACTCAGGCACTCAGCGCACAAAGAAAGCACTGTTTTGTTTGAGGAGTTTGAAGGTTCGAGTGGTTTGAGGGTTAAAAACTTATGTTGGCTGCAGACCCCGATCTGCTGTAGCCGGATTCCGCTCCGGCTACCTACATCTGGCAGCTCGCTACAACTCCCCTGCCCCGGTTTCGACCCGCTCCACATGACGGGGCCAGGACAGGATGACATCCTCTCTTTCTTCTTCCCACTGGCTCCTGTCTCCTGTCTCCTGACACCTGACACCTCTTCCCAATCTTTCCTCTGACTCCTTCCCTCTTTTTACACAATTCCTTGTACCTTGCAGGTTACGGGGAAAGCAGATTCCTTTCCGCATATATTTTCAGGATGCTATGGCAAAACACAAGCTATTTCTACTAGACGCAATGGCGCTGCTTTATCGCGCGCATTTCGCTTTTATCAAAAACCCACGGATTACCTCCAAGGGACTTCATACTTCTGCCGTATTCGGATTTACCAATACACTGCTGGAGATTCTGACCAAAGAAGACCCAACCCATTTGAGTGTGGTATTTGATACCAAGGCACCGACCTTTCGACATATTCAATATCCACCATACAAAGCGCAGCGGGAGGCCATGCCTGAAGATTTACGGGATGGCATTCCCTATGCAAAAAGACTCCTCAAGGCCCTGAATATCCCCATGCTGATGCTGGACGGCTATGAAGCAGATGATATCATTGGGACGGTTGCCACCCATGTGCCGGCCGATGAATTTGAGGTCTATATGGTGACGCCGGATAAGGACTATGCCCAATTGGTAAAAGAACATGTTTTTTTGTATAAACCAGCCTTCCGAGGTGGGGGCTTTGATGTATTAGGGCCTAAAGAAATCGTGGAGAAATTTGGCTTGCCGCCTGAAAAAATCATTGATTTTCTGGGACTCAAAGGCGATAGTGTCGATAATATTCCCGGTATCCCCAAGGTAGGAGACAAGACGGCTGTCAAGCTGATCGAGGAATTTGGTACGGTTGAAAATATAGTGGCCAATGCCGAACAGATTTCCGGAAAAAGCGTTCGGGAATCGGTTATTGCCAATGGGGAACAAGGGCTTCTCTCAAAGGAACTCGCTACGATCATGGTCGATGTGCCGGTGGAATGGTCCCCCGAGGGTCTCGCTCTGGGTCATATGGATCTGGAGGAACTCATGCCCCTCATTGCAGAGCTCGAATTTCGAACCACTGCCCAGCGCCTCCTCAATTGCAAGCTCAATCCCATGCGTCCGGATCAGCAAAAGGATTTGTTTGGAAATATAGTAGGAGAAACCAATGTGTTCATTCCCGAAATGGAAATGGGTACTGTCGAAAGCATAGAAAATACAGAGCAGTCTTATACCCATGTCGCTACCAAAAAAGCGCGTACGGCGCTGATCAAACAAATCAAATCAGCCGGACAGGTTTGTTTTGATACGGAAACGACCGGACTTGATCCCATGATGGCTGATATCGTAGGGGCCTCTTTCAGTACTAAAGTTCACGAAGCTTTCTTTATTCATTTTCCAGCAACCCTCAGTCGGGAGGAAGTCATCGAAATCCTGATGGAGTTTCAGGAAGTACTTACTTCTCCTGACATTCTCAAAATCGGCCAGAACCTCAAATACGACATTCTGATTCTGCGGAATTATGGAATCAAGGTCGCCGGACCGATGTTTGATACCATGCTGGCGCATTATGTGATTCAGCCGGGCGGGAAACACGGCATGGATGCGCTCGCCCAGGAATACCTGAACTATGTGCCGGTTTCGATTGAAACGCTCATTGGCAAAAAAGGCAAAAACCAGAAGAGCATGCGCGATGTGGAACTGGAACCCCTCGTCCAATATGCCTCAGAAGATGCCGATATCACCCTGCAACTCAAGGAAAAACTCGCAGGGGATGTGAAGGGAAATTATGTGTTTGAGCAGATCGAACAACCGCTCATGCCGATTTTGGCAGACATGGAATTTTGTGGAATCCGCCTCGATCAGGAAGCCCTGGAAGAATATTCCGTCGAACTGCAACAGCGAATCAGTACCCTCGAAACGGAAATTTATAAACTGGCAGGAGAAGAGTTTAATATCAATTCTCCCAAACAACTCGGGGAGATCATGTTTGACAAACTGGGGCTCGGGAAAGGCGAAAAAGCCAAAAAGACAAAAACCGGGCAGTACCAGACCAACGAACAAATCCTCAGTTACC
>CAYGTH010000055.1:0-23260 GCA_964352745.1 uncultured Bacteroidia bacterium
ACGCAAAGCTGAGCTATCTCGAAGAGGTTATGAGCCCGGAACAGACACATCCGATTTATTGGGCAGGATTTATTGCTTCGGGGAATAACGAACCGCTTTCCCGAAATACATTTCCCCTTTGGTGGGGCTTCTTATCTCTGGGAGTTGTCATATTGGCCGGCTTAGGATATGGAAAGTGGAAAAACGGGAAGCGAAATTAGTCTGATAACTTACAGCCCTCTATTCGCTCCTTCACACCTGGGCTTAACCGAAACACGGCTACCCATCTGAGATGAATAGCCGTGTTTCGTTAAAAAAAAATTAGGGGACTCAAATCCTTTGGATGAGTCAACCCTAACCCTTGCTCATTCTTTACTTTAACCTGTTGATACAAATATACAGGGGTTTCCTGCGTTTTGAGGGGCATTTTGCATGAACGGTTAATTTCTGCGTATCAACGGACATTATTGGGATCTGAGGTATCGTGCACTTCGGATCAACCACTGTAAATATACTCCCGGCATCCAAACACATCGAATACCCGAATCAATTTCAGGCCCGAATTCGCTCGATAATCGCGCTGGTGCTATAGCCTTCTACAAAGGCAATGGTCTCGACTGTCCCTCCACGTGCCACTACCGTATCGTATCCAACGATCTCCTCTGGCTGGTAGTCATTCCCCTTTACGAGGACATCGGGTTGAACCGACTGTATCAACTCCTCTGGCGTGTCTTCATCGAACAAAACCACTGCATCTACAAATTCCAATGCGGCCAGTACCCGGGCACGCGAGTGCTCCTCACAAATCGGCCGATTCTCTCCTTTGATCGAACGTACCGATTGATCGGAGTTCAATCCGAGTACCAGGCGGTCCCCTTTATTGCGGGCTTTTTCGAGGTAATCGACATGCCCCAGGTGGATCAGATCAAAGCAACCATTGGTAAATACAATTGTGTCGCCTCTGACCCGCCAGGCGGCAATGCGACGGATCAGGTCTTCCCGGCTGTATATCTTATGTTGAGTCTGGTTCATCTCGCTAAATTTACTCCAAGATAGGCGATTTGCCGGGAAGGTCAATAGACAATCCCAACCTTGAAATTTGGTTTGCGTAGGCAATACAAAAGATGACCTCTAGGGGTAATTACTGTCAAAAGAAAACAAAATGCCGTACCTTTGAACGGCAACGCAATACAAAACACAATGAAAACTTTCAAACGCATCCTTCTGATCATCGGCGTCGTACTCGTACTCGGCTTTGCGGGCTGGGCTACTTTTGCCATTATGTGGCCATACAGTGAAGGTTCTCGCGCCGGAACAGTAGTCAAATTCTCCAAGAAAGGGTATGTCTTCAAAACCCACGAAGGACAGTTGAAAGTGGGCGGAATGGCACAAGATGATGGAGGGGATATTTCTCCTCTCTGGGACTTTTCAGTAGATAGAGGCGACGACGAAATTCAGGCTGCGCTTGAAGAGGCCATGGAATCCGGTAGCCGGGTAAAGGTTCACTACCAGGAAAAACTCTATCAATTTGACTGGCGCGGAGATACCCGGTATTTCATTGATGAGGTTGAACTGGTCGAGGAATAAGTTACTCACATAATAAGCAGAATCTCCTATTGGGTCAATTCGATCCTCCTCAAAAGGAACAGCGTTATTGTCTCCTGGCAAATCGCTCAGGTTTTGTATGCAAACTTCGCGAATTCCCCAACATTTTATAGAACAAGATACCCTTTACCTCGATTCCGTAAGGGAGCGCGCAATAGCACTACCCCACTGCCGCCTCCTTATCAAATCTGTTAAAATACCAAACCAGCGTCAGGGCACCTGCCAGCATAATCAAGCCTAGCAGCCCAAAGGCGTACACGATATTGCCTCCATTCGCTTCACTAGAAAAGAAAGGAATCGTCAGCAGACTAATAAAGACAAAGCGCATAAATACATTGACCACAACAAAGAAAGAGTTGACCCGGCCAATCACATGGTTGGGTACAATCCGGACGATATAGGTAATGCGAAAAATTCGCGTACCAGCATTGCAGATCCCCAGTAACAAGGCAACAAACAGGGTCAGCGGAACGGATCGGGTACTTGCCATTACAAAGTAGATAATCCCACTTATCGTAAGGAGAAAAATAATCTGCTTGATCGAGTTGCTACGCCGTATCCATACACTAAAGCCCAAGATTCCGGCGATTATCGCGCCTACGGCATAGAGTCCTTTAAAATTGGCCAGGACAAATGCCTCGCCCATCAAATGGTCGCTGATATAAATAGGCATCGCGACTTGTACCAGTACGATGAGTGAGAAAAATAAAAAATGAGAAACCGTACCGAATATGAGTAAGGGGCGATTTTCCCACAGATACTGGAAGCCTGTTGTAATTCGATCCCACACCGGTCCTGTATCAATCTGCTTTCCGGGTTTCGGCACATACGGAATCAGGGTAATAAACCCCAGCCCCAGTATGTAGGTCAATCCATCCAACAAGAAAATCTCGGTCAACTCCCAGGGCACAAATGTCAAGCCTTTCGGCCACCAGGCATAGTCCGGCGATCCACTTAGTAAAAAGCCTGCGGTCATCATTCCCAAAAAATTGGTGGTCTGCCCCTGTATCTCAATCGCGCTGTTGACTTTGCTGTAATATTGCGGTTCAAATAGTTCCTGCACAAAGGCATATAGATTGGGATAATGCACATTGTAGGTAAAAATGGTCCCACAATACACCAGTGCAATCAGGTAGAAAGGCATAGTACCCGTTGAAAACCCGAATGCTGCGACCGCCAGCAGGACCAGGGCGTCGATCCCGTTCATCACCTGAAAGATATTCTTCCGATTATACTTATCTACCAAAGTTCCCGCATAAATCCCCCAAAACAGGGACAAAAGGGTGATAATGGCGACCATTCCATTCAACAAAAACTTCCCGTCATCGCCGCCCATATCCCGCACCAGGTACCAGGGAATGGCCAACATCGTAATGCCCTGCGCAAATCCAGAGATGGTATTCGCAGCAAATAGCAGAAACAGAGCACGTAGATTTTGCACAGAAACAGGAAATTAGGGGACAAAGGTACGTAAGTGAGAGACGGGGTTCAACTCCTCAGTTGGTCCACATCCAATCGAATTAAAATGGAATATCGTGTTTGCAATCGTCTGGCTGGTTGGCGAATTGGGCAAGTCATTTTAATCATGGCATGGAATTTGAATAGCAAGAGATGGTTTTCGATTGCGAATATTTCATACGAATGTTTATACCCAACGTACGAATAATCGAAAATCGCACACCCATTTTCATTCCCACTAGGGATTCGATGGAATGAAAATTAAGTTTACCCTATCAAATTACGTCTTAGCAGTTTTCTGTTTTATTTTTTTGAGCTTCCTGGAGAATCGTCTCACATGGGACTCATTTTGTTTCACCATTAATTCTTTAGATATGAATTGTATGCAAGTAAAAAACGAGCGAGGGCCACTACGGGATGGATTTTCCCCCCTTCGCTTACACGACAGTGTTGGCGAACATGTAATAGTCGAATTAGTCAAATCGAATGACCATGTTATCGCCGTGGCTGCCTTCTTTAGATTTACCTCTCCTTAATGCCTTGTCAGCTGGGAGTAGCTCAAAAACGAATCTAAGAAGGTAGCCGAAAACGGTTACCTTTTTTTTATATTAAGCTATATGTATATCCTGGTCCAACTTTCGATTTTTGATCTTCGATTCCTACAAGGGGTAGATTCATTGGTCTATCCGCTTCGCACCTGGCCCTATGTTGAGAGTGGGTATACCTTTCTCAATCACTTTGGGCCTATTCTAGAAGTCCCTCAGCAAAAGCTTACTGACAATATTTTGCCAGCGGACCGACTATTTATTGAATGCAAAAGGAGTTTGAAATTTGAAGCCCTCAATTCTCCAGAAAGTCGCTGCAAAATCAGTTGCCGGCAACGTAAGCTATTCCTCGATGGAAAAGGAGGCGTACGATTACGGATAGGACTTCAGCTTCATTTGGGGAAACACAATCCCTTTTCACATGTGGATGAAGCGATTCAGTATGCGCTTCAGCAAAAGCTCAGTATCAAATCTCCGGAGAAGGTTACCAAATCTCTTCGGCTCAGTGAGCTTACGGCTTCTTTTAAAAATCTCTATTTTGATTCGGTAACCTCAACTGAATCCCGAAAAGCGGACAGACACCTGATTCGTCAGCAAAGGCCTGTGATCTGGGTACATCTTTCCAGTCGGGAACGCAAAGTCATGCAATTAGATGGGTATCAAGCCTATCATCATCCTGACCAGGAGGCTATTTACCATAAGCAATACCCCTTACCTAAACAGCAGGTGCCTGCATTTGTATTGCCTAAGCTGACTGAAAGCGATATCGTCAGCCCGGGTTACTATTTATCAAAAATCATCTCGATGGCAGAAAACCTTGCTTCCCTGCAAAGTTACCCTGTCTCGAAGGCTCCCTTATTCCCCCCTGCAGTAGCGGAAAAAACAACCTTATATCAACAATTATTTGAAGGAAAAATCCAGACAGACTGGCAACCTTTTTTACACACCTATCAGCAAATCGCGGGGCCTGAACTGGCGAGCTTACAAAGTACCCTTGCTACAGTTCCGCAAACTGGTTTTCGGCATCAGGTTTCAGGACTCATTGCCAGAGGAGAGATATCCGAGGCGCTGGACTTATTACAGACACAGGCAGTAACCAGCACATTGGCTGATCAGCAGACATTGATTATCCTGAACGCCCGATACCATCAAATGCAGCGAGATGCGATGAACGGCACCCTCTCTCAGAAAGACCTTGGCATTGTATTCAATACAATCTGTAAGGCTCTACTCACCTTACTGGATCAAATGAAAGGGCCTACTTCCCACCCGGCCTGATTCCGGCGGGTCGGTTGTCAAAAGAGCGCGATTCCGAACCTGTTTTTCCCGGACCACCTTCCCCGCCTTCGGCATCTGCCTGTGAATCTGGTGGCGGCGCAAATTCTCCTGCATTTTTTAGCTTAACCTCAACGAGATGATCTTCAAAATCCCAATTCGCGCGGATGTCAACAGGTTCGCCGTGCAGGTATATCTTTTCAGGCAATCGATAAGGTAAAAGCGAGCCCGGTGTATATACACGATTACTGTCAGCATCCAAGGTAATTTGGAAACGATATTTCCCCGGTTTCAAGTAGGTAAATTGGAAAGTCGTATCATAAAAAGTCCGAATGGGCTTGTCACTTTCATTCAGCAATTCCACCATGACAGGACCATAGTATTCCGCAGAATCAATCCGAATGCTTCCGGAAAGGGTTCCGAAATCCGTCTTTTTCGGCCAGCGGAGTGGAAAAGTAAAGATCGAATCTTCCAATACACTATCCCCCGGAGCAATGAGTGAACCTTTGATGTTCAGGATATAAGTTTTTTGGGGATTCATTTCCTCTATCGCAGCCAGGTTTACCTGAAAGTTATCGGTTTCTACCTGAACCGGCACCCGAATGGGTTCCCACAGACTGTCAGCCACCAAAGCAGAAATGGAATCCAGCGCAACAGCCTGGGAATCCGGAACCGCAGCTATCTGTTGCGCAGAGTCTGTCGTTGCGCTATCGACCACGGCTACGGGACGAGGACGCATGGTATCGGTTACAAATACATTCACCGAATCTTTTGCATCAATCAGGACAGGTGCGACAAATTCGAATCGCTGTTTTTCCAAATCAAATTCGGGCAAACTGAATAAGCCCTTTTCCAATTTTCGTTTGCGTCGAGGAATGATAGCCAGCAAAGAATCGCCCATATTGCCCAGACTATCCCTCATTTCCTGAAAAAACAAGGAACTGAGGGAATCCTGAATACGCGGGCTATGAATCAACACTTCCTGATCTGCTGTCGGGACATAGGTATAGGCAAGTATATCCTGAATGTCATTCCCAAGGGTATCACTGATCGACAAGTCCAGGGAGTCCGGCAATATGCCTTCGCTCAATTTTACGATGATCGTCGTCGGATTCACCCAATTATAGCCCGATATTCGAGGCGGTTCATCATCAGGTAAAAAGGAATGGAGGACTCGAAAGGCAAATATTGCCTCCGATTCTTTTTCTATTGCAGAATCCTCGGCTGTACTGTCGGCAGGTGCCTTGACAAGGTCAGTGGCCTCTCCTTCGAGCGAATCTATTTGCACCGAATCCACGATGCCCAAAGAATCGCGCCGCAGCGAGTCCTGAATCGCAAGCACGGCGGCGATAGAATCCTGCATAACTTTCAGCTCTGCAAGTGAGTCCGCCTGAATCGAATCGGCAATTGCCTCTATCTTCCGAATAGAATCAGCCGCCTGAATCAGCGAATCAAACACTACAATCGGCTTTTCGGAAATTCCGATGATTTCTCGCAGTTGACTGTAGCGGTTATTTTGGTCCTGATCGACAACCCCATATATTTTGAAAGGGCTGTTGCGGAGATACTGAAAGGAAAAATTTCCCGTTTCGGTTGTCTTGGTAATGTAGGAGGGCTGACGATCAAAAAAATCATTTTCCAACACACTATCTGCGTCGAATAACAGCAGCGTCATCTCTTCCTGTCCTTTCCCCAATTCTGGTTTGAGCACCCGCCCCCGAATCTCCAGACTATCCAGCACCGCCCCTGTACTGAAGGCAAACGTGTAGGAATTTTTCATAGGGTTCCCCTCAAAATGATCCTTTACTTCCGTCAGGGTGATCACATAAGTTGTATTGGGGAGCAGGTCTTCAAGGAATTTGACCTTTATCTTTTTATTGTTGAGCGTTATTTTAGGTTTCGGGTCTTGAAAAGGGGAAATAAAAATCTCCTTCCCGTACACGGCAGGCTTGACAAATTCATCGAAATAAAAGGTCACCTCGTTGCCGTCGAAGAACAGTGTCTTATTTTCCGGAACTGTTTTTACAATTTCGGGACCGACTTTGTCGCGCGGGCCACCCGTGGGATTGATTTCATTAGCACATCCTACACAGAGTAGCAATGCACTAACAATCAGCAAATTAAGGAGGCTTTTTCGCTCCCAAAAATGGGCAATATATAGGGTAATGTTATCCACTTCTCAGGAAAAATAAGGAAATCAGGCCCGTGATACTCAGACTGATCAATGCAATCGGGCGTATCCACTTTGCACCCGGCAGCGGATTGTCGCCCCGCAAGTCATCCGGGCTTTTTCTGATAACGCGCCGCAAATTAACATTTGAAAGGGTATCAGCATAGCGATAGGTAAACGTTTCTGAAGTCGAGTCTTTGCGTACCACCGTGATATCTACCGTCCGCACATGCAGGGAATCCGCCAATTGTTTATACCGAACAATCGCAGGAGCGATTTGCAATACCGCATCGGCGCTGGAATCCGGGCTTACTTGTGAAAAGTATCGCTCAGGATACGACCCCTCAATCGAGCCAAACGGAAGTGCATTTTCCTGAAAATACTGATCCATCAGTTGGCGATACACTTCTCCATTGTGAGGCTGCGCCTGCAAAAGAAGCGGGAATATGGCTATCAACAGCACTCCCATTATATATCGCATCTGCTCTTTCATCATTTCGGGCTACGCATCAATGGATACATCCCCAAATAGGTCCAGCCGAATACGGGTAAAGCGAGCATCCCAACCAACACCCAATCTGCTGACCACATCAGAGCCAACAAGGGCGGAATGCACAATCCTCCGAGAATGAATCCATTGAGTCGAAGGAGTCGTCGTTTCCGAAGTGATGCCAGCCAGGGCGTAAGTCGCACGCGCAGAGAATGGAGGTAGTCTGCCAGGAAAGGATATTCGGGGGCCATTGCCATTGCTTGTTTCATCCATTGACTAAAGTGCTCCTCATCCGGGTTTTGCGTTGTATCCGCTTCCCAATTTTGGGTCATTTGCTCCATTTTTTCCAAAAGCGGCTGAACTTCGTCCTGTAAACGGGCTTGTTCCCGGTCACTGCGCATATTCAGGCTGCACTGCACACAGCGTTGTTCTCCAAAAGCGGGATTAGGCGTATCGCAATGCGGACAGATCAGGGTCAGGGTTTCGGGTCTATTCATCAGTTAGTAAATGGATGCAGACTCAAAAAACAAATATTTGCGGGAAATGGAAAGGTAGAAGATGAGAGATTTCAGGGGAGAGGGGTCAGGGAAGAGAGAAGAATTCTCAACTCGTAAATCTTGCATCTATTTTCTGCTTATCTTGTTCTCGCTTCTTATCTTACTTGCAGACAGTTAATTTTCTCGGATTATGCCAAAATTCCCAGTACTCAATTTCAAGAAGTGGATAGACGAAAACCGACACTTACTCAAACCCCCGGTTGGAAATAAGGTCGTGTATCAGGATACCGGAGACTTTATTGTGATGGTAGTTGGCGGGCCGAATGTCCGAACGGATTACCACTACAATGAAACGGAAGAATTTTTTTATATGCTGGAAGGAGACATGGTCCTCAAGATTCAGGAAGATGGAAAAGCGGTCGATGTTCCCATTCAGGAGGGCGAAATTTTTCTATTACCCCCCAAGGTCCCGCATTCTCCTCAGCGATCTGCAGGTAGTATTGGATTGGTAATTGAGCGAACCCGCGATCCCGAACATACAGATGGTCTAATGTGGTTTTGCCTGAATTGCAATCACCAGTTATATGAGGAATATTTTACGATGGAGAATATCATGACCCAGATGCAGGGGGTTTTTGAGAAATTTTATTCCAATCCAGAACTCCTGACCTGTGATCAGTGTGGTACGACCATGCCAGTACCGGAAAAACATAGGAGTTGATAACGGAGCGGGAATTCAAGTTCAAAGATCAAATTCAACTCCCCCCCTGAAAGGGCTGAACCCATCTCCGTGTTTTGTTAAAACGCCTCAGAGGCACACAAAAA
Organism: uncultured Bacteroidia bacterium; assembly: GCA_964352745.1. Taxonomy (GTDB): domain Bacteria; phylum Bacteroidota; class Bacteroidia; order J057; family J057; genus CAYGTH01. The sequence continues at coordinate 8,845 of CAYGTH010000055.1, forward strand.
AGTAAGCCGACTATTGCCGGCTTACTCGCTAACTACTACTTACTACTACTATTGAAACTACTTACTACTATTCTTTTATATCTGTTTACTTGATATTCACAGTTTGGGTTACAGTTCTTGCTCTGTCTGCAACAACAAAGACTACATCATCAGTAGCGGCCTGGGTCAGATCAAATACGCGTCCTGAATCCATATCCAGTTCTACTTCGTCTGCAAAAATTTCCCATCCTTCTGTATCGTAGATCCGAACCCTAACGGCTTGCTTTTCGGTACCACTTACTACAAGGCGGTATTTTTGAGGCGTTACTTCAACTAACTCGGCTTTCAGTTCAGGAACTGTAGGTGTCTCATACACCACTGTTTCTTTAAAATCAAAATCCGGGCCAGAAATTACAAAAACATAGGTTCCGGCAGGTAATTCCTCAAAATAAAAACGTTTAGCGAAAGATTTTCGGTTCCGGGATACTTCCGAATGCAAAAGAATATTCGCTTCGTCATAAATTTTGATAGTGACCTTCCCTTCTTGTTGGGATTCGTAGAAAAGGTTATATGCGCCCTTCGTCTCATCCGCCACAATTTTCACATGAGGGTTATCACCCTTTCCATTGTTGTCAACTGCCTTGCTACTTACAAGGGAGGTAGTACCGAAAACTATTAACAGTACTGCCAAAAAGCTTTTCATTTGATTCATGTCTTTATTATTGGTTGTTTTTCAAAAGACATGTCAAAGCTCCGCAACAATTTTAAATAATGCAAACTTTTGATTAATTTTTTGATGATTTATTAAAAAAAGTAAGATTTTGTTAATAAATCATTAAAAAATAGGGGTTTATTTACCAAATCAAAGAAACGGGTTTACGCATTTCCTTATGAATGCGAAAGATATCTATACGAGAGTGGGGGTATGGATGTTTTGGTTTGTCTTATATTTAGCTGAAGAGTTAACACTAAGATCATATTAGCCTATCAGTGTTCTTATAATATGAACGAACAAGAGATTCGGAATATCATTACAAAATACCTGGCAGGGGAAGCAAGCCCTCAGGAAGGGCATGATCTGCGGCATTGGGTGGATCAACAACCAGAGCATACACAACTCTTTGAAGAAATGTATGCAACCTGGACTGAAATTGACTCCTTGCACAGCACCAAACAATTTGATCTGAATGAAGCCTGGAAAGAAATAAAATCCAGATCCGGCATTTCAGATGCAACCCCCGCCCCTGTAGTCCGGTCTCTTCCTATGAGAACCTTGATCATGCGGGTCGCTGCCGCAGTCGTCTTACTGGTCGGAATGGGGTGGGCCTTATATATGTGGATGAATGTAGCGGGTGTGCAGCCTGAAATGATTCAACTCAGCACCCAGGAAGAAAAAACGCATATATATCTTCCCGACAGCAGTGAGGTTTGGCTTAATGCTTATAGTGAGTTGGCCTATGAAGCAGGTTTTTCTGGAGAAACAAGGAATGTGGAGTTGAAGGGGGAGGCTTTTTTTGAAGTACAGCGTAACGAAGCAAAAGCATTTATTATACAGGCCGGCGAAACGCAAACAGAAGTACTCGGTACTTCATTCAATGTCCGGGCCTATGAACAAGAAGACTATATAGAGGTGAGTGTTTCGACAGGAAAAGTATCTTTTGGAAATGCTGCAGCTAATTTGGCGCTGACTGCGGGTAACCAGGGAACTTTTTATACCGCAAACAATCGACTCACCTTTGAAGCGAACCGGGATGAAAATAGAATTTCCTGGCAGACCGGGCAGTTGATTTTCGACAACAGTGAACTATCAGAAGTCGCTGATGCATTGGAAAGGTTTTCCGGCATGACGGTTTCTTTTTCATCGACTCAATTGGCACAGTGTCATTATTCAGGCAGATTTGATCAACCTGAATTGGAGTACCTCCTGGAGGTCATCACCGCAACCGTTAATATGAAATACGCAATTACAGATGGCCATATCACATTCTCTGGCCAGGGATGTGAATAAGCCGAAAGGAATAGGGATATCAGGTCTTTTAGCTTTTTGAACACCATAACAGCAAAAATCGCTTAACCAGAAACCCTGGTTTGATACGGGTAAGTCCCCTGCAACAGGACGCTCCACACTGGTATCAGCCAAGCACACAAGATTCATCATGAATAGAATATCATGGATATTCATCGCTTTCGTCGCGATGAGCCAGTCTCTCTTTGCTCAAACTTTGACCCAGACCATCCGGGGAACAGTAGTGGACAAAGACGCAAAAACACCTCTCACAGGTGCGCAAATCCGACTCAATACCGACCCTATAATGGGCGCATATACAGATGAAAATGGAAAATTCAGAATAGAAGAAGTCCCTGTAGGTAATCATTCCCTGGCCGTCAGTTACCTCGGCTATGAAGAACTCAGCCTGAATCGTATCCTCCTCGGGTCGGGGAAAGAGTTGGTCTTGAACCTCGAACTGGTCGAATCGGTTATGTCTACAGAAACAGTAGTTATTTCCGGCTCTAAGGACAAGCATAAGCCTCTCAATCAGATGGCCAATGTAAGCGCACGCTCCTTTACCGTGGAAGAAACCCAGCGCTACGCGGCCAGTTTCAGTGATCCAGCCCGTATGGCAAGCTCTTTTGCAGGGGTAACCGGCGGCGATGATGTCTTTAATGAGATTGTCGTTCGGGGAAATTCGCCACGAGGATTGCTCTGGCGACTCGAAGGGCTTGAAATTCCAAATCCCAATCATTTCTCGGACGAAGGGGCTTCCAGCGGTGGCGTGAGTGTACTGACTTCTAATGTCCTTGCGAATTCGGATTTCTTTACCGGAGCATTTCCTTCCGAATATGGCAATGCCCTCTCCGGTGTATTTGACATCAACCTTCGTAAAGGGAATAATGAAAAGCAGGAATATACCTTACAGGCTGGTTTTCTCGGCCTGGAAGCTGCAGCCGAAGGCCCATTTAAAGCCGGATATGACGGTTCTTACCTGGTCAACTATCGTTATTCTACGCTGGCGGTACTCCGTCAACTAGGACTCATAGACCTGGGCGATGACAAGGATGTGTATCAGGATTTGGCTTTTAAGCTGCATTTCCCTACCCAAAAAGCAGGCACATTCACCTTATATGGAATCGGGGGGCTGAGCGAATCCGAATACGATCCGATAGATGCCTATGGTATTTTCAATTCCGATATGGGCGTAACCGGCCTCAAGCACCGGTACCTGATCAATAATCGCATGTACCTCAAGACGAACATTGCTTTATCCGGCTCCAGAATCCGGGATGATTTTACCGAAGAATTGGATTCGGTGGATACCTACACGTTCAAAGAAAAATTCACCAAAAGCTATGTCCGTACTTCTATCAGCCTTCACAATAAGATCAATGCCCGCAACTATGTAGAGGGAGGGCTGATTTACTCCCACCTCGGTTACAATTTCACCGAGCGGGAAATCGATCCGAAAGCTGCTCCTCCCTTTGATGACTTCATCCGATTCAATGACAAAGGGACTTCGGGCTACTGGCAGGCATATGTCAACTGGAAATATCGAATCGGCGAAAACCTGTCCCTCGTCAATGGCCTCCACTATCTCCGGTTTGACCTGAATGGCAAGCAATCCATTGAGCCGCGCTCTTCTCTCAAATGGCAGTTTCACCCCAAACAATCCCTTACAGCTGGATTTGGGGTACACAGCCGCCTCGAATCCCTGGAATATTACCTTGGAAACTTCATCGATTCCGACGGATCATCCACCCAACATAATAGAGACCTGGGTTTCAGTAAAGCGCGACACTATGTACTGGGCTATGACAACCTGATTCGTCCGGATCTCTATCTCAAGGTAGAAACGTACTATCAGCAGTTGTATAACATCCCGGTTTCAGCAGATATCAACAGTCTTTTTGCTTCTCTTCTCCTGACAGAAGGCTTTACCGCAGATCCACTGGTCAATGAAGGGACCGGCACCAACTATGGGCTGGAAGTAACGCTGGAAAAGTATTTTTCCCGCAATTACTACTTCCTCCTCACAGGTTCGCTCTACGAATCCACCTATAAAGCGCGCGATGGTGTTTCCCGAAACAGCCCCTATAATGGCAACTATGGAACCAATGTACTGGCCGGGCGGGAGTTCAAAATTGGGAAAAAGGGGAAAAACAACCTCCTGGGCGTGAGTTTGAAGGGAACCTGGAATGGAAACCGTAGATTTGTTCCAATCGATTTGGAGCAGTCTAAAACAGCGGGACACAGCGTCCGGGATAAGAGCCAGGCCTTTGAAGAGCGATACCCGGACTACACACGTGTAGATCTTCAGGTATGGTTTCGGAGAAATCGCCGCAAGCATACCGGAGAGTGGCGACTGGACATTCAAAATGTTATCAACCGCGAAAATACCTTATACACCTATTACAGCAAAGAAAGTGGGCAAATCGAAACCGAAACCCATCTGGGTATTCTGCCTGTCTTGTCTTACCGCTACCAATTCTGATCCATTAATCATCACATAAGTTATGAAGTTCCGCATTTTCAGTACCCTAGTCGCCGCTTTGCTCACCTTTTCGAGCTTTCATACGCAGGCACAGAGCAACCTCCTCGCACGTCGTGTGAGTGCTCAATACGATCGCATTCCGCTAAAAGCTGCCCTTCAGGATATCAGCCAACGCTACCAAATTAGGTTCTCTTACTCGGAGGATATTATTCCGGGGAATCGCCTTGTGTCGATCGATCAGCAGCATGCCCCTATCCAGCAGGTACTCGACGAGCTTTTTGAAGAGAGTAAAATCGTATATCGACTCATTGGCAATCAGGTGGTTTTGAACGTCGATCATCAGAAAAATATGCGCAGCAAAAGCCCTGAAAGGCAACAGCCCGCACGGATGTATATGGCCAAACTCGAAATAGAGAAGCAGCCTGTTTACATTGCCTCCAATGATGATTCGGTTCAGCCGGGTATTGTACTCGAATCCCTCGATCCCCGGCAGCATCGGACGAATGAAGTGATGCTCGAAGAAGAAACCCTGGATGTCCCCAGCAATTTTGAGCTGGCATGGGAAGGGGCTTTCCTGAAAGATACAGCGAATGAGGAATACCCTGTGCGGCCTTTCCAGCTATCTTTTATCACCCCGCTCGGCACCAATGGAATCAAGAGTGGCCAGATTGTCAATCGCATTTCCATCAACCTCCTCGCTGGATATTCGGGTGGAGTCGAAGGGCTGGAATTGGGCGGATTCCTGAATGCGGTCAAATCAGATGTGAATGGGGTTCAGTTGGCGGGATTTGGCAATGTGGTGGGAGGACAGGTATCTGCCTTCCAGGCTGCCGGCTTTTTTAATGTGAATAAAAGCTCTACCCATTCTGCACAGGCAGCGGGTTTTGTCAATGTCGTCGGAGACAGCATGATTGGCTTCCAGGCTGCGGGATTCACCAACATCGTCAAAAAACAAACAACAGGTACACAATTGGCCGGATTCACCAATATCACCGGCGGCAATGTACAAGGCTTTCAGGCTTCCGGATTTGCCAATGTCTCAAAAGGAGATGTACAAGGCATCCAGGCAGCTGGATTTCTCAATTCTGCCAGAGATGTCGATGGGTTTCAGGCCTCCGGGTTCCTCAACATTGCCCGCAAACTGAAAGGGATTCAACTGAGCTTTATCAACGTGGCTGATACCGTAGAAAAAGGGCTCCCGATTGGATTTATCAGCATCGTTCGCAAAAACGGGTACCACAAGTTTGAGGTATCAGGAGCGGAGTCCTTTTATGCGAATGCCGCCTTTAAAATAGGCGTAGAACGTTTTTATAATATTTTTGCTATCGGTTTCCAGCCTTCAGCCAATTACTTTCGGTGGGGTCTCGGATATGGCGTCGGAACGCAAGCATCGCTGGGTGCCAATACAGTCGTCAATCTGGAAGGGATGTATTATCACATCAATGAGGACGATGTATGGACGACAAACCTCAACGAATTGACTCAACTCAAACTCACCCTGGGATACCAGCTCGGAGGAGTTACGGTTTTCGGGGGGCCGACTTACAACCTGTTGATTTCCCGGTTCTTTGATGAACAGTCCAATCAACTCGGTTCACAGGTTGCGCCCTGGACTTTTTATAACCAAAACAGAACTCCTCTATTCAACAATAGCTCCCCTACTACCAATCTTCAAATGTGGTTGGGCTTTACCGGAGGGGTCAGGTTCTAAGCGAGAAGCAAGCGTATAGACATCCGATAAAAGAAACCAGTACTTCAGGAATAGCACGCTCTTTCTGACAGCGTTTTTGAACCCAAAATTTTCCAATTATCACAATTTAATTCAGCCAAAACCATGAATTTCCTCATAAAATCAATCCGATATTCTCTTGCGTGTACGTTTGCGCTTAGTAGTCTCTTTTGGGCAGGGTGCGACGGAGATGGCATTTGTACCCGCGACAATGGCGATGTAGTAACCGAAGTACTCGCTATTCCCGATTTTGAAGGCATCGATCTCCAGATATCAGGAGATGTATTTTTGACGCAGGGAAGCCCTCAGCTTGTAGAAGTCAGGGGAGCAAGCAACCTGATCGAAAAACTCCGACGCGACGTTGACAATGGGGTCTGGGATATCGATTTCCGGGGTTGCGTTTCCAAAATGGAAAATTTCGACGTCTTTATCACCGTTCCCAATCTCGATTATGTCAAGCTCTCCGGCTCAGGTGAGATTGTCACAGACAATCGGTTTGATATCAACGATCTGGATGTCAAACTCAGTGGCTCAGGAAAAATATTAATGGACGTAGATGCAAATGATGTAGATCTCAAGATCAGTGGCTCCGGCAGAATCAATATGGATTTGACAGCCGATAATATCGTCTCAACGATCAGCGGTTCCGGAAATCTGGATATGGTGGGTGAATCTGATACGCACGACTTAAAAATTTCAGGGTCCGGCGACTTGTTTGGATTTGACTTGATTACGCAGGAGTCCATTATGTTGATTTCAGGATCTGGCAATGCAGAGGTGCATGCAGATGACATGCTCGATGTGCGGATATCCGGCAGCGGGAATGTCTTTTACAAAGGCAATCCTCAATTGGACGTGAGTGTTTCCGGTTCAGGCAGGGTCGTAAACGCGAACTAGTCCCCGTTCTTTTTATCTTCATGATAAAAAAAGGCGGCACCAAAGTGTCGCCTTTTTTCATTCGATATGATCCAGGTTATGGAGGGATAAAAGCAGACAGTATTTAGTCTCAATACTCGCTACTCATATCTCCCTTCTACTTATCCTTTTCCCTGCAATTTATCCAATTCGATCTTCGCTGCTGGCTTATACGGGCCATACATCGCATTCTTGAAAGCTTCGATTGCCTTTTCGCTATCAGATACCTGCTTAGCCGCCATACCGAGCATAAAGCTAAACCGAGCTTTGGACTTGGTATCTACTCCAGCGGAAAGTAAGCGCTCCAGGGTATTGATGGCATCGCGGTATTTTCCGGAATCGTATTCTGCTTTTGCTTTCATGGAAAGCAGACCGCCATTGTTAGGACTCGCTTCCAATGCGCGATCAATCGCACTCATAGCCCGATAGCTATCATTATTCTTGATATACAGAGAAGCGATCATCCGGTACATCTTTGCTTGTTTGAGCGGATCAGACTCCGCCTGAATTGCCTTTTCGTAGTTTTCGACCGCGCGGGGAATGTTTCCCTGCTTCATGGCGATTTTCCCTTTCAGGATAAATGCACTGGCAAAGTTATTCTGCAAATCCAGCGCCTGACGGATGTATTCTTCGCTTTCATTGTATTCACCATTCAGATAATAGCTCACCGCAATCTTGTAAAAATATACGTGATTCGCCTTGAGCATCTGCTGCTGAATCAGTTTCTTATAAGGTCCAAAATTCGCTTTGCTCCAGGCAGCACGTGCTTTGGCATTATCACCGATATTGCTATAAGCGAGTCCTAAGCCATAATAGTATTTTGCCAATTCGGCAGGAGCTGAACTTTTTAACCGATCAGATTCCAATGCCCGCTCATAGTTGCGCGCCGCAGCATCCCAGTTCTTATCCATTGCATTGATCTCGGCATTGTAGTACAGGATATTGGGATTATCCGGATCGACTGCTTTTGCTTCATCGATGTGACGTTTTGCATCATACACCCGGTCTTCTTTTAACAAGAGATTGACCAGCAATAGTTTGTACTGAACCTTCCGACCCGCATTACTTTCATACTTTGCTGCCTCCTCGTAAAAATAGATCGCGTTTTCGTAGTCTTTTTCGTTTTTGTAAATCTTGGCGAGCAAAGAATAAGCAGGGGTAAAGTCCCGCTTGAACTCAACCGTATTCCGAAAGGACTCCTTGGCCATTTCCATGTCCTTGAGTTTGTATTCGCATTTTCCTTTTTGGAAGTAGTACTTGTAGTTAGAAGGCTCCACCCGGATTGCTTCCTGATATTGAGTAATCGCTTCTTTACAATTGTTCTGTTTTCTGAAATTTTCGGCCTGCAGATAGGCTTTTTTCCCAGGGGGCTGGGCGACAAGTGGTGTAGAAAGAAACACCATCATTGCCAGTATAAATAGCAGATGTGTATAAGATTGCCTCATAAAGCTGTTAATATAGTGTGAGTGATACGCCTGTGATCGCTCGGGGGACCTATGGTTATTGAATATAGCCATTATTTTTCAAATTAAATAAAAAACCGGCAAACATGTAGCTCAATACCCATTTCTAACGAAGATACTTTTTGATAAGTATGAGGGGCTCCGATTTTCCCCTATTTTAAGATTGCCCGAATCAGGAATGACGATTAACTTGCGGGCAGTCTATAGCGAGTACCTTGCCGGTAACAAAGCCTGTGCATACCTTCTACAGCTAATATAGGTTATCCGTTAAGACCGAATGAATACTGACCATCGATTGTGATTATGAATTTTATTGAAGAATTGAAATGGCGGGGGCTCTACCAGGATAGTGTCCCGGGAACTGAGGAATTTTTATTGGAGAATAAAACAGCAGGCTATCTGGGGGTGGACCCTTCCGGAAATTCCATGCACATTGGCAACCTCCTGCCCATGATGATGCTCGTTCATTTTCAACGGGCAGGCCATACGCCCATTGCCCTGGTAGGCGGTGCGACAGGTATGGTAGGAGATCCTTCCGGAAAGGATAAAGAACGACAATTACTCAGTGAAGAACAGATCAATTATAATGTCGAATGCATGCGCAAGCAAATGGCGCATTTTCTTGATTTTGAGGCAGAAGGGAATCCTGCCATCATGGTGAATAACTATGACTGGTTCAAGGAGATCGGATTCCTGACTTTCTTACGGGATGTAGGCAAACATATTACCATCAATTATATGATGGCCAAGGATTCCGTCAAAAAACGTCTGGCCGGGGAAAGTGGAATTTCCTATACAGAATTTGCCTACCAACTGCTTCAGGGCTATGACTATGTGCATTTGTACCGACACCACGGCGCGCGGTTGCAGGTAGGCGGCTCGGATCAGTGGGGAAATATTACGACCGGCACAGAGTTGATTCGTCGGATGGGCGGTGGAGAAGACAAAGCTTATGCGGTCATTTGTCCCTTATTAACACGGGAAGATGGCTCCAAATTTGGCAAAACAGCGGATGGTGAAAGCGTTTGGCTCGATCCGGAACGCACTACGCCTTTTCAATTCTACCAATACTGGATCAATTCCGGCGATGGCGATGCCAAAAAATACATCAAGTGCTACACCCTCAAGCCCAGGGAAGAGATCGAAGCCCTGATTGAAGCGCACGATCAGGATCCGGGACAAAGAAGCTTGCAAAAGGCACTGGCCGCCGACCTCGTACTCCGTGTACACGGTCAAGAAGCCCTTGACAATACCCTGGCACTCACGGCCTTTTTATTCGCCAGAAATACCAGCCCTGAAGCCCTCAAGGCACTCACCGAAGGGCAATGGAAAGAAGTTGCTGCCAATTCCCCGGATCGGAAGCAGATCAGTCAGGATAAACTGGCGAACGGTATCAATATTATGGATTTGCTGGTGGAATTAGGCATCACGAAGTCCAAGGGAGAGGCGCGACGTGCTATTCTTCAGGACAAATCCATCCGAATCAATGCAGAGCGTTGCGAAACCATCGAGCAGGATGTGAACATGGAGCATGTCTTTCACGGCACATACTTCCAGGTACAAAAAGGAAAGAAAAACAGATATATCGTTGAAGTGGAGAGTTGAGGGTCTGGTAAGTTAATACCGGCTTAATTCGGTGGAAGATTGGAACAGCGTTTTCGATTTAATCCACCAATAATCACAAATCGGGTCATGAACAGTACACACACACCGTTTCGGACAAGTCGCTGGCACTGGCTGGCACCTTTTTGTATGCTGCTACTTCTACCGGCCTTCCTTGCGGGACAATCCTCGCTGTATCTCTCAAAGTATGTCAGCGGCAAACACCTCAACCGTAATGACATCAATCATCGGATCGAGATTTTTAATGGTTCCCGTGCCCAGGCCAATGAAGTAGGCGGCTATATCCTCGTAACGCGCCAATATATTCTCCGCTTGCCACAGGGCACCCGCATCGGACCGCTTGCGTCCCTGCGATTAGGCGAACTAGCTACCCGCAATGACCTCGACATCGAATTCATGGGGCAGAAAGACTTCCTCGTTCGTATTCCCAAAGGCAATGAGCCTGGAGATTTTGTCATCCTTTTTGATCGGAGTATGCGCATTGTCGATGCATTTTACTTCGGACGAGTCCGCCGGGTGAATTTCCTCCCCAGCCAGGATGTACTCGTTACCTATGGCCAGGAAAATATCCCCATCAATATCCCTGATGAAACGGACACCCGCTGGACTTTCCTCCAAAAAATCCCCACACCAGAAGAAGCCTTTGTCAAAGCAGGCGGCGTATGGCAGATTACCGGCCGAAATCGGAATGATGTACCTGCTACCGAATTCCGATTTTTACAAGCCAAATACGTCGATGGGATCGTAACGGTAAAATGGAAGAGCCTCTTTGAACAGGACTGCTTTTTCCACTATGTAGAGCGGGCCGTAGGCAATGAAGAGTTTACTGTCATGGAACGGCTCAGTGGGCAGGTCAACCGCAACCAGCCCTTTGACTACAAATTTTATGACAATACTGTCGAAAAAGATCGCCGGTATCGATACCGCATCCGGAACGTCGATAAATTTGGCAATATCCTCTACTCACAGCTTGTCGAAATTCTCACAGAAGAAAACCCCGGCGGCTTTACGATGGATCATTTCTTCGTAACCGAGCAATCCGGTCGTGACCTCAATGTGCGTTTTTCCGCTAAAGAAACGCAGCGCGTGAAAGTCAAAATCATGGATGAGGAATTCCGGGAAGTGGCCATTTTATTCTACGACATCATCGAAAAAGACGCTCAGAATCTTATCAAATACAATGAGCAGTTGCCTGTCGGAAAATACTACTTGATCGCCGACACGGACAAGCGACGCTATCACGAAGATTTTATTGTCGAATAGGGCTTGCAATTTCGAAAATATTATTACCTTTGCGGTCCCTATGGGGACTATTCCCCAAAAGACCCAGAGAGTTGCCAGAGCGGTCGAACGGGCACGCCTGGAAAGCGTGTGTACCTTTGCGGGTACCGAGGGTTCGAATCCCTCACTCTCTGCAAGCAAAAAACACCTCCTGCAAGCGAAAGCGAGCAGGAGTTTTTTGTATCCGACCGAAGCGTTCAAAAGCCGTAGGTTTTTGATAAGCGGAGGACGGATGCAAAAAACCGAACGCAGTGAGGAGGTGTTTTTTGCTTGTATCTCTATTCCCCTCTCAGGGATCACGCTTCGTACTCCCTCACTCTCTGCAAGCAAATCGTAGTTTCTCTAAGATCCAACAATTAAATTATTGGATTTTTTTGTAAAAAATTTATTTCAAACTTTTCATATTTATTACTTAGCCCCTCAAAGTATATGTAGCCTTCAAAAGCTTTACATGAGAAGCTTTTCGTGCAAAGAAAATTTAAAAACCTTTACGCGAAGGCTAGTTCACGTAAAGAAAATGGGATTAGCTTTATATGAGGAGGAAAAAACCTGCCAACCAGCCCAAATAGTGTGGCATTCTGCAATTCTTTATCCTAGCTGCTATGAAAGAGCACGAACAATCAACCCGTCACCCCGAAAATATTCATCCATTTGAAACAGAAGAAAGTGCAAATCTTCGGATCGAACAAGCCAGAAGACTAAAGCCATTAGTTCGAGAAAACGGATTGAAATTTGAGGTATTTTTACCCACGAATCTGGGAACCTGGGTACTGGACATGATCGAGGAAGGTAGGTTCCTGGATCCGAGCGAGGCGGTATTTGTCATGATGGGACTCGCGAAGGACCTCGATCCTCACCAGGACTTGAAAGACGAATTGTTGAAACGGGAACTTGACAGGAGAGTTGCAAGCATGGAAGCGGGCAGATATTTTACGATACAGGAGTTTAAGGCCCATATGGAGGAATTAAAGACAAAATTGAAAACCAGACAGGAACCTACAGTTTGGGAAAAGAATCCCCTGGAATAATGGATGTTGTATGGTGGGTAGTGGACTTGCCTCGTCATTTTTGATTTGTCACAATTTAATTCTAGCCAATACTGCGCCCCCCAAAGATAGTTTTGGCCATTTTGGAGTTATATTTTGGCCAAAACGCATTCATTTCTTATCTTTTGGCCAAAACAAAGCGGCATATGAATGATCTTATTGGCAGGAAAAAGGAACTCAAACAATTGGATAAGGTTGTAGCCAGCGGGAAATCAGAATTCATAGCTGTGTATGGAAGAAGGAGAGTTGGAAAGACGTACTTGATCAGAGAGTATTTCCAGTATACATTTGATTTCCAATTGACAGGTCTTGCAAACGCAACAACGGAACAGCAACTGGTTAATTTCCATACGGCCTTACTTCGCCAGTCATCTTCTTACGAAGAAAGTATACCTCAAAATTGGCTTCAGGCTTTCCAATATTTAATCGATCACATAGAACGAATAGATGAGGGTCGAAAAAAAGTAATTTTCTTAGACGAATTACCCTGGCTCGATACCCGGTCCTCGGATTTCATGATGGCGCTGGAGCATTTCTGGAACAGTTGGGCAACCAATAGAAAGGATATAATTCTCATTACCTGCGGTTCAGCAGCATCCTGGATGATCAACAAATTGATTAACAACCATGGTGGCTTACATAATAGGGTAACAGAACGACTCAAAATTTATCCGTTTAACCTTTATGAAACGGAATTGATGTTGAAACAAAGAAACAATGTGCTGGACCGCTATCAAATTCTTCAACTATATATGGTAATGGGTGGGATTCCTTTTTACTTAGATGCCATCTCTCCGGAGAAAAGTGCCGCTCAAAATATCGAGGAATTATGCTTTCGTCGAGGCGCATTACTCACCCAGGAGTTTCCCAACTTATTTGCCTCACTCTTCAAAAATGCCTCCAAATATGAGTCAATTATTACTACGCTTTCATCTAAAGCGATGGGGATGACTCGAAAAGAACTGATTCAGGCAGCAGATCTTCCGAGCGGCGGAAGGCTGACCTCAATGCTTGAGGAACTGGAAGAAAGCGGATTTATCACTTCCTACACGCCTTTTAACAAAAAGACTAAAAACAAGGTCTTTCGACTTTCAGATTTTTACAGTTTGTTTTATCTCAAATTCATCAAAGACAATACTAACTACGATGAAGGCGTGTGGGTGAATGCAATCGATCATCCCGCTCAAAGAGCTTGGGCCGGCTACGCTTTTGAACAGATTAGTTTGGCCCATGTAGCTCAGATAAAAAAAGCACTGGGCATCAGTGGTATTATTAGTCAGGCTTTCTCCTGGAAAAGTACCGAATCAGAAAATGGCGCCCAAATTGATCTCCTTATTGACAGAAGAGATCAGGTAATTAACCTGTGTGAAGTCAAATATTCCATTAATCCCTTTATCATATCGAAAGCCTATTCGGATAATCTCCGAAATAAGGCGGCTGTTTTTCAAAGTGAAACCCAAACCAGAAAGGCCATTTTTCTGACTATGATCAGCACGCACGGTCTCATCAAAAATGAACATGCCGCTTCGTTGATCCAGAATGAAATAACCATGGATGCGTTATTTCAACCTTGACAAATGCGCTACACCACACAAGGCAAAGTAGCGGTGGATTTTGAGTATACAACCTACCAACTGTCGATTGTTGTAGTTTTCACTTTTGTCTCAGTGTCTCATTTCAGAGACAAATTTCCTTTAACTTATACCCTGATAATCAACAAGTTAAAGATACGTCAGGGAATCCCTCACTCTCTGCAAACAAAAAACACCTCCTGCGAGCGAAAGCGAGCAGGAGTTTTTGTATACGACCGAAGCGTTCAAAAGCCGCAGGTTTTTGACAAGCGAAGGGCGGATGAAAAAACCCGAACGAAGTGAGGAGGTGTTTTTTGTTTGT
>CAYGTH010000056.1:0-23178 GCA_964352745.1 uncultured Bacteroidia bacterium
TTTTCCGGCTGACCTCATAGGTCCGGGCGACAAAGGATTCTGCTTCAGCTCGTTCCCGGATCGTACCAGATCGTGGACCTTGCAGGTCGAAGGCCAGGTTAGTGCCTGCCAGCATCAGCCCCATCGCCTGATCGAGGGGAAGCCGTACGATCCGTACCGCATTGAGGCGTATTCCCGAAAGCTGTTCATTGTCATAATTCAGACTTAGTTGATACTCGTTTTTGAGTTCGACCAGAGCAAGTCGAAGAGAGATGTTGTCAAAATACTTGCTGACTTTAATGGCTTTTGTCTCCTGCGCCACAGCTGATCCCGAAAGGAAGAGGAAAAGGACGGCAATCAGGGAAAGGGTGAAAAATTTGCAATGCTTCATAGAAGGTAGGTTGATACACATAAAGGGGCGATTGTTGAATTTGCGTGCGTGTACCTTTCTTTTTGTCAAGTGAGAATGAGACAACAAAAGAGAAGCCTTTATTCCCTCGGTGTTCATATTCTTATCCAGATCATATTTTTCCTACGGGAAAGGCTGCTTATATTTGTTTGATAGTAACTACTTAGCCCCGCAAGGGCTATTGGCGGATTCCGGTCCGCCAATCCTATTCGCCAAAGCGAAGCCAATGCCTGGCCGGACCGGAATCCGGCTATAGCAGGCTGCTAAACAGTTACGTTTAATAAATCAAATAGTGAGTATGGAAACTTATACCGAAGCTACTGCTGCTGCCAAATTGTCGGAACTCTCCGGATGGACCTATCGGGATAAAGGGATCGAAAAATCCTATCAGTTTTCGGACTTTGTAGCGGCCTTTGGATTTATGACCCGTGCAGCTATTCTCGCAGAAAAGGTTAACCACCATCCGGAATGGTTCAATGTTTATAACAAAGTGAATGTTCGCCTCAGTACGCATGACGCGGGTGGCCTTACAGACCGGGACTTTGACCTGGCAGCGCGTTTCGATGCGGTTCAATAACCTGCTTATCCTGATTAATTCTATGCTTTCCGTAAAAATCGTTAATACTTCTCCTTATCTATTGCCTGCATATGCTACAGTTGGTTCAGCTGGTGTGGATTTACATGCAGACCTCGAAGCACCCATTCTGCTCAAGCCACTGGAGCGCAAAGTGATTCCTACCGGCTTATATATGGAACTGCCGATAGGATATGAAGCGCAGGTACGCCCAAGAAGTGGGCTCGCTATCAAGCACGGAATTACCGTGATCAATTCACCCGGTACCATTGATGCTGATTATCGTGGGGAAATCAAAGTGGGTTTGGTCAATTTGAGCGATGCCATTTTTGAGATTCAGCCTGGAGAGCGGATTGCCCAGATGGTCATTGCCAAACATGAACAAGTTACGTGGCAGCCTGTGGAAACCCTTAGTAATACTGAGCGGGGTGCAGGTGGTTTTGGACATACTGGAAAATAGTAATATATTGGCTATCAGGCGGGGCGTGCCCCAGGAATGCTGTTTTTTGCCGATTTTTAAGTGAATGTTAGGTTTTTGGGAGTGATTTATGATAAAATGAGCGCCCAATGATTTGGATTCAGATATTTATTGTAATTCGATGTGTTTTGCCAGGCGGATTGTTGATAAATATAAAGTATTAGGTTGGACGTAAAATTCACTTGGATTACTTAACTTGAATCCCCCGAGACGTAGATTGCGGATTCTATATTATATTTTTGAGAACTTTAGTGTTTATGCGGGCTCCTCTTTTGCATGTTATACTCCTACTTCTGTTGGTTGGACCTCTTTTTGAGGCTCTGGCGCAGCGTTCCCGAAAAAACAATAAGGAAGAAGTTGTAGAAGTTGATCCGCGTACTCGAAACCGGATTGATAGAATGTATGTTGAGGCCTGTACCGAATCCATTCGGGGAGATTATCCCGCTGCAGAAGATATGTTCCATAAGGT
Source organism: uncultured Bacteroidia bacterium (assembly GCA_964352745.1). Taxonomy (GTDB): domain Bacteria; phylum Bacteroidota; class Bacteroidia; order J057; family J057; genus CAYGTH01. The sequence continues at coordinate 1,910 of CAYGTH010000056.1, forward strand.
GCTGCTGGAAGATCCTGAAAACCATGCCTCCTTGTATAACCTCGCTAAATTGGCTGTTTTGCAACACCGATATGCAGAGGCTGTTCGCTATGGGGAGTCGGCTCTGGAAAAAGATGCGGCAAACTATTGGTACTACGATGTCTTGAAGCAAGCCTATGAGGAAGAGGGAGATTATAAACAAGCAATTGCGGTACAAAATCGACTTATCAGTAGATTTCCTGATAAGCATAAAGAGCGACTAACATTAGCAGACTTATACGTGCGGGATGGAAAACCAGAATTGGCGATCAAGCAGTTGGAAGCGGTAGAAGCTGTGTTGGGAATAAGTGAAGAGACAGCGTTTAGGCGTTTCGACCTGTTAATGAATCAGGGAGAAGCGGCAAAAGCTAATGAGATAGCACAAACCCTAATCGGTATAAACGAACGGGATGAGCGTTTTTACAAGATGGCTTATGACGCTCAAATGAAGGCCGGAACTCCTGAAATAGCTGTAGCCACCCTGACCAACCTGTTGGAGCAGGATGGAGAAAATGGATTTGCCTTGCTTTCCCTGGCTGCGTATTATGAAGAGAATAATCAATCGGTTCAAGCCGCAGAATACCTCGACCGTGCATTTAGGAACCCGGAGGTAGCAGCAACTGAAAAAGTACGGTGGTTGGAAAAAATGATCAAAAAGCAAGAGGCGAAGGAAGCAAATCAGCTGGATCGAATTACGGAATTGGCAACTACTTTGAGGACGATTCACCCGGAAGTAGCAGGCGGTGTTGCTCTGCAGGGAAAAGTCTATGAGCTTAATAATGAATGGGAGGCTGCTTATAAGGCCTACAAGCAAGCCCTTGGCTTACAGCCGGCGAATATCAGTGCATGGATCAGCCTCTTATCTACATCGTTTCAAATGGAGAACTTTGAGCGATTGCGGGATGATGCCGAACTGGCGCGCGAATATTACCCCAATAATGCTGAGATTTTGTTTTATGGTGGGCTTGGCTATGAGAAGATGGGCGAGGATAAGTCTGCTACACGAGCTTTTGAGAAAGTAACTCGTTTAGGGACTTCCGGACAAGCCTTAGTTGCTCGTGCCCTGGGTGAGCTTGGACGGATGGCCTTGGCAAACAATTCGCCAGAGACCGCTGAGATTCACCTTCGGGAGGCAATTGATCTGTCGCAAACAGCTGAGCTACACGAGCTTTATGGAGACGTCCTGATGCAGATGGGCAAAAAGGAGGAGGCGGTAGCCCAATGGAACCGTGCTATCGCTGCTGGAGGGGATAAAACCCGGATTGAACCGAAAATGTCTGGTCATTAATTAACACATACTACGCATATATTTTGCCAATTTTGGATGTCATGAAACGAATAAGACCCCTTTTTCCCTGATTTTATACCGCTTGCCAGTCATTCTTTATCCTCGTTTTGTAATTCTGTTCGGAATGCCTGATGGCGCAGATATTGCTTTCAATATCTGATACTTAGTCAATCCGATACCCACTATCGCTTTTCATTCGATTTGATGCGAATACTCGCCTGACCTGGTGGAGGATGTGCTATTTTGCTTCATTCGTCCGTAAATTTCATATACTAGTTTTATATATAGCAGAAGATTGAAATTATTCACAAACTTAGCATGACAAGATTCTACCTCTTCTCCCTTGCCATATTTTCATGCTTGCTGTTGGGCTCAACCCATGTATGGGGGCAATGTTCTCCTCTGGTAACAGCGCAGTCGTTTAATACGCTTTGCGAAGATGACGACCTGAACCTGACAGCAACGATCACTTTACCCGCCGGTTGTTTATTAGGCGGGGGGACGCCTTACATTTGGACGGGTCCAAGTGCTCCTGGCCCTACTGCTGGCGCTCAAATTGATATCTTTGGCACAGATCCAGGATTATATGGCGTCGATGTCGTTGTCATTCAGGATCCCACGCTTGGAGTTCCGGCATGTCCTTGCGTGGGTACCAATTCGCCTTCTAATCTTATTGAGGTAACGGCCTCACCTGGAACCCCCACAGCACCCGATGTAACCATTTGCGCGGGAGACTCAGCGGTGCTTGGAGTAACCAGCGGTGCTGGCGTTTACTATTGGTACGCTGCTGCTACAGGCGGCTCCTTACTCAATATCGGAAGCAGCTATACCACTCCGGCATTGGCAGCAGGCCCTGTCAGTTATTATGTCGCTGAAGTGGTAAATGATTGTGAAGGTCCTCGCGAAGAAGTTGTCGTAACGGTAACTGCAAGTCCTGCTGATCCGGCCGCTGCTGACGTAGATGTGTGCCCTGGAACACCTGCTACCTTTACAGCCACAGGAGTAGGGACGATCAATTGGTTTGATGGCCCGGCAGGCGGAACGCCCTTAGCAACGGGAGCTACTTATACCACCCCGATTCTCAATCAGACTACGATCTTTTATGTAGAGATTACCGGCGGAACCGGTTGTTTAAGTAACCGGGTCGCAGTAACGGCTAATGTCATTGCACTCGTTGCAAGCCCTGTGGCAAATGATACCTCCATTTGTGAAGGAAGCCCCGCTACGCTTTCTGCAGTAGGAACCGGTACAATTGGCAATGAAATCCGGTGGTATGATGTGCCCTTTGGTGGAACGCCCCTTGAGGTAGATGCATTTCCTCCGGCGGCTCATACCTATACCACGCCAGTCGGTTTATTGGTAACCACAATCTTTTATGTAGCTGAATTTGATGCGGCTACGGGCTGTGAAAGCGCCAGAACACCTATCACCGTATTTGTACAACCTCAGGTTCCCGAGCCGGTAGGACTCGACGTATCCATCTGTGAAGGGGATGCGGTAAACCTTACCGCAAACTATGGTGCGGGAAGTAATAATGGAGACCTATACTGGTATGACCAGGCTACAGGAGGCACCCTCTTACAAGTCGGACAAACATATACCCCTCCTGCATCTGGAATTGCTACAGCTGGTGTATATAACTTTTATGTAGAAGAACGGTACAATGGCTGTACCAGCCCAACCCGGGATGAGATAACCGTTACTGTGAATGCCAACCCGGCAGCACCTGTCTTGACAGGTGCGAGTGTGTGCGAAGGCTTAACTGCTGATCTGACGGCAAGTGGTACTGCGGGTAATACCCTGAATTGGTACGATGCCCCTAACGGGAATTTGCTGTTTACCGGTACGACCTATACGACTCCCACCCTGACCCAAACGACAACGTTTTATGTGCAGCAACAAAATCCCGCTACCAGTTGTGTAAGTGGATTTGTGGCAGTAAGTGCCACCGTGCTACCACTTCCTGCTGCCCCTTCCGCTTCAGACATTACGGTTTGTAATAATGCAGCCGCAGTCCTGACCGCTTCGGGTTCCGGAGCTGCCGGCACTCAATTGAATCTGTATGATGTACCCACGGGTGGAGTTGCTGTTGCTACGAATGCAATGCCTCCGGCAAGCAGTACTTTTTCACTCGGTATCCTGGCAACTGGCACTTATACCTACTACGTAGAAGAGGAAAATACAACAGCAGGCTGTTTCAGTGCCCGCACTCCCGTAACGGTAACGGTAACGACTGCAGCAGTTCCTCCAAGTGCTTCCGGTACTACGGTTTGTTCCGGTGAGACGGCTACCCTGGCTGCGTCTGGTACTGGCGGTACTTTTAATTGGTACAGCGATGTAGCTGCAACGAATCTCCTGACGACTGGGAGTTCATTCACTACTCCAGCGCTTGCTACGACGACTGTTTATTATGTAACGGAAGGTTCCGGCGCCTGTGAAAGCACTCCGACCGCAGTAACAGTAACCGTGAATGCGAATCCTGCAGCACCTACAGGTACTGGCGCTACGGTTTGTGAAGGTACAACTGCCACCCTATCGGCAACAAGTGGAGGCGGTGTATTGAATTGGTATGATGCGCCAAATGGTAACCTGTTGGGATCCGGACTGACATTTACTACACCAGTCTTGACTCAAACTACCGTTTATTATGTTCAGGAAGTAACGATTGGATCTGGCTGTGAAAGTGGATTTGCCCCTGTAACTGCAACGGTGGTGCCGACTCCGACGCCTCCGGCGGTAAGTAGTATTAATATATGTACAAATGAAACAGGTACCCTGACCGCAACCGGATCTGGAACCGGAAGCCTTGTCTGGTACGATGTGGCGACGGGTGGAGTTGCTTTACAGACGGATGCTATGCCACCGGCTTCGGCCACTTTCAGTGTAGGACCCCTGCCGGCAGGAGTGTATACCTATTATATCGAAGAAGATAACGGAACCTGTGTCAGTACCCGGACCTCGGTAAGTGTCACGGTAACCACTGCGCCTACCGCGCCGACCATCAGCGTTCCTGCAAGTATTTGTGAAGGAGAGACTGCCAGCCTGACCGCAACAATTGTGGGGACGGGTACAGTCAATTGGTACGATGCAAGTGGAACAACCTTGCTGTTTACCGGAAATCCCTTTATCACCAATCCCCTTACCACAACGACGACCTTTTTGGCTTCAGTAGTAAATGCCGGATGTGAAAGTGCTACCACTAGTGCTGTGGTAACTGTTGCACCTGCTCCTGCTGACCCGGTCGGAACGGGAGCTACGGTTTGTAGCGGAGATGCTGCATCCTTAACGGCTACGGGGACTGCGGGTAACATTCTCAATTGGTACGATGCGCCCAATGGAACCCTCTTAACTACAGGTACTACATATACAACTGGCGCACTCACTCAGAGTACTACTTTTTATGTGCAGGAATTGGTTCCTGTCAGTGGGTGTCTCAGTGGATTTGTAGCAGTAACAGCGACTGTAACTCCTAATCCTCAAGCCCCGGCTACAACGGATATCACAATTTGTGAAGGAGAAACCGGTACCTTAACGGCTGTCGGTTCCGGCACAGGAAGCCTGGTTTGGTTTGATGTGCCAACTGGCGGAATAGCATTGGAAACAGATGCCATGCCCCCAGCTACGGCTACCTTGAGTGTGGGTCCTTTCCTGGCAGGTGCTTATACTTTCTATGTAGAGGAAGACAATGGAACCTGCGTAAGTACACGCACCCCGGTAACGGTAACGGTATCCAGCTTGCCATCTGCCCCGGCAGTATCCGGTCAAAGTATTTGTGCAGGCGAAAGCGCAACGTTGAATGCTACCGTGATTGGTATTGGAACCATTAATTGGTACGATGCGACCGGAACCACCTTGTTGTTTACGGGGAATCCTTATAACACAGGAACGCTGACAGCCACAACAAGCTATGAAGTTCGGCTGGAAAATAACGGATGTGAAAGTAGTGGCACAGGGGTAACGGTTGTGGTGAATGCAGCCCCTGCTGATCCTGTGATTCCTGCTTCGACCATTTGCGAAGGCGAAACAGCAAGTCTTACTGCCACCGGAACAGCCGGGAACGTGATTAACTGGTATGCCGATGGAGCAGGAACAAATCTCTTGTTCACCGGTCCCACCTACACCACACCGTCTTTGACTTCCTCTACTTCTTATTACGTACAGGAATTGGCAGCAGGAACAGGCTGTGTTAGTAATCTGGTTGCAGTAACCGTTACTGTGTTGCCAGCACCAGCCGCACCTTCCGCAACAGATATTACGCTTTGTGAAGGCGAGACTGGTATACTGACAGCTTCAGGATCCGGAACGGGTTCCCTGGTTTGGTACGATGTGGCGAGTGGGGGAGTAGCCTTGCAAACCGATGCCATGCCACCCGCCAATGCGACTTATGCCGCGGGACCTTTTCTGACGGGAACATATACCTTATATGTTGCTGAGGATAATGGTTCCTGTGAAAGCGCACGAACTCCTATAACGATTACCGTTAGTTCGATACCCACTGCGCCTGCTGTTTCCGGGCAAAGTATATGTGAAGGCGAAAGTGCAACCCTGAATGCTACGACAATTGGGATTGGAACCTTTAACTGGTATGATGCAACGGGAACGACCCTGTTGTTTTCGGGGAATCCCTATAACACAGGAACGCTGACAGCCACAACAAGCTATGAAGTTCGACTGGAAAATAACGGTTGTGAAAGTAGTGGCACAAGTGTAACGGTTGTTGTCAATGCGGCTCCTGCTGATCCGGTGATTCCAGCTGCGACCATTTGTGAAGGCGAAACTGCCAGTCTCACGGCATCCGGTACTGCCGGTAATGTGATTAACTGGTACGCTGATGGTGCTGGAACGAATCTCTTATTCACCGGCCCAACCTTTACGACTCCTGCGCTGACTGCAACTACCTCATATTATGTCCAGGAAGTTGCTGCCGGAACCGCTTGTATCAGTAATCTGGTGCCGGTAACGGTAACCGTATTGCCTGCGCCAGCGGCCCCTTCTGCAACAGACATCACCCTTTGCGAAGGGACAACCGGGACCCTTACGGCTTCAGGATCGGGAACAGGATCGCTGGTCTGGTATGATGTCGCAAGTGGAGGGGTAGCGTTGCAAACCGACGCCATGCCTCCGGCCAATGCGACCTATACAGCGGGACCCTTTTTGACAGGGACGTATACCCTCTATGTAGCCGAAGACAATGGTTCCTGTGAAAGTGCCCGGACGCCTGTAACGATTACGGTTACTGCAGCGCCTGCCGCACCGATTGTTTCAGGTACGACTATTTGCGAAGGGGAAGCGGCAATCTTGTCGGCTTCCAGCGGAGGAGGAACCAGTGGCATTTTCTATTGGTATGATGCAACAGGGACCAATGTACTGTTTACGGGAAGTAGCTTTACGACCAATCCATTGACAGTTACGACTACCTACCTGGTACGGGAAGTTGTCGGACAATGTGAAGGTCCAACCGCCTCTGTAACCGTTGTGGTAAATCCCAATCCGGCTGTACCTTCGGTTACGCCGGTTACGATTTGTGAAGGAAATACAGCTATTCTTGCCGCAACGCCAAACAGCGCTGCCAATTTGCTGAATTGGTACGATGATGCCGCTGGAAATAACCTGGTATTTACCGGGACGAGTTATACAACAACGGCACTCAATCAAACGACAACATTCTGGGTTCGGGAATTTAACCCTGCTACCGGGTGTACAAGTGGATTGATTGCGGTAACCGTTACGGTGCTTCCAGGTCCATTGGCACCTGCTGCTGCGGATATCACCTTGTGTGAGAATGAAACAGGGAATATCAGTGCAACAGGCTCAGGAACAGGTACACTTAATTGGTACAATGTTCCATCCGGGGGCGCACCGCTTCAATCAGATGCGATGCCGCCAGCTACTGCGACGCTGAGTGTCGGTCCATTGCCTGCCGGAACGTATCTCTTTTATGTAGAAGAGGATAATGGTACTTGTCCAAGTACACGGACCGCTGTAACCGTTACTGTGAATGCGGCACCTGCTGCCCCATCGATAACCGGTATCATTGCCATATGCGAAGGGCAGTCTACCACCTTGACCGCTACGTCGGGCAGTGGAGGCTCAATCAACTGGTACGATGCAACCGGAACTACTTTATTGTTCACCGGAACAGCTTATACAACCGGTGCGCTCACTGCGACGACCACCTATCAGGTCAGGGAAGAATCCGCTGCCGGGTGCGAAAGTGCAGCGTTGACCGTTACGGTAACGGTGAATCCAGCCCCTGCTGATCCGGTTGCAGCGGCAATAACTGTCTGCTCAGGCGAAACCGCGACCTTGACAGCTACGGGTAGTGGCGGTCTGATCAATTGGTATGACGACCCTGCGGGTACAAATCTGTTGGCTACCGGTGCCTCATTCACCACCTCAGCGCTGACTCAGACGACTACCTTCTGGTTACAGGAACTCAATTCGGGAACGGGCTGTGTAAGCAACCTGGTGCCGGTTACCGTTTCTGTAATTCCTGCCGCAGTCGCTCCTTCAGTTGGCAATATCATTATTTGTGAAGGCGAAACAGGTATCCTTACGGCAACGGGTTCTGGAACGGGTACACTCAATTGGTACAATGTACCTACTGGAGGTACGCCCCTTCAAAGTGATGCGATGCCGCCAGTAACGGCTGATTTTACCGTAGGCCCCTTCACACCCGGCACGTATCTGTTTTATGTAGAAGAAGACAACGGCTCATGTGTGAGTGCGCGTTCTCCGGCATTGGTAAAAGTTGATCCTGCTCCGCTGGCACCGCTGGCAGTGGGTACGACTACCTGCGCCGGATCGAGTGTTATACTCAATGCGACTTCCGCAGCTGCTACCAATGGAATTATGAATTGGTATGATGCGACCGGAACGACCTTATTATATACGGGTGCAAATTTCACAACGGGAATTCTGACCACGACCACGACCTTCCAGGTGCGTGAGGTTATAGGGAGTTGTGAAAGTCCGGCCACAACGGTTACAGTAGTAGTCAATCCGGCTCCGGCTGATCCGGCAGTTGTGCCTGCCACGATTTGTGAGGGGAATACAGCCAGCATTACGGCCATTGGACCTGCTGGAACCTTACTGACCTGGTACGACAATCCAAATGGGGTGAATCCTTTGTTTACCGGTTCGCCTTTTGTCAGTCCGATTTTAGTACAGACCACCACTTACTATGTGCAGGCACTGATTCCGGGAACGGGTTGTACCAGTGCTTTGGTACCGGTACAGGTAACTGTATTACCTACGCCTGCACCGCCCGCATCGAGTAACATTATGTTGTGTGCAAATACGACGGATGTGCTGACTGCTTCCGGCTCGGGAACAGGTTCCCTGGTATGGTACAATGTGCCAACAGGTGGGACACCGCTACAGGTAAATCCAATGCCTCCGGCTGCGGCGGCATTTAACGTCGGACCTTTTCCGGCGGGTACAGGACCTTATGTGTTTTATGTAGAAGAAGATAACGGGACGTGTACAAGCACCCGGACACCGATTTCGATTTCAATTGTTAATGTGCCAGCAGTACCTACCATTCCCGGTACAACGGTATGTGAAGGGGAGAGTGCTACGCTTACGGCCATATCAAATAGTCCGGTTCCCGGAACCTTTAACTGGTACGACATCACAGGGGTTACCCTCTTATTCACCGGAAATAACTTCAATACCGGTGCTTTATCTGTAACGACGAGCTTCCTGGTGAGAGAAGAGAATGGCGGATGTGAAAGTCCTGCTGCGCTTGTAACGGTTGTCGTGAATCCTGCTCCTGCGAATCCAGTGGCGATGAGTGATACTATCTGTGAAGGAACGTCTGCGACCTTGATTGCTACCGGCGGTACCTTTATCAATTGGTACAATGATGGAAATGGTAATAACCTGATCTTTACCGGAGGAATATACACGACTCCGGTTCTGACACAGTCAACTACTTATTGGGTTCAGACGGTAACAGTCGGAACCGGCTGTGTGAGTGATTTGGTGCCGGTAAGTGTTACGGTAGTACCGGCTCCGGTAGCGCCTTCTGCTTCGGGCATCAGCCTGTGTGAAGGAGAATCGGGTGTCATTACCGCTTCTGGTACAGGGAATGCTAATACTCAATTAAATTGGTACGATTTCGTGAGCAGCAATACGCCGCTTCAGACCAATACAATGGGACCTGCTACGACAGCTACTTTGTCTGTCGGGCCTTTTACCCCCGGAACCTATACCTACTATGTCGAGGAGGTGAATACGCAGTCGGGCTGTACGAGCGACCGGATTGCAATTGCCGTTACGGTAGTACCCCAACCTGCTCAGCCTTCTATCAATGACGTTGCGGTATGTGCGGGCGAATCGATAACGCTTACGGCACCGGGTACGGGAATCTTCAATTGGTATGATGCACCGGCAGGTGGCAATTTGCTCCAATCGGGTCTGAGTTATACTACCCCAATACTCACCGTTACAACCAGCTATTATGTAACGCTGGAAATCAATGGGTGTGAAAGTGAACGGGAAGAAGTTGTGGTTACCGTAAACAGCATTCCGGTAGCTCCTACCATTACGAGCAACAGCCCCTTGTGTGAAGGCGATACCTTGTTATTGACTGCCACCGGAGGCGCTGGATTGGGATACAATTGGACCGGGCCGAATGGATTCACATCTACTCAGCAAAACCCGGTTATTGCCAATGTTACAGAAGCCGATAATCAGGGCCAGTATACGGTACAGGTAACTGATTTTGCTTCAGGCTGTGTGTCTGCAACGGTGAGCTTGTTTGTCGATATTACCGAATCGCCTCAGACGCCTTCATTGAGTACCAACAGTCCGGTATGTGTAGGCGATGATGTCATCCTGACAAGTAATAATATCGCTGGGGTTTCGGCCTATATTTGGAGTCGCCCGAATGGGTCGGACACGACTACGACCGGACCGGAATTAATTCTTTCCAATGCTACGGTACTGGATTCCGGCGAATATGCTGTACGCGTGGTAGCTGGTGGTTGTCCTTCTTTGGAGGCAACTGCGGTAGTCAATGTGCTGGGAGGCTCCTTTGCTGTACTGGCAGAAAACAATGGCCCGGTCTGTGAAGGCCAGGACATTGAGTTGACAGCTACTGCAATTGTCGGAGCGATCTTTAATTGGACAGGGCCAAATGGTTATACCTCAAGTTCTCAGAATCCGGTTATCACAAATGCTACCATTGCGGATGCAGGGGATTACAGTGTAACGGTTACGGTAGGGGGCTGTGCCACGAGTGCGCCTTCCACGACGACAGTTGGGGTTACGCCTTCTCCTGTTGTGGCAGGTATCCTCAATAATGGACCGCTATGCGAAGGTGAGGACCTTGAATTAACAGCGCCCTTCATTGCAGGAGTTACCTATAGTTGGACCGGACCAGGCGGATTCGCAAGTACGGATCAGAGTCCTGTGATTGTCAGTGTGAATGAAAATGACCATCAGGGAGATTATACCTTAATCGTTACGGATACGGTTTCAGGCTGTTCTTCTCTTCCGGTAACAACTACTGTATTCATTGATGATCAAGGTTCACTGGTAATCATTACGAGCAATGACGGGCCGGTTTGTGAAGGCTCTGATGTGCAGCTGAATGTTTCGGTAAGTGGCGGGACACCTCCTTACACCTTTATGTGGATGGGGCCGAATAACTTCACTTCAACGGTTCAAAATCCGCTGATTGCAAATATTTCGCCTGATGAGGCGGGTGTGTACAGTGTCCTGGTGGATGGACAGGCTGGTGCTTGTTCTGCTTCGGGTTCTGCTAATTCGACGATTGTGGAGGTGAATCTGGGATTACCAGTAGATGCTGGAGCTGACCAGACGATTACAGAGGGAGACGGTGCCCAATTGTTGGCCACAGGTGCATTCGTATATACCTGGGATCCCATTACCTTCCTGGACAATCCTAGTATCGCAAATCCTGTTGCGACCCCGCCGGTTGGGACTTTCACCTATACGGTTACGGGGGTTGACTTGAACGGCTGCGAAGGAGTGGATACGGTCAATGTGATTGTCGAACCTCAAACCGGACAAGTTGGTGTGTACGATTTGTTTACACCAAACGGAGATGGCGTGAATGATTTCTGGGTAGTAGAATTCATTAACAACTTCACGAATTACCAATTGGTCGTATTTGATCGGGGAGGAATAGAAGTGCTGAATACAACGAATTACCAAAACGATTGGGATGGAACCTATCGGGGACGTGATTTGCCAGAGGGAACTTATTGGTATGTGATCCGGACACCTGAACAAGAGTTCAAAGGTGCCATAACCCTGATACGATAATGAGGCAAATGACAATTCTCCGAATCGGCATGCATACAGACATAAAAAGAATTATGAAAAGTATATTCAAATATCTCTTGCTCGTCCTGTCCTTGTTGGCGGCGGGTCCGTCCATCGCTCAACAAATACCGGTATTCAACCAGTACGTGTACAATCCCTATTTGTATAATCCTGCCCGGGCTGGTAGCGGGAAGCTTGGCAATCTTTACATTGGTCAAAAGCGGCAATGGACTGATCTTCCAGATGCGCCTGATACTAAGATCCTAACATTCGATATGCCCCTGCAATCGGATAAATCCGGGGTTGGAGTTACCCTCTTTTCCGATGATACCCATATCATCAGGAAAATTGGAGGATCTGTAACCTATGCCTACCATATTCCGCTGGATGATATCGGGGAGCACAGTTTCTCCCTGGGAGTGAGTGGCGGTTTCCTCAACCAGCAGATTAACTTTGGGGACGCTACGGTTCAAAATCCTAATGACAATGCGATCCTTGGAAAGGATGCCAGTGCCACTACTTTCGACGTTGGCTTTGGGGGGCATTACCATTATAAGCGACTGAATATTGATGTTTCGGTTCCACAACTTTCAAACAGCAATGTGAGGTACCTGAACAACCAGGGGAGCATTTCCTCTTTTGAGCTGATCAGCCATTATCTGGGATCTGTTCGATATGAAATCCCGATCAGCAAGGTAAATGAACTTACGCTGGAGCCGGTCCTGATGGTCAGGGGCGCTGCTGGCCTTCCTGTTCAGTACGATGCTAATATCCTGATGGGTTGGTATGATCGCTTATGGGGCGGAATTGGATATCGCTCTGGCGGGAATGACTTTTTTGCTTCCAGTCTCAATGCTTCTGTTGGGTTTAGGGTGCAGAAAGCATTCTCGATTTCTTATACCTACGATATGATGGCTCGTAGTGTCGATCGCAATAGCCTGGGGGCATCGCATGAATTTTCCCTTGGATTCCGCTTTGGAGGAAACAAGAAAAAGATCGATGACCTGGAAGAGAGAATTCGAAACATGGAAGGAAATATGGTAGCTACGGATTCTCTGGGACCCTTAGGCTCCGATGGGAAAAGCCGTACGGACGAGTCGATGCCAGGGGGGAATAATTCCGGAACGACACTTTCTGATCAAGAGGAAATGTTGAGAAATTTGGAAATGCTGCGACAGCTAAAGCAACTCGAAGACTTGCAGCGTCTCCAGGATATGCAGAAGTTACAGGACCTGCAAAAGCTCCGGGATTTACAACAGCTACAGGAGCAGCAGATGCTGAGGGAACTGAACGGTACCCGGCAACCAGAATCGGTTAAGGATCAAATACGGGACTTGTATCGCAATGATACGGTGTATGTCGATGCCGATGGGGGTAGAATCAGAAGCAGAATCCGCTTTGAGAAAAACGGGTCGATCTACTTTGCCTATAATTCTTCTGAACTGAATGAAGATGCGCGTGCAGAGCTTCGCCGGGTCAAAGACCGACTCAATGCAAAACAAAACCTTATTACGGTGTATATCGCCGGAAATGCAAGCGTGGAGGGGGAAGCTACCTATAACCTGGTGCTTTCTAACCGACGGGCAGTTGCCGTCAAAAACTACCTCTCAAGCATCGGTTTGAACGAAAGCGTAGTGATGCCGATTCCGTATGGTGCCGAAAATCCCATTACCCAACAGCAGGTATTGGAGACGGACCGGGAGAAGAATCGACGGGTAGATATTTATATCCTGGCAGAGTAAACACATGGGATGAAACCTATAAAAAAGGGGAGGCCAATCACTTGGTCTCCCCTTTTTATCTGTCAGTAGATTTATTGAATAATCGTCCAGAAATCAACCTCAACATCCGTTTCCCCAGGATCGCAGGTTCCGTCTTTAATCCCTCCAGGCTGGTGTTTGAGGGTAATTCGGACATTCCCATCTCCGGCATCCCCGGTAGACCACAGTGTTTCCAGGCCAATGCCTAAATTGTTGGCATCGAGATCGTCGTAGGCGATTGTGAGCGAAGAGCCAGCGGAAAAACAGACTAAATGTTCTGCGGCTTCACTGGTGATCTCAGGAGTAATGTCCTCGGCCGGACTCGTTGATTCATTCAGGAATTGCAGGGTCGCCCGATATGCACTATTCGGATCAATCCGGATGGTATCTTCCTGGGTCGGGGCTGCGCCTCCATCTCCGTCGGGGTCTTTAAAACTCGCAGTTATTACTTGATTGGTTAAGGTGTCGGTAAGGGTTATGGTAACAGAAGTTATGGTTTCCTCAGATCCGGGTTCTGGTTCATCCGGGTCGCAGGAGGTGTACAGCAATGCAGTTCCTATTAGGATCAGGGCCATGAAAAAATACTGAACTTTTTTCATAATGAGAAAGATAATGGGTTAGGTAATTATCAAAATTGAAATTGGAAACGGAGAGAAATATTTCTGCCGGGTTCATCGGCATAGTACCTGAATCTATTCAGATAATCGCGGTAACTTGTATCAAGCAGATTGGAAATGGATGCCCCGACGAATAGGAATTGCTTGCCAATCGGAGCCTCGAAACCTGCCTCCGCATTCAGGAGGTTATATCCATCCGGGGCGGGGGCATAGTCTCCTTTCTCAGGGACCCGATTTTGTTTGAAAACAGATTGAATACCGACTCCCAGAAAAGCATTTTTGAGCTTGCCGATTTGCTTCCATTTCCATTTTAAATGGTTTTCGATTTGATTGGCAGGCATAAAAATGAGGGCCTGAGATTCGCTGGTATTTTGTGCGTGTAAAAAAGATCCTTTTCCAATCCAGGTAAGCCGGGGAATTGGGCGAACCTGAATTACCGCATCCGCACCAATCAGTCGGGCATTTATCTGCTCATATCGGAAGGTCGGAAATGCGCCTCGGATTGTTAAGGTCGGTTCTGCCTCCGGGCGGAGGTAGATGAAATCATGGATTGTGTTGTGGAAAAGGCTTAATTCCCCGGTGAAAAAGGAATTGGGGGTGTAATTCAGGTTGGCAATTATATGCCAGGCCCGTTCAGGAATAAGGGTGGAATCGCCTATCTCAACAGATGCCGTTCCGTGATGGACGCCATTGCTGAATAATTCATTGACATTGGGGGGGCGCCAGGCAGTACCTGCATGTAATTTTAAGGTCAGCTCTTTACTGGGCTCATAAATAGCTCCCAACGTAGCGGAAAAACTGTAGAAATTGAATTGATTCCGAAAGATACGTCCCAGGTTTTGATAGGCGGAATTGATCCATTTATAATCCCATCTAACCCCTCCTTCCAATTCCCATTTCCCGGTTTTATATCGTTGGGTAGAAAATACGCCTCCTGCCATTGATACAAAATTGGGAATGAAGGACCGACCGTTGAATACATTATTCTGATAAGTCCCACTGAGTCCTGATACCGAGGAGAATCGCTGGTGGTTGCTGCGTTCCCATAGGAGTTCTGCGGTATAGGTATTGAGGATGAATTGCAGCTCTGGGAGATCCAATGCCGCGAGTGAGTCATTGCGTGCCCGGTGTTTATCATATTCCTGCCGCAGGTTATGCTGCCGAGCCAGGGTAAGGGTCAATTTATCCGAATCAGTAGGGCGCCAGTAGCCCGATGCTTTAAGCAAGGTATGGGCAATATCCTGATAAGGGCGGTTGATTTCATAACTAAAGGGCTCAATAACAAGGGGTTGGGGAGACTCTATTGCACGAACCAGATCAGTGAGATTGCCGATATGTGCAGCTGACAAAATCCCGATTTGGGTACTGAATCGGCTGTAAAAAGCTTCTATCCCAAATCTTTCCCGTTGAAAGGCAAGAGCACTGGAATAATTCAATTCAGATACGCCTGTATTGGTCAGGAGATAATCGGGCGTATGCAGATCACCGGCTTTTTTGGCAGTACTTTGTATTCGCCAACTCAAACCTGGTAGTCCAGCCAAGGTTCCTTCTACAATGGCGGAGGCAATTCCCTGACGACCATTGTGGTGTCCTACGAGATTGATTTCTCCATGTACCCCTGCGGAATCGGGCAGGGCAGCAGGATCCACCAGAATGACGCCGGCGATGGCATCTGAACCATACCGGACACTGTTTGCTCCTTTGAGTACGGTCAGTCGTTTGGCAATAAAAGGATCAATTTCCGGAGCATGTTCCTGGCCCCATTGCTGACCTTCCTGTCGGATACCATTATTTACAATCAGGATGCGGTTGCTGTGGAGACCGTGAATAACGGGTTTTACGATTGTTGCGCCTGTTTGCAACCGACTGACACCGGGAATCTGTTCCAATACTTCAGCCAGGGGCTTCCCCATAGATTGGGTAAGGGCAATTCCGCTGAGGCTTTGACTCGCCTGAGTTGCTTCTGCCTTTTTTTTCTCTCCCCGTATGACTACAGCATCCAGAGAAAAGGAAGAGTCGGAGAGTTGTAACAGCTGATCTGTATCTGCTGAAAGGTGTAAATGCGTTTCCAAAGATTCGCCCCCAATGTGCGTGCATTGAATGGTATATTGACCAATACAAAGCCCTCCAAATGTGTAATGTCCAAGTGAGTCTGTCAGCACGACTTGTCCCAATTCCTTGATATAGACCTGGGCAAATGCTGCGGGTTCATGGCTGCCTCCATACACGACCTGACCATGTAAATGGTAGCTGCAATCAGTTGGTACATCGGGTTGGGCCTGACTGGTAATAATGCCCAGCAACAGCGCCCAACAAAGAAAATGAACTCGCATAGTATAAGAGATGACACTACCTCCAGGTAGTAGAAAAAAAGATTACATGAAACTGTGGGATTCACAGGTTGCCTATGCGATGGGAGGGCCTCTCAAATTCAGAACAGCAGGAGAGAATAAGTCGGGAGGATCAACTGCTGTGATAGCCTGCTGGAGAACAAAAGGCGTAATGAGAGGAGAATAGTTGGCTGTAAGCTGAGTAAAAGGAGGGAGTTGAAATTCGCAGAGCTTGCATTCGAGGTGTAAGGTTGTCAGGATTTCGGTCCCTTTTGCAACTGATCCAGGCAGGATTTCTTGGTTTTCAGCGGACTCCTTGCACTCATGGAGCAACTTCACGGGAAGTATGTGCACCAATGAAATGAGCAACAAAAAGAAAGCAATATGACTCCTTGCCTGGAAATTCATAGATGCAATTATGTTGCAAATATAAGAGTTATTCTTTGTATATCAAATGGATAGCAGATTGATTTTCCCAATCTGGGGCCTCTTTTGCCTTTGTATCGTGAAATAGAGGCATGTATTTCTCTTGCTGTTTTATTCAAATATTATCCCAAGTCAAGCCATTATCCCTATTGGTTGAATAATTCATTTTATACGATATTTAAAATTTGCGAATGTAAGATTTTTTACCCTAATGGATGATGTTCCTCCTTTCGCGACCAATTATTAACCTTTCACCTACTTATAACATCTATTGGAACGTATTCAATTGAACCTTCTCAGGAAAAGAACAAAATTCGCGTATGCTTTCAAATTCCGACTCAAAAGTTTTATTGATAAATGTAGCCAGCGATTGAATATTCAGATGTTCAATAACTGGGTTTTTGTATTTCTAATCACAATTAATTGAATTGCTTTAATAGCGCTAACATGAGACGACTAATTCTCCTCGCTTTTCTCTTACAATCCAGCTTTCTGGGGATTTCCCAGATAGTTTTAGATGATTTCAATGATAACATATTGACGGGTTGGAGCCCGGCAAATGATCCCGGAAACACTCACACATTGACTGAGGCGAATGGGGAATTGAAAATTGATTTTTCGATCACAGACCCCACTCAGTTTCCTAACTCGATCAAGAGTTTTCCGATTCCGCTCAACCTGACTGGCGTTGAAAGGATGACGTTGAAGCTTAAGACCTCAACTCCCATTACTCAGATCGCCAATATTCGTATTGATCTGTTGGATACGAGTGGAAAGAGTACAAGTCTTAATCCGTTTGTATTGAATCCCATTATTACAGATGGAGTTTATCATGATTATGAGTATGATTTTACCGGAAAATGGAAGCATAATGACGGGTCTGTTACCGACAGTAGTCAAATTGCTTCTGTGTTGATATTCATCAACACCGGAGGTGGAGGTACGCCAAACGGATCGGGTACGATTTTTTTGGATGAAATTATCATGGCAGCCTCTCCTTGTGTGGGCGTTTCACCCGATTTGAATATCCTGGAAGACTTTGATTGTCAAAGTAATATCCAGAACCTATTCACTTCAGGGGTGTTGGCGATCGTAGACAATCCGGATGCAACAACTTTCAACTCCAGTGCAAATTCTGGTCGTTACATTCGGGATACATCGACCTTTGATGTATTCATTGGTAACTTTCCTGTTACGCCACTGGATCTTACCACATTCAACAAGCTCAAAGTGCAGGTGATTGCACCGGTAGCGGGGATGAGTTTTCAAGCAATTCTACAAGATGCAGGAGGAAGCAATCTGGGAAGTTCCTTTATTAATAATACAGTAGGAGGAGAATGGGAAGAGCTGGTATTTGATTTCAGTGCCCAGGCTGCAACTCCCGGTGTAACGCAGTTATTGCTTCTGCTCAATCCCGGTAGCAATGTGAAGGATACTTTTTATGTGGACAATATCCGGATGGATAGTTCTGCAACACCTACTACGATCTGCTCAGGAATCGTGACAAATCCGCTGATCATGGATGATTTTGAGTGCCAACGCAATCTTCAAAATCTATTTACTTCAGGCGTATTGACGACCGTTGATAATCCCGATACTTCTACTTTCAATCCCAGCTCAACCTCAGGGTACTACATCCGTGATACGAGTACCTTCGATGTAATGATTGGGGGATTCCTGGGGGCACCTATTGATCTCACGACTTTCAACAAGCTCAAGGTGCAGTTGATCGCGCCAAACGCTGGTATGGGATTTCAGGCAATCCTGCAAGATGGAGGGGGATCGAATCTGGGTAGCGCCTTTGTGAATAACACAGTCGCAGGTGATTGGGAAGAACTGGTGTTCGACTTCAGTGGACAGGCAGCAACGCCCGGTGTAATGCAGTTATTGATTCTCCTGGATCCCGGTAGCAATGCACGGGATACTTTTTACATCGATAATGTCCGCTTAGATAGTTCCGCTACTCCGCTTACCGTTTGTTCAGGTACGGTTACGGATCCATTGATTTTGGATGACTTTGAGTGTCAGCGCAACCTGGTGAATTTCATCACAGCCGGAACCTTTTCCATCATTGACAATCCGGATGCAACCAGCTTTAACCAAAGCCCGCTATCGGCAAAGTATGTCCGGTCTAACGCTACCTTTGATGTCGTGATTGGAGATTTTGCCGTAACGCCGGTTGATCTGACGGTATTCAATAAACTGAAGGTACAGGTAATTTCACCAACGGTGGGCGTTAACTACCAGGTTTCTTTACAAGATGCAGCCAGTACCCAGATAGCGGCGATGAGTGCTCCGGGGACGCTAACCGGGGAATGGGAAGAATTGGTATTTGACTTTAGTTCGGTTTCTGCTGCGACGAATGTAGCGAAGGTCGTCTTTTTGATCGATCCCGGAAATACAGTCGTCGATACCTTTTATCTGGACAACATCCGTATGGATTCTTCTGCAGTTGCTACGAATGAATGTACTGGAATTGCTGTGAATGATAAGATCGTAGATGACTTCGAATGTCAGCGCAATTTGCAGAACCCTGCGATCAGTGGTGTCCTGACAGTAGTGGACAATCCGCTTGTAATGGCACCTAATATGAGTGCCGAAGCCGGTAAGTATGTTCGCGGTACAGACATATTTGATGTGATCATTGGAGAATTCCTGGGAGGACCCTTAGACCTGGCTAGCTATAATCAAATCAAATTACAGGTGATTTCTCCAAGACAGGTACCGATTCAGATCACCCTTCAGGATGTCGCTGGAACGCAAATTCTGAGTCAAACGGCATCAGTTTCCACAATTAATACCTGGGAAGAACTGACGTTTGATTTCAGTACCATTTCGGCCAATGCAACGGTTACCAAGATGGTGCTGCTGATCGATCCTAACAATCCTGTAGCAGATACCTTCTGGTTGGATAACATCCGCTTGGATACCGCATTCGTTGCCCCTCCCGGACCTTGTGCTGGAGTCGCAACAGACAGTTTGATCCTCGACGATTTCGAGTGCCAGCAAAATCTCCAGAATCTGTTTACCTCTGGTGTGTTGACCAATCTTGTAAATCCAAATACCACAGGTATTAATGCAAGTGATTCTTCCGGACAGTATGTACGGAGTGCAGACATGTTTGATGTAATCGTAGGAGAGTTTATCGGAGCACCCCTGGACCTGACTACCTACAATCAGGTAAGCCTGCAGATGATTTCGCCTACCGCTAACCTGCCGATTCAGATTACTTTGCAGGATACTGCTGGAAACGAATTGATGACCAGTAGAGATACTGTGGTAGCAACGAATACCTGGGAATCCCTGAACTTCGATTTCAGTAGCATTTCCGATACCACGGGTACAGGCAAATTGATTCTGTTGATTAATCCGGGTTCTACCGTAACGGGTACCTACTTCCTGGATAACATGCGCCTCGATACAGCTGCTGTAGTAGTTGTCGAACCAGGTCCTTGTGATGGAGTAGTTGAGGATTTGACAATTTTTGATGACTTCGAGTGCCAGCGGAATCTGACCTATGGGCAGATTGACGGAACCCTCGACACGATTGCCAATCCCCTGATCCTGGGAGTGAACACCAGTTTGCTGGTGGGTAAGTATGACCGCGCTGCCAGTCCTTTCGCAGTAGTGGGAGCTGATTTGGCGAATGCAAATGTACTGCCCACAACTGCTTATGAAATCCATCTCGACATCCTTTCGACTACAGCAGGCGTAGATGTTCAGATTTCCCTACAGGACAATGGAGGGAATACATTGGATTCCCAAACAGCAACAGTAGCAAACGCGAATACCTGGGAAACATTGACCTTTGATTTCAGCCAGGCACCCGCCAACGTTACAAAAGTGTTGATGCTGTTCAACCCTGGAAATAGCTCAGCAGCGACCTACTATATTGATAACTTCCGCTATGACGTATTACTCGGGGTTGAACCCGGTGATATCAGCGATCTGAACTTCTTCAACTTCTATCCGAATCCTGCTTCTGACCAGGTAACGATTGAGTACCAATTGGAAGAAGCTACCGACGTTCGCATTCAGGTGCAGGATATCTTTGGCAAGCAGGTAGCGAATGTGCTGAACGAAAAGCAAAGCGCAGGATCGCATGAGCTCAACTGGGCAACTGCTGATCTCGCAAATGGGATTTATTTCATCCGAATCATAACTGAAGAGGGTGCCCTTACCGGCAAACTCGTGATTCGTCGATAGACATTCGATCAATACAGACACACTGTTTTGATCTGCTTACACAGGCTGTCCCTTTGGGGATGGCCTGTGTTTTTGTGTGTGGCAAACTTGCTTTTTCAATGGTGTGAAAAAAGGAAAATCCTCCATTTTGAGTTGGAATCGGCGTTCCTACATACTTATGTAGTACTTATTGGCTGTTGGTTCCAATACCTTCATTGACATATACCATCAGTCAAACCATAAAAGGGATATGAAACGAACAAACTTTTTTCTCACCACCATGCTGGTCTTATTGATCGGCGCTCAGGCATTTGGCCAAACGCTCACCACTCCGCAAGCAAGCCCCAAA
>CAYGTH010000057.1:0-6914 GCA_964352745.1 uncultured Bacteroidia bacterium
CTCGGTATTCTGATTCCGCAGTTGATCTACTTCACTTTTAAGACTTTGCTCCAGTTTTTCCTGACGCCCCAGTTCTCCGTTGACCTCCTGCTGCTGCTCTTTGAGCAAAGCTACGGCGGCTTCGTTTCTTTCGAGGGCCTGGCGCTCCGTTTCCAATTGGTTATTGATCGCCATCTGCCGCTGTTGCAGGTATTTCAGGCGTTCGTTTTTCACCGACTTTTCAGTTTCTACTTCCTGGATTTTGCGAATGTGTTGATTGAGATCCTGCTGCGAATGGGAAAGGCGCGCTTCCTGATCGATCTGTGTTTTTTTCAGGTCCTGAAGCCGTGCCTCGCGTGTTGCAATCTCCGAGTGTGTCTGAGCGAGCTGATCTACCAACTGCGTTTGCAACACTTCGATCTGCTGCTGCCGGTCCCGAATGCTCATCATTGTAAGGATGGCAAACTGGGAGCTGATCTGCTTATATTCTTCTTTCAGCTCAAAATAACGCTGGGTACGGCGGGCTTGTTTTTCCAGCGAGCGGAGATTTTTCTCGATCTCGAACAGGAGATCTTCTACCCGCTCCAGGTCAGCCTGCGTATCATCGAGACGCTTGAGGGTTTGTTTTTTGCGAATTTTATATTTGGAAATCCCGGCAGCCTCTTCAAAAAACTTGCGACGCTCGTTGTCCTTATTGGTGAGCATTTCATCGACCATTCTCAATTCGATGATCGCATAAGAATCAGAGCTGATGCCCGTATCCATGAAGAGGTTTTGGATATCCTTTAAGCGGCAGGTAATCCCATTGATCTGATACTCAGAATCTCCGCTACGGTACAGTTTCCGGGTAATGGTAACCGAAGTATATTCCGTAGGCAGGACGTTTTTGGTATTTTCAAAGGTGAGAGAGACTTCTGCGAAATTGGATTTCCGCCTCCCTTTGGTTCCGTTAAAGATGATGTTTTCCATCTTGTCGGAACGGAGATTTCGCGTTTTCTGCTCTCCCAGCACCCACCGGATAGAATCTACGACATTTGACTTACCACAGCCGTTTGGACCGACAATTCCTGTAATGCCTTCATCGAACACAAATTTGGTTCGCTCCGCAAAGCTTTTAAACCCAAAAATTTCGAGACTGGTAAGCTGCATGTTTTATTATGGCAGAATAATTCGTAATATCGGTTGCAGGCATTTTTTTTCCTGCAAAATCTCTATTTCTATCGAATATGCTGGCACTGGAAATAATTGGCGTCTTAATTCTGGCAGGGGCTGGCCTCCTGCTTTACCGGCATATTCAATTACTATCAGGGAACAAAGATAGTAATAATACCGTTCAGCACACACCGAAACTCCCAGCGCGTCGGGTCTATGCCCTTCGAGACCATTTTCCAAATGATGACCAGTTTGGATATTCGAGTCCTTTACTCGATTCGGTGATGGAAGAACTCCTTGCGCGCCGTCGAAAAGCCCAGACTGCAAAGGATAGAAGGCAAAAACTGTTTCGAAACAAACAAGACATTCGTCGGGCATTTATCATCAACGAACTCATGAATCGGCCTGGAGGGCTCTAACAGCCAGAGTAAGTCCATCCTCCGAATAAACTCTTCCTTTTTCATACAAAAAGTCCGACAACCCTAAGTAATGGTCAAAAAACAAACCCGTCATTCCGGAAATATTTCATTGCGTAGCTTTGAAATGTTATCCGGAATCCCCCAGCCCCAAACAGGGTTTTGAGCAAAGCATAGAAGATTCCGGATTGTCCTCGGAAGCTGCGCAACCTCGGACCTCCGGAATGACGCAAGTGCGTGGAGAGTAAAAAGGTGTATTTATTTTTTAGTCATTACTAAGATTGCCGGACTTACGAAAAACTACTGATTTTATTTCTGTTCGACTGCTGAAAGCCTTTCTTTCAGCGATTCTATTTCTGCTTGTTGTTCCTGGACAGCTTTGATCAGGACTGGGATCAAATCGGAATAATATATGCCCAGCCGGTCTGCTTCCACTTCGGACAGTTCTCCGGTTTCTTCTGAACGCTGCCATTCGGTAGCTTTTACCGTCTCGGGTAGTAAACTTTGGACTTCTTGAGCGATCAATCCTAATTTATCTCCTTGTTCCGGGTGCTCTTTCCACTGAAAAGAAACGGGCCGTAATTGCATGACTTCATTGAGGCCATATTGAAGGTCCTGAATACTATTTTTCTCTCTTCGATCAGAGGTGTTGATGGTCCCATTCATCGCATATACCGTGCTCCATCGATAAAAGGAGCTGCCCAGGTTATATCCGCCATTGCTACTCGGGGCCAGCGCTGCATTTACATTCAAAATAAATCCGCCGCCGTCCTGAATTGTTTCCAGGCTTCCAATCCGGACAACGCCATTTACATGTAGTTCGTCTTCTGGAAATGCTACCCCAATCCCGACTCTTCCATTTTTCAGAATCGTGAGAGCGTTCGCTGTATTAAACGCATTGGTTCCAATGCCTACCTCGAATAAGGGATCGGTCGCTATCCAGGAAGTCGCATTTCCCCCGCCAACATTATATCGCCCGAAAGCAGCCGACATATAGGTCTGAGCCTTGGTTTGAAAACCGAAGGTGGTGGAATAATTTCCAGTCGCCTGCGTACTTTGGCCCGTAGCAAAAGCATAATTTCCCGTTGCTTGCGTAGATCGGCCTGCTGCGAAGGAATAGCCTCCAGAAGCAACCGTTTCGTAATTCATAGCAACCGAAGCGATCCCTGTTGCATCGGTATTATATCCCATAGCGGTTGCATAATCTGCTTTGGCATCTGTAAAATATCCGGTGGCAAAAGTGTACAATTTGCTGGCCTCGGTATCCCGCCCCAGTGCAGTAGAACCGTAGCCGGTAGCACGGGTATCCAAGCCAGCAGCAAAGGAATAAAAACCCAGGCTATCCGGATTCCAGAAAGTACCTGCCAATGTAGAAGAAAGGCCCCCTGCCCGCATGGCGCCCCGGGCCGGGCTCCACAGCATTTTGACGCCATTGCTGATCGTATCTGCGCCAAATAAGACGGTTTTACCCGTAGCCACATGAAAGGCAGTTCGGGGCTGGGAAGTACCCACTCCTACCCTACCTGTCGCATAAAACACATGGTTATTTATCTCCTCCCATTTAGGGATATCATTTTCATCTACGGCTGCTTTCCACTGAATCCCATCCCACTTTAGCACCTGATCATTAGCTGGTGCAAGGTTTGCGATCGGCTGGCCCTGGATTCGGCCTACATTCAAGGCAGAAAAAGGGCCATCGACATCGCCGGCAGCCTGGCTGGTAATCGTGATATCATCGGCGGCATTCGTATCTCCTGTATTGGTGATGAGCGTACCCGCTACATTGATGCCGGTTCCGCCTGTATAAACCGGAATCGAAACCGAACCGCCTCCATTGGAAAGAGAGATCGTGTTTCCGGAAATGGCGAGGCTCTGCAGTTCATTCCCCGCATCGCTGTCTCCATCTATAAACTCATCAGCTGCAGGCACCCAGGCTTGCCCATTCCATTTCAGTATCTGGTCTTGCTGTGGTGCATTGGCAGATACAGCTGAGCCCTGAAGGCCGATCACCACAGGATCGGGATACGTACCCGACAAATCACCTCCTGCGCTCATCCCAATGGTAATATCATCAGCAGGATCGAGGTCGCCCGTATTGGTAATCGTATTACTTGTCAGGTCTATCCCGGTTCCGGCCAGGTAAGCAGGCCCTGCCTGATCGGGAGCAGGCATCCAACTGAATCCGTTCCATGCCAGCACCTCTCCGGTTGTGGGCAGGCTGGCATCTACATCATTCAGGTCGGAAATATTCATATCAACCGTTTCAGCATACAAGCTGTAGGGAACACTTTGCAACGGACTGGTTCCCATATCAAAAAAGCCGGTTCCCACATCTACTTCGACCTTGAGGTGATGATGGCCATTCCCCCAGTCAATTGTAGAAAACTGTCCAAAGAGTGGGGTTCCTGTTCCAATTACCAGATTAAATAAACCGTAAGCATTCGTAGTCGCATTCTGGCGCTCCTGATATGTAGCAGTCCCTCCAGCAGAAATGGTAAATCGAACCGAAACAGAAGCGTTGGTAACCAGGCTGGTACCATTTCGAGCAACCGCCTGATAATGAACACCTTGTGGCGCCTGTGCATAGACAGAAACGGAAATAGAAGTCAACAAGAGAAAAGTAAAGCGTAATAGGGTGGATTTCATGCAGGTTAATTCAATGAAGCAGGTAAAAAAAAGCGTGTACTGTCAGGCCATCAAGTTTTATACCGACATCAGTTATTTCTATCCGAATGAAAGGTTTTAGACAAAAAAATATCTAATGCACCGAAAAACCCGATTCTTATTCAGAAAATCGATCCTGTCTATTCAACATACCTGCATACACCCGACCAACTTCGGCCGGTATATATACCAGACAAGTTGATGTCGGGAAGTGCATGTTGCTCCAAACAAAAATTGGCAAGCGGAAATGCATCCCCTTGCCAATTTTTAACAGTAGTCGTTAATTCTTAGAATTGCTTAATGAATTCGCTGGATTTTAAAGGTCCGAAATATATTTCCTGCCTCATCCTTAAGCGCGAGGGTGTACACGCCATCAGCGAGGGTTTGCAAATCTATTTCAGTTGATTCCGTTCCATTTACCCGAATTTCCTGCTCAGGAACCGGTACCCGCCTTCCGCGGACGTCCATCAGGACCAGACCTATGGTAATCGGTTTGTCAGTGGTCAGTTCGACCCGTACGATATCCTGGGTCGGATTGGGCGCTACCGTATATTGAACTGATAGCCGAAGGTCGTCTTCTATCCCAACAGAGGTGGCCCCATCAGGCTGCTGAAACCCCTGTGTCAAGACGATGGAACCACTGATTGCAGTAGCGACAACGGCTTCTCCTACTGTTGAAGAAAGACTTACATTGGAAACGGTGCTGAAATTGCCAGTCGATCCGAGTACTTGTCTGTCCAGGCTCAATTGAGCGGTCAGGCACATCGGCAGGCAACATGAAAGGAGGAGGACGTATATGCTTTTCATCAGGTTCATCTGTTTGTAAGGTTAATTAATGGTTATTGAAAATTACTGCCCTAATTCCACCTTCGAAAGCCTGTTTTCCAATTCTTCTATCTTTTGTTGCTGTTTTTGCATCAATTCCTGCTGTTTGCCGATCATCTCCTCCTGGCTACCGATCATGTCCTGCTGCTCCTGCATACCCTTGATCAGGACAGGGATGAGGTCGGAGTAATACACGCCCATTCTTTCGGCTTCGATTTCAGATTTTTCACCGGTTTCCTCATCAATTACCCAGTCTTTATCTACTACCACCTCGCTGATAACAGCTTGAACATCCTGGGCAATCAGACCTAATTTAGTTCCTGTTTCGGGTTGTTCTTTCCAGGAAAATGAAACCGGACGCAGTTTCATAATATCATCCAGGCCATACTTAATATCTTGTATATCTTGTTTGTCCCGACGGTCTGAAGTATTGATGGTACCGTTAGTGGCATAAACTGTACTCCAGCGGAAGGTAGAGGTACCCAGCGTTCTATTTCCATTGGTTAAGGGAGCAAAAGCCGAATTCACTTGTATGAGGAAACTTCCTCCATCAGTAAACTCCTCTAAACTGCCTATCCTCAATGCCCCATTTGCAACATGAAGTCTTGCTCCCGGAAAAGTAGTGCCAATGCCTACATCTCCATCTTTCTGAACGGTGATCGCATTTGCGGTATTGCTGGGTCCTGTGCCTATCCCGATTTCAAAGATTGGGTCATTTGCATTCCAGGCAGTTGCGCTTCCTCCCCCCACATTATACCGCCCTACTGCCATGGAAGCATAGGACTGGGCTTGTACCGCATTTCCAATTGCGACGGAATAAATAGCCTGCGCTTCTGCAAAGTATCCCGCAGCAAAGGAATAGTTCGCTTCCGCATCCGTGCTATAGCCTAAGGCAGTTGAGCCCAGCGCAAATGCGTCTGTATTAAAGCCCATCGCTGTAGAATATTGACCATCTGCATTGGAAAAGAAACCAGAAGCAAAAGCGTAGCTATTTGTCGCTTCTGTATCTCGGCCCATTGCCGTAGCGCCAAATCCCTGTGCACGGGTATTATAGCCTGAAGCAAAGGAATACAATCCTATGCTGTCCCGGTTCCAATAGGTGCTGGCAGCACCGGTTGCAACGGTTCCTACCCGGAATGCATGCAGATCGGGTAAGAACATCAACTTGTCTCCATTACCCAGCGTATCGATTCCAAATAGCACCCTTCGCCCATTCCCAACATGGAAGGGCACTTTGGGAGAGATCCCTACTCCTATCCCGACTTCTCCATCTCCCGTAATCGTCATGACATCTCCGCCGGTTCCATTCCAGAAATTCAGGCGGTCATTTCTATGATTTGAGGCGATATAGGCTGCGATTGCCCAGTAATTAGAGCCATTATTATTCTGGAGGCGAAGGCGAGCATAGTCGTTGCCATTCTCGTGTAGTAGGATATGGGGATCACTCAATGAGGAGTTTTGGTAGACCTCCAGTTTTGCGTCGGGTGTAGTGGTTCCAATTCCTACATTTCCATTGTTATAATAAGCATCGGAGCTGCTGAGGTTCCATACACTGCTCCCTGCATTATCACTCGCGGGTGCCCAGTTCGTTCCATTCCATTTCAACACTTCACCATTTGCAGGGTTAGTGGTGGATACAGGATTTCCTTGCAGGCCTGATACAGAAGGCGCAGGATAGCTGCCCCCCAGGTCTCCTGCTGCCAGGGTACCAATATTGATATCATCACTTCCATCGGTATCTCCCGTATTCGAGACGACTCCTCCTGTAATGTTGATTCCTGTACCGCCGGAGTAATTGGTTCCGGCAGGCAGACTGACCGTATTCCCGTCGGAAAGCGTCAGGCTATTGCCACTTAAACTGAGGCTCTGCAACTCATT
>CAYGTH010000057.1:7014-16476 GCA_964352745.1 uncultured Bacteroidia bacterium
GGAAAGCGTCAAATTACTCCCACTCAAACTGAGGCTCTGCAACTCATTTGCAGGATCACTATCGGCATCATTTACATTATCAGTAGAGCTAATCGTAAAGTTGGGATAGGTACCTGTAATCGCTGTGGCACCAGTACCTGTCAGGGCTACCGTCTGATCCGGCGCAGTATTTATAATGGTAGTTCCCGTTACATTAATCCCCGTTCCACCTGAATAGGTAGTCGTACCTGAACCATTATCTGCTCCTGGTACCCAAGCGGTCCCATTCCACTTGAGGACATCACCCGTCCCGGGTGTTGAGGCAGCTATACTCACATTGTTTAACTCTTCGAGTGCCATATCAGCTTTCCGGGCCATGAGGCTGTAGGGCACACTGACAAATTCGGTGGTTCCCATGTTCAGGAATCCCGTTCCAGCGTCTAATTCAACTTTTAGATTGTAATTCCCGGATGCCCAATCGATCAATTCAAAGGTCCCAACCGTGCTAATCCCCTCGCCAATGACCGCAGAAAACAAGCCATAGGGATTCGTATTCAGGGAATGGGTTTCCTGGTAAACGGCAGTCCCGCCATTGGAAATAGTGAATTGAACTTCGATCGTTTGATTAGCAAGAAGCGTATTGCCATCACGTGCCGCCGCCTGATAATGAATCCCCTCAGGAGTCTGGCCTAATAGTGGGTTTACAGCAATCAATAAACAAATAAAAAAGAGAAAGGCTAAATGAGTAGATAAGGTTCTCATAGGGGTGTGGGGTTGAATAGAAAATAGGGGTCCGTACATCTCTCTAAAGAGACGGGGTTGTTTGACACTTTTGCGCAACTCACAAAAGTCCTTTGTATCTATGACGCTTAACTAAGCGCAGTTGCATTTTTGTTAAACACCTTTACACTTTAATAGGCATTAGCGGATATGAATGCTAGCAAGGATACGAAAGCCCTCTATACCTAGTTCCTTAAGCCCTTCAATGTGTTACCAACATGGCAGATTTTTTTAACCTGTGCCAACGCTTCTTAAAAGATAAACAGGATTATCCACTTTTTTCAAAAAAAAATTGGGGACCCATTAAATGGTCCCCAACCTTTTTCTAATCTATTGCAAATGTAGAAACGAAAATATCTTTTTTGTCTTAGTTACTACCCCGGTATTGT
This sequence comes from uncultured Bacteroidia bacterium, assembly GCA_964352745.1. Taxonomy (GTDB): domain Bacteria; phylum Bacteroidota; class Bacteroidia; order J057; family J057; genus CAYGTH01. The sequence goes on from CAYGTH010000057.1 coordinate 8,163, forward strand.
CCATACTCAAACGTCCCCTCTTGTACCTCTCCATTTGGCTTCACCATTTTTCCTACCCCATGAAGTTTACCAGAAATAAACTGTCCTGTATAAACAGTTCCATCAACAAATGCATAAGTCCCTTGTCCATGGCGCATGTCCATCACCCATTCTCCCTCATATACACTGCCATCGCCATATTCGTATTTGCCCTTGCCGTGCATCTTGCCATTCATCCAGTTTCCTTCATAGCGGTCTCCGTTGTTGAAGTGAAGACTACCAAATCCATTGTATTTACCGTTAGAGAATTCGCCTTGATAATCAGAGCCTGTTGGGGTGGTCAATCTTCCGGTTCCGGACATTTTTCCGCTTACCCAATCTCCGTCATATACCATACCCGTTGCAAAAGCCATTCGTCCTTTGCCATTCTTACGGCCGCTCCGCCAATCTCCTTCGTATAAATCTCCTCGGTTATTCAACATTTTTCCAAATCCATTTCGTTTGCTGTTGACAAAGTCTCCTTCGTAGGAACTACCGTCTGCATACAGGTATTTGGCCTTACCATTAATTTTTCCTTGATTCCACACACCCGTAATCTGTGAACCATTATCGTAGGTAAGCGTACCTGCTCCATGCTGACGTCCTTCTTCCCATTGTCCCTCATAAAATCCGCCGTCTGCAAAGGTATAAACGCCCTGCCCTTCCATCTCATCTTTCACAAACTGACCTTCATAAAGATCTCCGTTGCTATAGCTGTAAGTACCCTGGCCGTGCATTGTATTTTTTTGCCATTCGCCTTCATACTTATCTCCATTGGACATGTGGTATTCACCCTGTCCATGGCGCAACCCACTGCGCCATTCCCCTTTATAGTAACCTCCATCTGGATAGGAGTACATCCCATTCCCCGTATCACAATCGCCTTTCGTACACTGAGCCTGTACAGTAGATACCATTGAGAAGCTAAGGAGAAGCACAACACAAAATCCAGAAAAGGTAGAAATCAGATTCTTCATAGATATATATTAATAACAGCCAATTGTCTTTGTAAAAGTACGGGCGAGCTATGTTTAACGCATGTCCTTTATCCAGAATATCTTACATTCTAAGAACTAAGTATGATACATTTTTAACACCCCACCATTTTATTAACCCCAAAATTAAATTTTACCTCGAAAATAAATGCCGAAAAACAGTATTATACAATAATAGATAAAGTACTATTTTCAACACTCTAACCATCTCTTCTCAACAATCCATTTAATACTGACAATCAAGTACTTATGCTCGAAAAAGTGTATAGATTACTTGATTCGGCGAGTTGAATAAACTCATCAAACAAATTGTTTTTCATTTAGGATTACTAACTTCCCGGAGAAAGTAGCAAAACGTATGAAAGGTTTATAATGCCTGTGGAAATTGAGCGAGTCTGAGACGTACCCCTTTATCTTACGCCTTTTAAGATCATCTTTTCACAAATAAGCAAAAGGTATTCCAAAAGTGAACGTCTGTTAAAAAAATTTAACTCCCCAAAACATCTCCCCCCAAAACCTATTTATTTAATGGGTACAATATTCCAAAAACCAACAAACATAAACAACTGACTATCAGTACATTGCATCTCAAATTGGTTTTTCTCATATTACCCTTCAGAATCATGCATATTTCAACTATTATGCCAATTGAAATGTCCACCCCTATTTTTTTCCAAAAAACTTTTGCCACAGGTAGTATACCCAGTCTTTTATGCGTTGAAACAGGCCAGGCCGGCGGGTTGTATTCGACTGAGTCACAGTAGCTGGACGGAACCGAACGGGCAAAATATAACGTCCCTTCAATTTTCGAATAATCTCCGACATGGACTCCATTGCAGATTCATACCCCAAATTGAAGATTTCTTCTGTCTTATGAATATCAAAAAAACCGTAGGTATCCGCAGCCGGTTGGAGAACCAAATCACATTGTTTTAGCCGGGGTTCGACATTGCTCCACATAACCAGGTCGAGGGTTCTGTAGCCGATTCGAACAAGGTTAGACAAATCTGGCTCGTACAAGATGGGCGTCACATTAACCCCTATTACATACTGGCATCGATCAAGCAGCGGTTCGACTGGCAAGTTATTGAGGAGGCCGCCATCAGCATAAAGATCCCCGTTTTGGATACGGGATTTAAATAGGATGGGAATGGAGGAGGAGGTCGCTACCGCTTCAAAGAGTTCGCCTTCCTGTCTGATTTCGTATTCACCACGACTCAGGTTGGTGACAGAAATGAAGAGTTCTTTTTCAAGTGAGGCAAAATTGTCCTGGGGGATGTGTTCGGCGAGGATTTCTTTGATATAAGAAATATCTGTAAGACCTACAGAGGGGATGGAAAATTTAAAGAGCTTAAGCAAAGAGGAGTTTTGAAAAATGCTAAGGATCTCCTGCGGGGTCTTGCCCGCAGCATAGAGGGCTCCTACAATCGAACCTGCACTCGCGCCGGAAATAGCCTCTGGATAAATATTATTTTCTTCCAGCGCCTGCAATACGCCAATATGCGCAATTCCGCGTGCGCCCCCTCCGGATAAGGAGATCCCTAACTTATATTTCATAATTGCTTAGATGAATATTTAGTATGCGAATCGCTAGTTGAAAAAGTAGTCTATTTTGTAATGCTGAGCGCGTCATGCCGAGCGGAGTCAAGGTACGAAGCACAACAAAACGGAAGTAATTAGGCGAAATTTGCCGCTTGGAACGATCGCTAGGCCTTTCCCGATTCGATCGGGACTCAGGCTGACGATCTTGGAATCATTTTCGGCCAACTAGCGATTCGCATTTAGTATTTAAGGTCACCGCTCCTATTCCCCTTTTACTCAAAAATCGAATGACATAGGGAAGGCCTAAGTCATTCGATTTGTTAACAGTTTTATATAAGCGGCAAGGTCTTATTCCCAGACCACCCCTTTTCCGCCTTCATACCAGGCTTCATAGTTGGGCATATATTTATCATCTATGGCTCCGCGCTTGATCTTGAGCGTCGGGGTCAAAATACCGTTTTCAGGCGTCCAGTCCCCCTGTACGACAACCAGTTTTTGGAGACGCTCGTGATGTTCAAGCGTAGGATTAACTTCCTGCAAGGTATCGTTGAGGCTTGATTTAATTTGTTCTGTAGCTTTTTCCCTGGCATCCGGTGAAAGGACCACTAATGCAATAGGCTGTGGGATTCCCGTTCCGACAACACAAACCTGTTCAACCAGCTCATTTTTGGAAAGCTTCATTTCAATTGGACTGGGAGCTACATATTTGGCTTTAGAGGTCTTGAAAATGTCTTTGACCCGGCCAGTAATCCGGACATATCCCTCTGCATCTATTTCTCCTTTGTCGCCGGTATGCAACCATCCATCCCGAATGGTTTCTGCGGTTTTTTCAGGTTCTTTGAAGTATTCAACCAGATTCACGACACTCTTGACACAGATTTCCCCCTCATCTGATATTTTAGTTTCAACCCCTTCCAGGGTTTGCCCTACCGTTCCAAACTTGCGGCGGCCCGGGAGGTTGGAGTGAGAATAGGCAGAATTTTCCGTCATGCCATACACCTCATAAATGCTAATTCCCAATTTATCATACCACTCCAACAAGGTCACGGGAATCGGTGCGGCCCCGGTCAGGCAAACTTTCGCCTGATCCAGACCGAGGCCTTCTTTTATTTTTTTCCGTAATATTCCGCCCAATACAGGGATAGCAAGGAGGAAGTTTAATTTACCAGGAGAAAACTTGGCAAATATGCCTGCCTGAAATTTGGTCCAGATACGCGGTACTGCCAGGAACACAGTCGGCTGGCAGGTTTTGAGGTTACTGTTAAAAGTCTCCAGGCTCTGTGCGAAGTGAACCGAAGCACCTGAACCTGTAGTCCCCATCATGATCAGCATGCGTTCCGCAATGTGGGAAAGCGGCAGGTAGGAAAAAAACCGATCGTTTTGGCCGATGCCGAATTCTTTGAATATCGCCTGACTCGCAAATGCGGGTGAGATAAATTTATGCACCACTCCCTTAGGGGTCCCTGTAGTACCGGAGGTGTAAATGATGGTCATGATATCTTGTGGGTCCGGCTTGGGACTTGCAGCCATCGGCGCTACCCCCTCCGTAACTTCGGCCCAGGTCGGATAGTCTTTTTCGTCGAGGTCATAAATCCCGAAGTTGATACAATCCATCCCCGGCAAAACGCCCTGTTTCATTTCCTTCCAATCATGCGGCTCCAGCTTTCCGACAAATAAAACTTTCGCCTCACTATGCTCCAGAATGTATTTGACCGTCGAAGCGTTTACATTCGGATAAATCGGCACCGATACATGCCCACTCATCATAATGGCCAAATCTGTCATCAACCAATGTGCGCAGTTTTTGGAAACCAGCGCAATTTTGGAACCTGGCTCAAATCCTTTTGCTTGTAAAACGGCCGCCATCTTCCGGACTTCTTCCCCAAATTCTTTCCAGGTCCAGGTCAGCCATTCTCCATTGATAGGTTGATTCAGATATACTTTGTCTGTCAATTCTGTCTCCCATTGGTAGAGATGGTGCAGTGGTGTCTTTAAATCCATTTGAGTTGCGGTAGCCATACAGTCGTGTTAATCGGTGGAATTAATCTATTACAAGAAACTAAAAAAAATTGAATTTGTTGGAAGAGATTTAATGCATTGGATTTGAAAAGGAATCAATATTTTTTTGGGTATTCCTACCTATCGGATCTAAAAAGCAAGGACAAAAGTCGCACAGAGTCATAAAAGAAGTCCAGATTCCCCATTTTTCGTTTATGAGTGGGCAAAATTGCCAATTCTCCTGATTTATTGCAGAAACCCGTCCTTATTACGAACTTTTTCGTAGTAACTATTGCATTTACGAAAAACTTCGTACATATTTGTACTACGAACTAATTCGTAGATACATTAATCCCTATGAATCAACCAAAACGGATCAAACCCACAGATGGCGAACTTGAGATTCTCAGGATTCTCTGGACGCAAGGCCCTGCCACCGTCCGGCAAATCAATGAGGCACTCAACGCCCTACGATCTCCTCAAGATAAAGAGGTCGGTTACACCACGACGCTCAAGTTGATGCAAATTCTCTTTGAGAAAGGGCATCTTTCCCGCACAAAATCAGGGAAAACACATACTTACACCGCTGAACTCTCTGAAAACGAAGTACAACAAAACCTGGTGGACAAATTGCTCGATACCGCATTTGAAGGTTCCGCAATGAAGCTGGTCATGCAGGCACTTGGCAATCATCAATCTTCTCCGGAGGAATTAGATGAAATCCGCAAGTTTCTGGATGAGTTGGAAGAGAAAGGGGGCGCATCATGAACGGATTACCTGAATTCCTCGATACCCTGTTTGTTCAGGCGCTGGGCTGGACCGTCTTACACTCTCTGTGGCAAGGTGCAGTAGTTGCCATCGGCCTGGCGGTGATTTTACACCTGATCAAAAAAGATAAAGCCGAACTTCGCTATGGTTTTTCAGTAATGGCGCTGGTCCTGATGCTCTTATGGTCGGGCAACACTTTTCGGCAGCACATGAAGCCCGGTTATGCCAATCAGGTTTTCGCCTCTGAGGCTGATACCTGGATCCTCATCGACTCAGAAGCACCGGCATTTGTAGCCGTTCACGATCTGGAGGAGTCTCCCCTCGCCTATTTCCTGCATCAGGTCGAGCGACATATTCACTGGATATTTCCGCTCTGGCTGATCGGCTTGGTGGCATTCAGCATTCGCTGGATCGGTAGCATGTTCTTCCTTCATCGTCTACGGCATCGGCATGCCTTTATGATGGAAGGCCCCTGGGTAGATCAAGCCCATGAACTGGCAACCCGCCTGGGTATTCACAAACCGGTCATGTTGCTTGAGTCTATTAAGGTCAAAAGCCCTATGGTCCTGGGCCATTTGAAACCCGCTATTCTGCTACCTGCGGGTATGTTAACGGGTCTGGATCCAGCTCAGATAGAGGCTATTCTTGCACACGAACTCGCCCATATTCAGCGACACGATTATCTCATTAACCTCATGCAATCGCTGGTGGAGGTGGCCTTTTTCTACCATCCGGCTTATTGGTGGATTGCGGCGCAGATTCGGGATGAGCGGGAACACTGCTGCGACGATGTAGCCGTTGAAATATGTGGCAGTGCCCTCGTATATGCCCGTGCCCTCACTGACATTGAAGCTCAGCGCGTACAGGTAAATGGATTAGCAGTCGGGCTTGTGGGCAGAAAAAAACATCTCCTCTCCCGGATTCGCAGACTCGTAGCGCCCCGCCCGGAAAAGGCCCCGGCACTCGGTCGCATTCTCTCTTTGCTAATGCTTTCCCTCAGTCTTTTTTCGCTGGCCTGGCTCTCTCCTGAAACCAACGAGTCCGTAGGCGAAAACTGGGAAGCCAGTCAATTTGAGGAAATGGCAACAGAGGGTTTTGAACCAACAGAAGAAGAAATTGGACATTTTGGGATGGAAGGTTTTGAAGAAGGTTCCGAAGCTCAGTTCGGAGAGTGGCTCGAAGAAACCAGCTCTTTTGAAGAAGGAGAGTTTGACGCTACCTTTGATTTCCGCCATCTTCAGGAAGCCCTGGCATCAGCAGAAGTATCCATTGCAGAAGCCTTTATGAGCGAGGGAGAATTGCAATTCTTCATTCAGGATTTGAGTGCACGTGTAGATACGCCTCGTCCCCGCGTTCCAGGATTTGGGGCAGAAGGCCCCGGCTTATTTGCCTTTCCTGTTATGCCGGAAATGCCCCCTTTACCGGAAATGCCAGAAATGCCGGAAATACCCGAGTTCCCTGAAGCTCCCGCTTTTCTGGACAGTGCTGCTCAGATTCAGTATCAGGAAGCCATGCTGGAATATCGGGAAGTCTATAAGCAAAGATGGGCAGAGCAGCGGGCACAATGGCAGGACCAGCGGCGCGCATACCAGGAACAATACCGGGAGCAGGTAGCACAGCAACGTGCCATGCAAGCGGAGATGCAGCGCAGTAAGGCGCAAGCTCAATTATTCGCCCTTAAGGATCAACAGCATGCACTGGCAGATAAGCGAAGACTGTTTGAAGAAAGACAGCATTTACTCGAGGAATATCAACTCAGAACTGAACAGGATCGCTTACTGGAATTGACAGAAATATCACGGGAACGTGAACAGGCGCTGGCCGATCACCAGCGGGAACTGGAGGAAAGCAAGCGCGAAATCGAACAGCTGAATCAGCACCTTACTAAAGCCCGACAGAAGCGCATGGAAGACATGACGGCAGAAGAGCAGCAACGCTTACAAGAGGAGGAAACGCGACTCACAATAGAACGCGAACGCCTGGAAAGGGAACAAACCAGAAGAGCGCAGGAACTCAAACGAAATTTGCAGGAGCGACAGCGCGAGATGGAACGAAATCGAATGGAGCAGGAACGCGACCTGAACCGTGAACGCCAACAAATGGAAAGAGAATTATTCCAACTCAAACAAGCGGCACGTGCCCCGAAAGCAGGGCGCTCTGTCAACAACAAAAGCTTCGCCCTTCGCGCGATGCTGGAAGCAGACGGACTCATCGATAAGGTATCTGAACCTGTCACAATCACACGTCTCAGGTCAGGTAAGCTAAAGGTAAACGGCAAAAAATTGCCTGAAGAATTTCAGAAAAAATACCAGGCACTCCTGCGCAAATTCTATCCTGCTTTTACCCAAGCCGAAAGTCTTGTTCTTCATCCAGCGGATGCATCATTCTTTGACAATTAGTTTCCCACCTAAGCCCATAAACCCATTAGTATGAATATATCATTGATAATCCGATCTCTCACCTGCTTGTGTCTCCTGAGTATCGGAGCACTGATTCCCCTTCAAGCGCAAAGTGAAACCCACGAAAACTGGGAAGAAAACCTCGAACATGCGATGGAACAGTTGCAGGAAGTCCTGGAGATGAAGCATGAGCAAATCGCAGCTTTGCAGGTAGAAATGAGCGAAACCACTCACCATGAACTCGAAGTGGCCATGAAAGAGCTGGAAAAAAATATGAAAATCACCGAGAGTGAACTCAAGGAAATGGAAAAACATATCCGGGAAGAGGTCGAAGTAGAGATGGCGGGTATAGAGGTCCAAATGCGAAAAATGGAAGTCCATTTCAAAGAAGCAGAAGAAAAAGTTCATGTATATGAAAAAGAACTCAAAGAGGAACTGGTTCGCGATGGCCTGATTGACAATCTCGATTCCCATATGAATATTGAGCATCGAGACGATCAGATTTACCTCAATGACAAAGCTCTTTCTCCTGCGCATAATAAAAAATACACCCGACTACTTGATGAGTTTTCAGAAAAGGTAGAAGAAGCTTTT
>CAYGTH010000057.1:16576-22951 GCA_964352745.1 uncultured Bacteroidia bacterium
AAGAAGCTTTTTAACAGAAGCGCACAGATTACAGAAGACAGACTTCAGAGGATAGAATACAGATAGCAAGATTCAGGCGATCCAATCCCACATTCGGAATGGATCGCCTTTTTTATATGGAAAATCCGATTCGCAAGCTATCCGACAAATCAATCCAATGCGAAGGCTTATTATGCTTCTATATTCACATCGCAGTGTCCGCTCTGCTAAAAGAACACCTTCCTGTTATCCTTTTGTGATACTTAATGGGGTAATTTGATCTTGAGATTTCCAGGGGACACAATTTGTGAATGGGAAATCAGCTTAAGGAGTAACATATGAAAAAGGTATTGCTAATAGAAGACGATCGGGATATTGTAAATTTATTGGAAATCCACCTCAACGATCTGAACTGCCAGTTGCAGAAAGTATATGATGGACAATCAGGCTTGCACATGGCCCTGAAAGAATCATTTGATTTAATCATTCTGGACCTCATGCTTCCGCAATTAGATGGCCTGGAAGTGTGCAGAAAATTGCGCGCAGAGAAAGTCATGACGCCCTTACTCATGCTTACGGCCCGGTCGGAAGAAATTGACAAGGTCCTGGGACTCGAAACCGGAGCAGATGATTACCTCACCAAGCCTTTCAGCATCCGGGAATTCATTGCACGGGTAAAGGCCCTCTTTCGGAGAGTGGAAATGACGACCCCTACGGATGCCTCCCAGCGTGCCGAACACATTTCATTTGATGAGCTCGATATCGAACCCATTAAACGGAAAGTTACCCTCCATGGCTCACGAATTGAATTGACTCCAAAAGAATTTGACCTGCTGCTCTTACTGGCCTCCAATCCCGGCAGGAGTTATTCCCGGGAATCGCTGCTCAATACCGTCTGGGGCTATGAGTATAATGGGTATGAACACACGGTTAATTCTCATATCAACCGACTCCGCACCAAAATAGAACCCAACCTCTCTACGCCGCGCTATATCCTGACGACCTGGGGGGTGGGCTATCGTTTTGCGGAGGAATAAGGAGAGGAGTCAGGGAAGAGGGGGCAGGAGAGAGAAGAAAGAGAGAAGAGGGAAGAGAGCTTGTAAATCCGAAATCGTAAATCGTACATCGTACATCCAAAATCGTACATCATACTTCACAAATCATCTAGTTTTGAAGCGAATATTATCCAGTCTCTATTGGCGCATCTGCGCTGTTTTCCTGGTGCTCCTATTATTAGTCGGCGGGGCTTATGTCCTCATAACAGCCAATTCTGCCGAGCGATATTTTCAGGACAAACACCAACGGTTGAATGCTGCGATTGCCAACCAGGTGGTCACAGAAATCGGCCCCTTTATCAATGGCGAAGTCAGCGAAGACCGGGTCCATCAAATCATGCAATACATGATGGCCATCAATCCGGCCATAGAAGTGTATTTGCTGGATCCGGAAGGGAATATTCTCCAATACGTAGCGCCCTATAAAAAAGTAAAACTGGAACGGGTAAGCCTGACTCCGATTCAGGAATTTATTGACCTCAAAGGCGCTATCAATTCTTGTATTTTGGGGGACGATCCGCGCAATCCGGGGGTAACCAAAGTATTCTCTGCAGCGCCAGTGGAAGAAAATGGTACCATCGTGGGGTATGTCTATATCGTACTGGCCAGTGAAGAATACGATGTCGTATCTCAGTCTTTGTTTAGCGGCTACATCACGGCTCTCGGCAGCAAAAACATGCTTTTCACCTTGATTGCAGCCCTTTTGATTGGGCTGTTGGTTATCTGGGTAATCACGCGTAACCTTCGAAACATAATCAATACGGTCCGTAAATTTAAAGAAGGCGATATGGCGGCCCGAATCCCGGTCAAGTCAGGAGGAGAGCTAACCGAATTATCCCATACCTTCAATGAAATGGCCGATACCATTGTAGAGGACATCGAAAAGCGGGATGCACTGGATAAACTCCGGCGGGAACTTGTGGCAAATGTCTCCCATGACCTCCGCACGCCGCTATCGGTCGTGCATGGATACATAGAAACGCTGATGATCAAGGAAGATACCCTCAGTCCTGTAGATCGTCGCAGTTACATGACTACTATCCTCAACAGCATCACCAAGCTGGAGAAGCTCGTCAATGAGTTATTCGAATTATCCAAATTGGAGTCTCAGCAAATTGAGCCCCAAAAAGAGCCTTTTGCCATGACGGAACTGATTCAGGATATCGTGCATAAATATCAAATTCTCGCGGAGGAAAAAGGCCTCACCCTTAAACCCCAACTCAGCAAAGACCTTTCTATCGTTGAGGCGGATGTAGCCCTGATTGAGCGTGTACTGCAAAACCTGATTGACAATGCCATCAAGTTTACGCCCGAAGGCGGTACGATCACGGTGAGTATTACCAAAAACGGAGAAGTGGTGGAAGTAGAAGTGGCCGATACGGGCCCCGGCATTCCGGAAGCCGATATTCCTTATGTATTTGACCGCTATCACAAAGGCGGCAAACAAACCCCAATTGATACCAGTGGCTCGGGTCTGGGGTTGGCCATTGTCAAAAAAATCCTGGAAATTCACGATACCCAGATTCGATTAAACAATCGACCTAACCAGGGGGCGGCTTTCTCTTTCAGCCTGCCGCTGTACAGCCAACCCACCGTGCGCTAATCTACTCCGCTTATTTTTCTGACACCCGGGCCTTGAATCTTACAAGGCCCGGGTGTCTATAATTAATGGCTGTATACTCATTCATACAAAAATTCCATTAAGTGTCAGGTTTTTACCGTTCATGCACGGATAATTCCCCTTCCAATTAGTCCAGATTTATTACATGGGACTTTTATCTACTTTAGCACTGCGGCTAACCCTAATCAACCCAAATACTTGAATATTTACCAGATGTAATGTCTGCGATTCGAACTCTATGAATGTAGCCCGTACAAGTCACCTAACGGTTGCCTTGAAACTTGTATTCACCCTGGTTTTCCCTGGTCTGTTTTGTCTATCTGTCTTTTTTTCACCGCTACAGGCGCAAACCATTCTCTTTAGTGAGAATTTTGATGCCTGGACCGGCGTGAGTAACTGTCCGCCTAACTGGACTTGCCCTGCCCCAATCGGATGTACAGCAGGCGCTTCCTGCTCGTGGAATCGCAATGATACCTTCGGGCCCCTCAATCAGCCGAGCCTGATGGGTTGCGACAGCACTACCTATTATGCACGATGCAATACAGAGAACCTGACCAGCGGTATCCTCCCAGCAATGATCACCCCCACGATTGATCTCAGTTCCTATCCGCTGTCTGATAGCCTTAAGTTTTCCTTTTGCTATATCAACAGCAGTACCGTACCCAATGATGGAGATGGCATCCTCGTATCCTTCTCATCTGACGGAGGCAGTACCTGGGGGCTACAGTTTTTCGATCTCAGCACAGTCTATAATAGCTGGACAACGATTCAACTGGAGATTCCTATATTCTACAAAACCGCCCAATTCAAAGTTAAAATAGAAGGTTCAGGAAACGGATCTACCGGCGATATCGGAATCGATGAGATTCGCCTGACCCAATCTGCCTTTTCCTGCGCCAGCTTTGCTGCGACCGCCATTATCAGTTCAGATTACAATGGGGAAGCCATCAGCTGCTTTGGGGCAAGTGATGGAAGCGTGAAGGGAATCGCAATTGGTGGCCAAACACCCTATAGTTATAGCTGGAGTAATGGACAAACCCTGAATGAAGCGACCAACCTGCCCAGCGGCTTGATTTCTGTAACGATTACAGATGCCAATGGCTGCCAGGCTACTTCAGCTATCACCGTATCAGAACCTGAATTATTGGAAATCACCCTCATCAAACCTCCTACGGTCAGTGGATATGACATTAGTTGTTTTGGGGCCGCCACAGGAATCGCTACTGCATTTGTCTCGGGCGGAACAGCTCCTTTCAACTATGTGTGGAATGACGGCCAGCAAACGGCTACGGCTACGCAATTGACAGCAGGCGTGCAGACTTTGTTAGTAACAGATCATAATGGCTGTTTTCAGTCTCAAACGGTTTCGCTTACACAAGCACCGCCCCTTACCCTCACCCTGGCAACTACAACTTCCTTCAATGGATTTGATATTAGTTGCTTCGATTCGGCAGACGGTGCTGTTCAGGCAACCGCCAATGGTGGAATTGCGCCATATTCCTATTCCTGGAGTACCGGCGATGGTACCCCAGCCCTCAGCAACCTTTCGGCTGGCAATTACTCCCTGATCCTTACGGATACCGGGGGATGTACCGACTCTGCTCAAATTGAATTGACAGGCCCCGAAATGATGGAACTAACCCTGACTGCCGGTCCGGCCAGTTGTGCGGATGCAGGCGATGGGAAAATAAGCAGCAGTCTGAGTGGCGGTACCAGTCCCTATACGTATCGCTGGTCGAATGAGAATACGCAACCCGAACTAAATTTTGCCACAGCAGGCGAATATCGGTTGCGGGTTTCGGATGTAAATGGATGTCACATTTCAGCAGCGGCAACCGTCGAAGCCCCTTCTGCTATCGAAACTGCTGCCATGATCGTGCATCCATCTTGCTACGGTGAGGCGAATGGATTCATTGGAATTTCCGTTTCCGGAGGCGAAAGCCCCTACTCATTTGCATGGTCTCACGGTGAAACCAGTCAAGACCTCTTTGACATCGCAGCCGGCCAATACGCAGTAACGGTTACCGATGCTTCGGGATGTGAAAAAAGCATTCCCTATTTCCTGGAAGATCCGGAACCACTCGACGTGCAGGCAATTGTCACTTCTGACGATGGGACAGGCATCGGCACAGTCAAGCTCATTGTTAAAGGCGGAAAAAGTCCCTATCAATACAATTGGGGACACTCAGCGCGGGAAATGACACCACAAGCAGACAGTCTTCCGGTGGGCTCCTATTCCGTAACCGTAATCGATGCCAATGGATGCTCCAGCAAACTAAATATCGAAATAGAAGCCACCCGACAGCTCAATTGCCTGCAAATCCATACGGGATTCACCCCCAATGGAGATGGCGTGAACGAGTTATGGCATATTCCCTGTCTCCCCACTTTCGCTGATAATCAGCTTACGATCCTCAATCGATGGGGACAGCAGATTCTCCAGATAGATGGCTACCAAAACGAATGGGACGGAAACATCAATGGAAGTCCCCTGCCCGATGGCACCTATTACTATATCCTCAAGTTGGACGGGCCCGCTGACAAACGTGTTTTCCGTGGAACCATTACCATTATCCGATAAAAAAACAAAAACAAACCTAAAACACTGATAGTCAAATCCTTATTTGAACTTGAATTTGTTTTTGAGTTTCGTCAAGTGAATTTCTCCTCTATTTTTCAGTCAAGATCCCTATGCTAATAAGATATACCCTTTTGGCCTGCTCGCTCTTATTCCTCTCTTACGGATTTGCCCAACAGGAGCCTATGTATTCACAGTATAAAACGAATGCATTTGTCCTCAACCCCGCAGTAGCTGGAAGTGGAAATCAGCATGAGCTACGCCTCAATTATCGAACACAATGGAGTCGTTTCCCGGGCTCTCCCCGGACTATCAGTGCCTCTTATCAGGGTGCCGTAGACGAAAAAAATGCCTTGGGAGCAATCTTCATCAGCGACCGAACCGGTCCATCTGAACGAACAGGTATTCAACTGGCTTACGCTTTCCATGTGCCCCTGGGCATGGACGAAGAATATCACTTGAGCTTCGGGCTTGCCGGAAAAGCAATTCGATATGGCTTCAACCCCAATCTCGTCTTTTTTGAAGACCCTACCGACGCTGCCGTTGCCGAAGCAGTAGCAGGGTTTTCCGTAGCTGATGTGGCATTCGGCACTTATTTCTATGGGAAAAATTTCTATATGGGATTCTCTGCTCCGAACCTGATTCAGACTGATTTGAATGAGGTAGATGATGGCAGTCGCAATCTCCTTTCCAAATTATACCGCCATTATTTTGCAATTGCGGGCTACAAGTTCCAATACGAGCAGTTTTCAATTGAGCCTTCTGTGATGCTCAAAAAAGTGCAGACTGCCCCTTATCAGATTGAGGGAAATGTACGCTTCAATTTTGCAGAAGACCGCCTGTTTGCAGGTCTTTCCTACCGCACAGACTGGCTGATGAGTTTTATGTGTGGCTTGCAAACCAAAAACATGTTTTTTGCCTACTCTGCAGATTTCATGTCGCCAGCTACTTCTGATGTCCGGGTTTTTGGCAATACCAATGAAATCACGATTGGAATCAACCTGGGCAGACAGGAAGAAATCACTCCGAATAATAGCGGCCCGTATATGCGGACGAATTAAAAATTATGCAAATTGCTCCCTAAGGAACGGCTCTAACATAAAATCACCATTTGACTCTCCACGCACTTGCGTCATTCCGGA